>NZ_OMPF01000017.1:0-9624 GCF_900312735.1 Aquimarina sp. AU119 | reverse complement strand
ATAACGGAATAAAAACTGTACACAACACTATATATGTGATCATAGCAGTTAAGTGATGAATCGAATGGTTGCTGTATTTTGGTAAGGCGCAATGCTTGCAGAAGGTAAAAGTTAGCAATCAATGCGCGGAAAAGTCGAAAAGCTAGGTAACATTTTACACAGCTACGACACATATATTAAACGTTATGGGTCAGCATCAAGGGTCTGAAAAGCACAACGCAAGCAGAATCTCGGCGGACCAGCCACGGACCAGTGAGCTGAGCTTGTTTTTAAAAATCCAGTCGCATACAAAGTCCAGTACCCATCCGCGGCGGACGAAAGGTTTGGGCATTTCCCCAGTGGTCATCCCCTAACCCAAAGTCGCAAAGCGATCGCAGAGAGTTTGAAAAAGATAACGCAAGCAAAACCTAAGCAACATCACTTTGCTAAGGTATGTTTGCAAAGGCAACGGCTGACGAAAAAGCCGACCCATAACAAGATGTATGAAATCAGGGCAGTTTGGATTAGAACCAATGATCGGTTTTTGTTTGCAATGGCGCTGATTTTTAATAAGTTTACAATAAATTAAAAACAAACGCAGTTGGATCGAATGGCAAAGGCAGTTTTGCAAGCCCGGATTCATACATGCGGCGTTATGGGTCAGTAAAAATTGACTAAAAAGTTATCTGACAAGAGTTACCTAAGCAGAACGCAAGCAAAACGCAAGCAGAAGTTAAACGGACAAGCCACGGACTAGTGAGCTGAGCTTGTTTTTAAAAATCCAGTCGCATACAAAGTCCAGTACCGATCAGCGGCGGACGAAAGGTTTGGGCATTTCCCCAGTGGTCATCCCCTAACCCAAAGTCGCAAAGCGATCGCAGAGAGTTTGAAAAATATAACGCAAGCAAAACCTAAGCAACATCACTTTGCTAAGGTATGTTTGCAAAGGCAACGGCTGACGAAAAAGCCGACCCATAACAAGATGTATGAAATCAGGGCAGTTTAGGCTAGAACCAATGATCGGTTTTTGTTTGCAATGGCGCTGATTTTTAATAAGTTTACAAATAAATTAAAAACAAACGCAGCTGGATCGAGTGGCAACCGCATTTTTGCAAGCCCCGATTCATACATGCGGCGTTGTACAGCATTAAAAAACAATATAAGATGGGATTAGATTCTATAGAATTGGTAATGTCTATCGAAGACAAATTTGGAGTAACTATTCCGGATGCCGAATATGCAAACATTGGTACGATTCAACAAATGGCTGATGCAATCTTTCAAAGATTAAAGCTGGAACCGAATAAGAAATGCTTATCACAAATAGTTTTCTATAGATTAAGACGTGCTTTTGAGGAGTTTGGTAACGAGAAACAAAGTATTTCACCAAATACTAAAATGATCAATTTACTCAACAAAACTGATCTAAAATCTGATTGGACTAAATTAGAGAATCGAATTGGACTAAAAGTTCCGGATTTAGTTGACCTAGATTTTAACAGTACTTTGAACAAAGAAGTTCGCTTTTTAGGTTTCAAAATATTTGATCGAACGGAACCTGTAGCAGAAAATACTTTGCGAAAACTTACCGATTGGATTATTTCAATGAATTCCGATGAATTGATTCCCATCGAACGTATTTCGAGTAAATACGAAATAGAAAGAATTATTTGT
The DNA here is from genome assembly GCF_900312735.1 of Aquimarina sp. AU119. Classification (NCBI taxonomy): domain Bacteria; kingdom Pseudomonadati; phylum Bacteroidota; class Flavobacteriia; order Flavobacteriales; family Flavobacteriaceae; genus Aquimarina; species Aquimarina sp. AU119. The sequence goes on along the minus strand of NZ_OMPF01000017.1, from coordinate 7,971 downwards.
GGAATAACGGAGGATAAAACCGGAGTTCCGATAAGTGAAATTGAATTACATCATTCCTTTGCAAATGATCTGGGAATAGATTAAATAAAAACGCTGTACAACAACATATATGTGATCATAGCAGCTAAGTGATCAATCAAAAGGTTCTTGTATTTTTAGTAAGGCGCAATGCTTGCAGGAAGTAAAAGTTAGCAACCAATGCGCAGAAAAATCGAAAAGCAAGGTAACATTTTGCCCTGCTACGACACATATATTAAACGTTGTCATTAATTTAGGATGAATAAAGATCAAATCAAAAAAGAATTTCAAGAAAATTTTCTGGAATTAAGAAAGCTCATGAATTCGTGGGAATTAATTCCTGGTTCTCCGAAAGATGAGTTTGATTCTTTAAATCATCAAATTCTGAATCATTTATATAAAGGAACGGATTTTGAAAAAATCTCTCGTGTTTTAAATAGTGAATTGACCGTTACCTATGGTTTGTCATATGATCTAGAAGATTCTGAAAAAATCACGACCGAAATTATGGAATGGTGGAACTTTAAAAACTCTTACGAAACGGAATGAACTCTGATGTAATTAGCGTTAAGGCTAAACTGACTTTGTACTCAACTAAAAATGGTGGCAGAAAAACACCAATTGCTACGGAATATCGTCCTAATCACGTAATGGAGTATTTCCCAAATTCAAATGAATTTCCAACTACTTATATTGGACAAATTGAATTTGATAAAGAACTAATCTACCCTGGTGAAATAGAACACGTGATAGTTAGGTTTTTAAGACATCAAAATATTGAGGAGCTTTTAGTTAAAGGGCGGATTTGGTGGATTCATGAAGGCCCGGGAAAAATTGGAGAAGCTGAAATAATCAAAATTATAAATGAATAAAAACTAATGACAACACGATATATGATGTCATAGCAGCTAAGTGATTAATCGAATGGTTGTTGTATTTTTAGAAAGGCGCAATGCTTGCAAAAAGTAAAAGTTAGCAACCAATGCGCGAATAATGTCGATGGCTTGGTAACATTTTGCCCTGCTACGACACATATATTTAACGTTAGCAATAATAAAACTATAACTCTATTGATTAGTAATAAAACAATTTTAGTGCTTGGAATATTAATTACGTTTCAATCTTGTCTAACCACGAAATTTGATAGTATTGATAAAAAGGCTTGCAAGAAAATGGAGTATCATTTAGAGATTATTTCAAACTATATTTTTTATTCAAAAGAGAATGTTCAATCAGTAGTTACTTCCGCTGAGTTTATGGAAAAAATTTCAGGCCATGATTCGGAAGCTGGTTATGAATTCTCTGGAAAATCACCTCCAACTGTCAACGATTATTATACTTGGACGGCCTGGTATACAGCAAATCATAATAATCTGAGATACAACAGAAGGAAGAAAAAAGTTTACCAAATAAAACCTGAATAAAATATAAATTTAACGGATTAAAAACTATTGCTAACACTATATATGTGATCATGACAGCAAAGTGATCAATTGAATTGTTGTTGTATTTTTGGTAAGGCGCAATACTTGCAAAAAGGAAAAGTTAGCAACCAATGCGCAGAAAAATCAAAAAGCAAGGTAACATTTTGCCCTGCTACGACACATATATTAAACGTTACCTACAAGCTAAAAACTTAACCTGAATTGAATAATAACAAATTAAAAACAATAATATTCCTAAGTTTGATTCCTTCTTTAGCGATGGCCAATGCAGGTTCACCTATGATGTGGTTCGGAATTCTACACTCTTTAGTTTTAAATTTATTGATTGGAATATATGAAAGTGAATATTTAGAGAAAAAAGAAATTCCCAATAAAATGTGGTTAATAGTCATTGGGAATTATTTTTCAATGATTGTTGGATTATACTTTATTGCTCCATATTTTTCATCTATTACTGGAAATATTGATTTTTGGGGTGGAAAAACAAGGTTTGGAGATTATAACTTAACTGGATTTATATTTGGAATGTTAGCCTCCTTTATATCGACATTGATATTGGAATTTCCATTCTATTATTTATCTGTTAAAAATAAAACTAAAAGAAAAAACGGAGTAGGAAAATATATTTTTGCTAATACAATCTCAAATACAGTAATGTTTTTGATATATCTAATGATAATTTTTAGAGGAAGTAAATAAAAAGCCAGTAGGTAACATTATATATAAAATCAGAGCAAAGTTAGTAATAGATCGAAAGATCATTTCCTTTTTGCGGTGGCGCTAAATTTTTATAAATTAAACAAGAAATAAAAATGCGCAGATAGATCAATTGGTTCAGGTGCGTTTGCCTTGCTCCAATTTATATATTTAGCGTTGTAAAACATTTGAAGAAGTTAATATACATATTATCAATTATCTTAATTCAGGCAAGTTGTTCGGATTCTAATCAAAAAAAGCGAACAGTTACTGAAACTAGATTCCTATCTGGAATTTCAAATGATTCTTTAAAAATCAGAACGGAATATAAGCTTGTTAAAACTATAACCGATTCTGTAATGGAATTTGACTACATAAGTGTGACTGATTCTACACGTAATTTTAGTGTTAGTTTTAAAAAACATCAATCTGAACTAATTTTAGGTTTTACACGCTATAAAATAAATAAGAATAATGATTTAAATAACATCATAATATCAAATTACCAATTTGAAAGTTATATTCATATAACGCCAGAAATAGATGGAATGGGACCAATTCTATTTAATCAAAATTATGGAATATTAGCTATTGGAAATCCACTAGGGCCAGCCGCAGCTTTTACGAAAAACAAACCCAAGTTTGAAGTTGTAAATGAAATTTTCGAAAAACTATTTTAAATAAAATATTACGCAAATGGACTTTACTCAGGTAAAAACAATGGAATTGAAATTGATACAAAAAAACGTTTTACAACAACATATATGTGATCATAGCAGTTAGGTGATCAATCGGATGGTTCTCGTATATTTGGTAAGGCACAATGCTTGCAAAAAGTAAAAGTTAGCAACCAATGCGCGAATAATGTCGATGGCTTGGTAACATTTTGCCCTGCTACGACACATATATTTAACGTTGTACAACATTAGATAAAATTGCGGAATTAAATCAAAACTATATTCTATTGGAGACTAAAAAAGAGGAATTTGAATTTGTTTACGTGGAGAACAACGGAACAGTTCGCGAATTGGATGATGAAGAAATAGAATACTTACAAACTGAATTCCAACCAGGAGATGGAGCTAGACCGTACATAAAAAATAGCTATAAACAACGTACACCAGATAACAAAATGCACGGGTTCATACTAAGAAGTAATGTCCCTGAGAATATTAAGATAATAAGAACTAATCTTAGATATCTAGAAATTCGATTTCCAATTAATATTTATGATTCTGGAAAAGCAATAGAGTTATCAGTAGGGATATATAGCGTAAAAGTTATTGGTGGTTGGGATGTCTCAATTGGTAATTTTACATTCTCCTTAAAAAATATGAAGAATGGAAAAATAATTCTCCCTGAAATAACAAATTGGAGGTTTCAATCATATGAATCAGGAGAAAGAGCCAAGAAGATAATGGTTTTAGATATTCCTGAAAGAGGAGATTATATAATCGAATTTAAAAATCAAGAGGACTTAAAAGTAAGACCATCGAATTTGATAATTACTAGGTTATTCGAAAAACAAATCCCAAATAATGAATTACGGATTTGGATTGGATGACATAATCTGACTTAACAAAATATGGAAGTAGAAGAGTTCAACAAGAAAATCGAAAAAATTAAAGAAGATGCTGTTAAAAATATCTTGAGTCATTTCAATAGAATAAATGACAAATTATTCACCTTTAACAACATTCTTATTGGGGGATATTTTGCTCTTTCCAGAATTTATGATGATATAAACATAAAGGTAATTATGATTCCTCTCATAAATCTAATTTTTCTAATATTTTTAGAATATTTAATGATGGAAAAAAGTCGTAAAGAGGCTTCGGTTGATGAACTTGGTTTGGATGAATTCATAAAGTTTGCGAAGAACAAGGAAACAAGACCAACCCTATTTTCTTTGCTTGCAATTATATCTACATTAAGTGTTTTTGGTTATTTTGTTTATTTATTGATTTTCTAAATTTAAAAGAAACGTTGTACAACAACATATATGTGATCATAGCAGCTAAGTGATGAATCGAATGGTCTGTGTATATTTGGTAAGGCGCAATGCTTGCAAAAAGTAAAAGTTAGCAACCAATGCGCAGAAATACAGAAAAACAGGGTAACATTTTGCCCTGCTACGACACATATATTAAACGTTAGAAACAATTACCTCTTTTTCCTGAAAAATTAATTACTTTGTGGAAACGTTTTACGGAAGAGATCGAATTAAAAGGTGATGATTTTTAAATAATTACAAAACGTTACTCAAAATATGAAGAATCAACCAGAGAATAACAACAGAAGAAATTTCTTAAAAAAATCTGCACTTTTAACTTACGGATTAGTTTCTATTCCATTCGTTGGAATTGCTAATGAATTACCCAATCAAACTGAAGATAGTCTCTATATTATTGGGCCGAGAGACGGATTTGACCCGCAAGTTGGAACTTTACTGTCAACTATGAACATGATGAGAGCTTGGGTTATAAACAGTGTGAAAGATTTAACAGTTGAGCAACTTGACTTTCAAGTCGATGAACAATCAAATTCTATTGGAGCTATGTTACTACATTTAGCTGCAACAGAAAAATATTATCAACTGCATACTTTTGACGGTCTTGAATGGGGAAAATGGAGTGAAGACATTAAGTCCGAATGGGATATTCCTTCAGGACTAGGGAAACTTGGTAGAGAACAAATAATTGGAAATGAAGTTGGTTACTACCTAGAAAAACTTAAAGAAGTAAGAGAGCACACAAAAAAGGAATTTGCAAAAAGAGGAGATAAGTGGCTTATGGAGATTGATCAGGATTGGCCATGGGGTCCAACCAATAATTATTGTAAATGGTTTCATGTTTGCGAGCATGAGTCCAATCATCGAGGACAAATGAAGTTTATTGTAAAAAGATTGCCATCTTAAAAACAAAAGTTTCTAACACGGTGTATAAAACATAGCTAGTAAGTGCTAAACCGAAAGGTTTGTGTTTTATTTGCCAAGACCGCCAAATTTTTAATTTGGTTTTAAAACTGAAAAGTTAAATCAAAATATAAAAAATTGGCTCAGTGCTAAACCGGAATATAGTATCTTTTACACGCTACGTTTCATACACAAACCGTTAAGCGCCAGCATCGGAGGTCTGAAAAGCAAAACGCAAGTAGAACGTAAACGGACGGGCTACGGAGGAAAGGTCTGAGTATTTTCTCGAAGATTTTTACCAATTCAAAAGTTGGAGCTCCTCCCCGATTCGGACGGAATTTGGGCCAGTGATTTTTTTTGTAAGAGTTATCGTCCAACCCAAAGTCGCAAAGCGATCGCGGGAATTGGAAAAAGCGGTTCGCAAGCAATAATCGCTTTGCTTAAGGCAATTTTGCAAAGTCCCGGCTGAATAAAAAAGCCGGCGCATAACAAAATGTATAAGTTCATAGCGGCGGAAATTCCTAACGGAATTTTACGCGCATTTGTTAACTTTGGGCAATGCGGAAAATTCTTTGTCGACAAGTCCGCTACGAAACTATACATTAAACGTTAGCTACAATTATCAGATAATGAAAAAAGAACACAAGAAAATAATTGACCATATTTCTACCTATCTGAATGAAAATCCAGGACAAAGGTTTGGCCAGGCAATTTTCAATCTTAAAATCAACGAATTCATAGAAGAAGAAAACTTGATTAATCCTAAATACCAACTAAGAGATATTCATAATGACTCGGACGAAAAAATACTTGGGCGGATTGAATCTCAACTAAAGTGGTTTAACAAACAAAAAGAAAGTTTATAATTTTATGAAACTGTCTTGTGAAAAATGTTCGAAAAGAGAATTTGAAGTTCCAAATTTCACATCTGAAGAGAAAAAAAATCTTTCTGAATTAAAAGCCAATAATAAACTTGGAGAGTTAATTCAAAAAATAGAATCACTCTATGACATAGAAAGTATTGATGCTAAGTTCTCCTTTATGCATATTAATAAAAAGTACGGAAAGTGTAATCGCTGTAATGTTGACTATCTTGAAGGGGAATATGTTGAATGTCCTAAGTGTAAGGCTTTAAATTTTAACTGGAAAACGGAAAAATAAAAAGTAGCTAACATTATATATGAAATCAGAGCAAAGTTTGGGGTTAGATCGAAAGATCATTTCCTTTTGTGGTGGCGCTAGATTTTTATAAATTAATAAAGAAATAAAAATGCGCAGATAGATCAATTGGTTTAGGCTTGCTTGCCTTGCTCCGATTCATATATTTGGCGTTACAACACATTTAAGCCGATGAGAGTTTTAATAGTAATTTTTAGTCTTCTTCTAAGTTGTAAAACAAATAAAATTTCTCGTGAGAATGTAGAATCCTCAACACAAATTGTTAAAATTCAGGAATCAATGCTAAATGAGAATATAACGGACTATTTTATTATTGAGCACATTCAATATGGAATGATCAGAATTGCCAAAAAAAAATACTCAAAAGCGGAAGTTTGTCTTCCAAATGGAACTTATTACTCTTTATATGCTTTTTGGAATAAGAATGAATTGAATTATATTCAAAAATTCGATAACTGTGGTGAATTTCAGCCAATTATTATAAAAAACTCAAGTCCATACGAATACTACCAAAATAATTCTCGAGAAATCATCAAATCAGAAGTAAAACAATACAAAACTGATAATGAAAGCTACATGACCTTAACTCATCAACCTTTGAGATACTTTTGGTTTGTAAAACAAAATGAAATTTTCACTTCAAATTTTGACAAATTTGATTTAACGACAACTGAGGACGAACCAAATTTGAATCACGAATCCAATAATGAACAACCAATAGTAAAACTTAATGAGAAATCAGAAAAGCTTATTATATTATTGAATGAACAAAATAAATTTAAACGTTAATAAAACGTGTTGTAACAACACCTATGCGATAATGCGGGGTTTAAGTTTAACCGAAAAGTCATTGCCTATTTGGTTTGTCGCCAAAGATTTAAATTTAGTATTTTAGAAAAGATAAAAACAAAACATAAACTTTGGCTAAGTGTTAGGTCGAAAACCAGTGATTTTTTGCTTCCGCACTACGCATAGCTAAACGTTGTGATACATTCCAAAAAACTAAATAAATGAGCAAAATAGGACTTGATATTTATAAACTATATTGTAAATATGGTATAGCTCAATGGGAAGAAGATCGAACAGCAAAGCCCAAAGATGTTCCTGAAAATATTGGCAATGATTTTGAGACAATCGCAACTATATCCAATAATCTTTATATGATTAAATCAGGTCTTTACAACAGTAAACTTGCTGGAGAAATGAAAAAGGAAATTCTGGAATTGAAAATAAAAATAACGGACGAAGTATATGATTATATCGAACGCGATGAAAAAATATTTCCGGAACGAAAACCTAATTTTTTACAACGCATTTTGAGTAAAATTTAAACGATATCACAACACTATATATGTGATCATAGCTGATTAGTGATTAATCGAATGATGGTTCTTGTATATTTATAATGGCACAGTGATTTTAAAACTGAAAAAGGAATAAAATCTGTGCAGAAGAGCCCAAGGCTAGGTAACATTTTGCAAAGCTACGACACATATATTAAACGTTATCTACAATTAACTAAATGAAAGTTAAACTTTGGACAATACAAGATGAAAATGGATGGAATGAATTACAAACCAAAGGAATATTAGTAGCAAAGCAGCAATTTGTAGAACCAGATTTTAAAGATGGATATGATTGGATGAAAATTCAAATGAATAAACGAATTGGAAAACCAGATGAAAAAGGTCAATATCCAATTTGGGCTTGGTATCAATC
>NZ_OMPF01000026.1:0-40617 GCF_900312735.1 Aquimarina sp. AU119 | reverse complement strand
AATCATCCAAAAGTTGAGCAGTCTCTCCTTTTGATAAATAATGAACATCATTAATACTTTTAATTGGATCTGATAAAAGACACGACAATAAACTCTGATAATGAAGAATGAATTTCTCAATCATTCCCTGATCATAAACATCTGTGTTATATTTGAACATCATATTTATTCCTCCCGCTATTTCTGTAGGATCAATCTCCAAATCAAACTTAACCATACAGCTTCCCAAATCTTGATTATCATTGAAAACTAAACCATTCTCTGAAATACCGTGATAATCCATTTTCATATCAAACAATGGACTTCTACTTGTGTTTCTCACTAAGTTTAAGTCTTCTAATAATCGATCAAACGGATACATCTGATGATCAAAGGCATCCAATGTGTTCTCTTTAATTTGATCAAACAATTGAATAAAATTATGATCAGGATTAATCTTATTACGCAATGGTAAAATATTAATATAAAAACCGATCTGATCCTCTAAGTCTGGGTGATCTCTGCCTGCCACAGGATTACCTATAGTTATATCTGTTTGGCCTGTATATCGGTAAATTAACACCTTCCAAACTGCCAATAATCCCATAAATAAACTACCTCCTCTTTCCGTTGTAAAATCACGTAATTTCGAAGTCATTTCTGGAGAAATGTAAGTTCCTATACCTTTTCCTTTATAAGTCTTTACAGGTAATCTCTTCTTTTTTGTCGGTAGATCTAAAACCGTCACTTCATTTCTAAACTTAGAGAGCCAATATTCTTTATGACTTTGAAATGAAGAACTATTTAACTGATCCAATTGCCAAACAGCATAATCCTTATATTGAATTCGTAATGGTGTAATATCTGGGAAAGTACTGGTTACAAATGCCTTATAATACGTCATCATATCCCGAGATAAAATTTCCATTGATACTCCATCACCAATGATATGATGCATATTATAATAGAATATGTATCGATTATCAGAAATTTGTAATAAACTAGCTCGTAACAAAGGGCCTTTTTCTAAATCAAAAAGTTTATACGAATCTTCAGTCACATAAGCATCACAGGAAAACTCTGGATCCTCTTCATATCTATAATCTTTAAAATCTATCGAAAACTTTGTTTCTTCGAGAGAACTGATGTATTGCCTAACTTCTCCTGTATCTGTTATCTTGAAAACAGTACGTAAAATCTCGTGACGTTCTATTACCGAATGTAAAGCCTTTTGAAAACAATCTATATTATAATTTCCATCCAAAAAAACTGTATTTGGTGTATTATAAGCAACTGATCCTTCTTCATTTTGACTTGCCAACCAAAGTCGATATTGCGCATTCGAAACAGGGTAATTCTGTAAGTTTGATTCAATTTTTGGAATAGATGAAGTATATTCTGACCTATCTTTATTATTGCTTTCTAAATATAAGATGATCTGATCTTTAATTAATTTAATTTCATGTATTTGATCTTGACTTATTTTATTTTTGTAAGAAATAATTTCTAAATCGTCTCCTTTCAGAATTAACTTAATTTCTTGTTTTCTAAGCTTGGCAAGTAATTCTATCACTTTTTTCATTGGCTTTTAATTTACTGATAATGAATAAATTGCATTTTAAAGTGCTTCCAAAAACAAACCTAAAATCTTACTTTCAAGTTCGGGAAGTTTTAGAGTCCAATAAGGTTTTATTAGATTATCTATCTCACCTATCTAATATTAGTTACAAAAAGAAGGATGTACCAAGGTGAGTCTTTAGTTTTTGAAAAGTATAATCTTTAAATATTTTTGTATCTAATATTCAATCGTTTTTTCACCATATAATCGAACTGCGTCAATTCCTCTTTTCTTACACTCTTCAATCAACCTGTTTGATTCGACAATCGGCTTTGATTCGTCCGTATATTTTATAGAACTGATAAACTCCAACCAAGGCTCCATACCCATAGCATATATAAATACATTTTTAGGATTAAATATGTTTACAAGTCTTTCTCCTTGTTTAAAATTTGAACCAGCTAATCGACGCGATTGATCTTGATCTCTGGTAAGAGGTTCTGGTAACAAAGGGCCATATAACCAAGATAATGGAGCTCCATCACATTCCATACCCAAAAACAACACATCTACATCACCCATAATTTTATGAATTCTATCATATACCATAGGTTCAACATTTTGAGAATCTGCTGCAAATAAAATTTTAAATCTATTATGAAGTTCTACATGATAACAAAGCTTACTTCTAATATCTAAATCTGAGTGCTCTCCGATAAAAGGTAAACCAGTAATAGTACATCTATCTAATTCTACAGATTCCATGTCATCTAATTCAATAATATTATTAAAACCAATCTTATTAAACATGATTCTTAAACTAGGGTCTTGAAGGTTACCCTTACTTGCTCCAGGAAGGATTATTTTCCCAATTTTGTGTCTCAATTGCAATAAGGTTTCAAATAAAATATGGTCTTGGTGATTATGTGTAATCAAAACATAATCTATAAATTCTGGTAGATCATCAATAGTATATCTATTAACATCTGTTTCATACCCATCATAACTAATTACAGGATCTACCAAAATTGAAACTTCTTTTGTTTCTACCAATACACAAGCATGTCCAAAATATCTAGTAAGAATTCCTTCTCTCTCATACTTTTGATATTCTTTTGGTGGTTCAGTAGTAAAAAAAGATTCAAAAAGATCATTTTGTTCTGCTGGTATGTTTAATGCTTCTTTAATATTTTCTACATCTCCCGGTTGACGTTTCATTTTAAACAAATCATCAATAACTGAGTTTTTGAAAGGAATATCCAAGTGAATCACATTAGGATCATCTAATCTTGGGGTACTCAGACAAAACGAGCGTGAATTATCGGATTCTATAATTTGTAATGAAATGGTTTGCATAGACTCATCATAAAATTCGCTTTCATATAGTAAAGATTCGAAAAATCTAAAATTTGGATGGTTATTTAAATCATAATAAAGCTCCACATAACCTCTTAAAATTTCAGGTATTTCATCATATAAAGAATCTAAACAGTACCCTTTAGCCTCCTTTTGCACTATGGTATTTAGGTCATTTACCGCTTCGCAAAATTCTAAAACTTTCTCTCTTTTGTTAATAGTTTGCTCATACAGTTCTTTAATTTCTTCAACTCTACCTCCATCATAATCAATAAATGGTCCACCTAACATTTCAGGTTTGTTCACTGCCGCAAAATGAATTTTAGGGTTTTTAATATAAGATTGCATAATTTTTAAATGCCTTTCTTTGATATTCATTGCAGCTGTTGCAGGGGATATAATGTGTGGCCATGCATACCATCTATCAACTAATGCTTCTAATCCTACGTTTAATTTTAAATACTTGTTCATTTTGATTAAATTAAATTGTTATTTTCTCCACGACTTGACTTGTTTCTATTTGCTTCTTATCCCATAACATATTTGCTATAAGTTGTGCTAGTTCTGAAATACATCTTACTCTAAAAATTAATGTAAAATCAATCCTTACATCAAAAACTTTGTTTACTCTTGATAACATATTAACAGCCTTAAGACTATGCCCGCCTAAGTCAAAAAAGTCATCCATCACACCTATTTTCTTTGTTCCTATTACTTCTTCCCATATAGTCACCAATTGCTTTTCTATTTCATTTCTAGGAGCTATATACTCTACATTACTAGTAAGAGTTTCTGCGTTAAGTTTTAACAAAGCTTTTTTGTTTAACTTGCCGTTTGGAGTAAGCGGAAATTCTTCTAATTGTATGTAATGCGAAGGAAGCATATAATCTGATAAGGTATTCTTCAATGACTTTCTTAAATCAGAAGTGTTTTGTTTTTTTGAAGAAATGATGTATGCAATTAATTCCTTTTCATTGTTGACATATTCCTTTACCAAAACTATAGCGTTATCTATTTGTTCTAATTTTAGTAAAGCATTTTCTATTTCCCCAAGTTCTATACGATGACCTCTTATTTTTACCTGATCATCTTTCCGTCCAATAAATTCTACATTACCATTGGGCAACCATCTTCCCAGATCTCCCGTTTTATAAACTCTTTCTCCTTGTTTAAATGGATGAGGGATAAATTTTTCATCTGTTAATTCCGAGCGATTTAGGTATCCCCTAGCCAATCCAGGGCCCCCTATACATATTTCTCCAATAACCTCTTTTGGTACTAAAGAATTATTTTCGTCAATTATATATATCTGAGCATTAGATATTGGACTCCCAATTGGTATATTATTTGACATCAGAGTACAACCTTTATCTATCTTAAAAATTGAGGCACAGATACTAACCTCAGTAGGACCATACCCATTATAAAATGTACCCCAATTAAGAAATTCTGAAACTTTATCAGGAACTGCTGATTCTCCTGCAGTTATCAGTGTTTTTAATCCTTGTATTTTTTGAATATCCATCAATTTTAAATATGAAGGAGAAATTGTGGCTATATCGATGTTTTCATACTCGATAAAAGATTCTAATAACTTAGGGTCATTTCTTTCTTCTTCACCTGCTATATGAAGGCTTGCTCCTGATAATAAGACTATAAAAATTTCGAATATTGAAGCGTCGAAGGAAAAAGATGCAAATAATAATCCCCTCTTATGACCCTTAAGGTTTAAAATATCTATTGAAGATAGAATTGTATTTACAATTCCTCTATGCTCAATCATAACTCCTTTAGGTTTTCCTGTGGACCCAGATGTATATATCACATAAGCCAGATTCCTTATATCAATATCAATATTGGGTGCAACTTTTGAGCTATTTTCTTTTCTTTTGAAAGTGTTTAATAGTTCATCATCTATAATAATTTTACAATTACTATCCTCCTCTATATGAGACATTATTTGATTAGGATAGTTGGGGTCTATTGGAACATAAGCCGCTCCTAATTTAAGGATTGATAATATCGAAATTACAAACCATTCGCTACGATCTAACTTTATTCCTATTATATTTTCTTTCTCTATTTTATAGTTTGACAGTAAATAATTTGCTAAACTGTTGGAGTCTTCGTCTAATTCTCTATACGTAAGTGTTCGTCCCTTAAAAGCTAATGCAATTGCATCAGGAGTCTTTGTTATTTGTTCTTTAAACAAATCGACAATAGTCTTATCATTTGGATAAATAACACTGGTAGCATTGAAATCATATAGCAATTCTCTTTTTTCTTCTTGTGTTAGAAAATCAATCGAACCTATTTTTTCTTTAGGAGTTAATAAAAGGTTATCCAGTAATTGCTTGAAATGATGTATTAAATTATTGATCATTATTCCATCATAAACATCTGTGTTGTAGATAACCTGGAAAGAAAGACAATCTCCTACTTCTTGAAAACTAAGCTCTATATCATATTTCGATACTGTATTTCCTAAATCTTCTATCTTATTGATATTATGCTCTGAAATGTCAAACTCATTTATATCTGACCCTGCATTTTGCAACACCAACATGATATCAAAAATTGCATTACGTCCTACATCTCGCTTTAAATCCAAATCCTCAATCAAACGATCAAATGGGTACATCTGATGATCAAAAGAAGATAAAGTTGATTTTTTCACCTTATCATAAAATGAAATAAAACTCTCTTCTGGATTTACAGTATTCCTTAGAGCTAGTGTATTTACATAAAACCCAATCTGATCAACTAAATCTTCATGATCCCTTCCTGCAACAGGACTTCCTATGACAATATCTTGATCAGATGTATACTTATATAATAAGACATTCCATGTTGACAAAAGACTAATGAACAAACTTCCTCCTTGTTGCTGACTAAAATTTCTTAAATTCTTAGTAGTACTTTTGGATAAATATGTCTTAAAACTATGCCCTTTATGTGTTTTAATAGAAGGACGCAACTTACTGCTTGGTAAATCTATAACCGGTAATTCACCGGACAACTCATTTAACCAGTAATCTCTATCTTTATTGTTAGATAGCTCTTCTAGGTTTGATAACTGCCAGGATGCGTAATCTTTATATTGAATTCTTAAAGGAGAAATAACAAATTCTTTATTGTTTTTAAAAATTTCATAAAAATTCAATATTTCTTTTGATAGTACATTCATCGACCATCCATCACAAATAATGTGATGCATATTACAGTAAAAGACATATTCGTCATCTTCAAGGTGAAGTAAGCTTGCTCTTAATAAAGGACCATTTTCTAAATCAAAAGCTTTATAAGAATCTTCTTTGATATAGGCTTTTATCTTGTCCTTTTTATCCTCATAGTTTCTAAAATCATGATATTCTAAATTAAAATCTAATACTTCTTTAGGAATTATATATTGATTTACCTCTCCAAGATCATCCAACTTAAAAACGGTTCGTAATATCTCATGACGATCGATTACTGCACTTATTGCACTATTAAAAGAAGTAACATCATATTCTCCTTTTAGAACTACTTCAAAAGGCATGTTATAAACCTCAGCTCCTTCATCCAATTGACTCAAAACCCATAACCTACGCTGACCAGCAGATAATGAGTACCTATCTGATTTGGTCACTGGTGTAATGCGTTTAAATTTCATCTCATTAAGGTTATTACTTTTTTCAAGTAACTGAATCAGCATTCTTTTGTTATCAGAAATATTGATTTTGTCTTGCTTTGTTAAAGAATTAGTATCTCCAACTACTCTTAGCTTCTCTCCTGAATCGTCAAGAAAAATCTGAACATTTTTGTTGGACAAAACTTCAATAATACTTTTAACTTTTTCCATTTTTTAATTATCTATTTTTTACAAAACCTTTTCGATATTCATCTACAACTATTAAGAATAGTTTCTGATAAATGTTTTTTCTTGGATAATGTCTTGATCAATTGAGTGAGGGGGGGTAGAAAAACTTTTAGCGATAAGCTAAGATTAGTTTAAATAAAAACATTAGAAATCATATAATTTCCTTCGATATATACTACTATTTTGAAAGACAGAGTAGGTATCTAAAATGTAATAGAATATTTAGTTTTTAAAACACTAATTCATCGCCTTCGATAAGGGTATTACTTTCTTGGGCGTTCAAAATTTGAATTGATTGTATATAATTCGACAAATTAGATATTGTTGGTTTTTGATATACCTCTTTTAATTCGATCTTTACATCAAAATCTCGTTGGACTCTGGATATCATCCTTGTAGCTTTTAAGCTATGCCCTCCTAAAGTAAAAAAACTATCCTCGATTCCTATTGTCTTTTTCTGAAGAATATCCTGCCATATTAACACTAGTTTTTCTTCGAGAACATTTCTGGGAGCTACATATTCTATAACATTAAAAGATTTTAGATTATCCGGCTCGGGTAAAGCGCTTTTATTAATCTTTCCATTAAGTGTTAATGGCATAGACTCCAATTCAATATAATAGCTCGGCAACATATAATTCGGTAACTTCTTACTTAAAGATGAATGTATTTTTTTTCTATCTATATCTTTATTACTCACCAGGTAAGAAACGATTATACTATCTCCTTGTACCTTCTTGACTATCACTACACATTGATCAACATCTTCTTGAAGCAATAGTGCATTTTCTATTTCTCCTAATTCTATTCTATATCCTCTAACTTTTACTTGAGTATCTTTTCTTCCTAAGAATTCAATATTTTTATCTGGTAACCATCTTGCCAGATCACCAGTATCATAAATATATTCTCCTTTACAATATGGGTTTTCTATAAAACTTTGGGCTGTTAATTCTGAACGATTCAAATACCCTTGTGCAACTCCTGCTCCAGAAATATATAATTTTCCTATTGCTCCTGATGGTAATAACTGCATATTATCATCTAAAATATAAACTTGAGTGTTTGTTATAGGTCGTCCTATTGGAATTGATGTATATACTTTTGTGTTTGTCAACTTGTAACATGTACTATAAGTAGTATCTTCTGATGGACCATAAAGATTTCTAACCTCTATATTGTATGGTAAAAGTTTTTGAGCAATATCAACAGTAAAAGGTTCTCCTGCTAAATTAATAGCACTTACATTGTTTAAATCATACCCTTCTTCTAAAATATTTCTTATACTAGAAGGAACAGTATTTAACAAAATTTTACTATCCTCTCTTAAATGTTCCCCTATTTTCAATGCATTATCAAGTAATTTTATTTTTTTTCCTACAGATAAAGTATAAAATAATTCAAATATAGAAAGATCGAAACAGTGAGAAGTAGCTGCATAAACTACATCAAAATTAGTGTCTGAAAATTCATCCTTTGCCCAGTTAATTAATGCAACAGCATTCTGATGGGATATCATAACTCCTTTAGGGTATCCAGTGGTTCCTGAGGTATAAACAATATAGGCCAAATTACTTGCCTCGCTATTATTTCCTATGTTTTCCTTTGAATAGCCTTTTTGACACTCTAAAAAACAACCGAATTGATTTTCATCTATAACCAATCTACAATTACTATCCTTTTCTATATAAGCAATTCTCTCTTTTGGATAATTTACATCTATTGGCACATAGGTAGCACCAGCTTTGAGGATTGCTAGTAGTGTTATTAATAACCTTTCACTTCTTTCTAATTTTACTCCGATAAAATCCTGTGCAGAAATATTCAATTCTTTTTTTAAGTAATATGCTAAATCATTAGCCAGGTCATTGAGCATAGAATAAGTAAGCTCTTTGTCTCCATATTCAATAGCTATATTTTCTGGGTTTAATATTACTTGCTCTTCAAATAAAGAAATAATGGTTTCATCGGTATTATGAACAACTCTAGTATGGTTATATTCTTTCAGTAAAATTTGCTTCTCCTCTGTAGTTAATATATCTATTGCTTCTATTGCTATAGATGGTGATTCTAGTATTTGTAAAAATATATTTTCCAGATGCGAAAAAATACCTCGTATAAAAGACTCTTCATAAATATCGGTATTATAAGAAATACTTAAGCATAAACCTTCCTTCTCCTCAAATGCAAAAGACAAATCAAATTGTGCAAATTCTGAGTCAAGATTAAATTCACTTATGGTTAAATCTTGTATTGATGTTCTATGCTGAAAATTCGACAATTGTTGTTGGTTCTGTAATACTACCATCACATCAAATAAGGGAGACCTAGAAGTGTCGTGATTTAAATTAAGCTGTTCTACAAGTACATCAAAAGGAAAATCTTGATGCGAATATGCATCTATTAAATGTTGTTTTTCTTTCTTCAATACATCCAAAAAACTATCATTCTTATCCAATTGTGTTCTAATTGCCAACGTGTTAAGATACAAACCTATTTGAGATTCTAAATCTGGATATTCGCGTCCTGCAATCGGTGTACCTAGAATGATATCTTTTTGATTACTATATCGAGAAAGCAAGATTTTAACCACAGACATTAAAGTCATAAATAATGTCACCTCATGATGGTTTGAGAAATACTTCAGTTCTGACAAGATTTCTTCTGAATAACTATGAGTCAAAACGTTCCCTGAATATGTTTTTACTTGAGGACGTTTTTTATAGCTCGGTAATTCTAATATAGGTAATTCCCCCTGGAAAACATTTAGCCAATACTCTTTTGAATCTTTTTCTGAACCTACGGTATTTCTTTCTGCAAGCCAAACCGCATAATCTTTAAACTGTAAGGACAACTCTGGCAATACTATATTTTCTCCTAATTGTAGTTGTTGGTATCCTGTGATAATTTCAGAAGTTAAAATTTCTATTGACCATCCATCGCTAATAATATGATGCATCGATAAGAAAAATATAAAGCTGTTATCTTTTCTTTTTAAAAGTGAAGCTTTTAATAAAGGTGCATTGGATAAATCATACTCTTTTTTTTGTTCTTCTTTTAAATATTTTTTAAGAGATTCCTCAGAGGATGCTGATTCTGAAAAATCTTCTACGGAAAGATTAATTTCAAAATCAGATTTTGAAAGTATAAACTGTTGTAAAAAACCATCATCATTATTTTGGAAATAAGTTCTTAATATTTCGTGACGATTGATTACATGGTTAAAAGCTCTTTGAAAATTCTCAACCACAATATTACCTTCCAAAATTACAGCCCCAGAGATATTATATGCCTGAGTAGCTCCTTCAAATTGACTTAAAAACCATAGCCTTTGTTGCGCAGGTGTAGTAGGATAAAAGTCAGATTTACCTACACAATTTATAGGTAAGAACTCTTGGTCCTTTAATTCATCACACAACCTCTCTATAGTCGGATTATTATAAAACAATGCATACGAAATGCTCTTACCTATATTCTTATGAATTCGATTAATAACTTGGGAAATCATCAAACTATGCCCTCCTAAATCAAAGAAGTTGTCGGTAACTCCCACTCGTTCTTGATGTAAAACATCTTGCCAGACTGATACTAATTTCTTTTCCAATGTTGTTCTGGGCGCAACATATTCATGCTTGAGAATATTTTCTCCTGTAATCTCTGGAAGATCTTCCTTGTCTATTTTACCATTAGAAGTTAATGGAATTGCATCTAATGTCACATAACAATTTGGTAACATGTAATCCGGTAAATTTCTACTTAGGTTAACTCTTATTTTTTGCTCATCTACATCGCCTGATTCTGAAACAATATATGCAACTAGCATAGGACCTATCGCTTGTTTCTTAACTGTAACTACAGCTTGTTTTATCCCGGGTTGGGATAATAAGACATTTTCAATCTCACCTAATTCTATACGGTATCCTCGTATTTTTACTTGATCATCTTTTCTTCCAACAAACTCAATTACTTTATCTGGTGTCCACTTTGCTAAGTCACCTGTTTTATACAATCGCTTTCCTTTTTTAAATGGATGAGAGATAAACTTTTCTTCTGTTAAATCTCTTTTATTTAGATATCCTCTTGCTAGACCATCTCCACCTAAATAGATTTCACCAATTACTCCTACGGGAACTGGACGACAATTACTATCCAAAATATAACAAGTACTATTAGATATAGCCGTACCGATAGGTATTGTTTGAATATTTTCTTGTACATTTTTGATAGTGTAATAAGTAGAATAAGTTGTATTTTCAGTTGGACCATATACGTGATGAAGGTTCACTTCGGGATATAGCTCTTTAAATCGTCTCACATGTTTTACTGACACTTGTTCTCCTCCAAATAATATGTATTTTAGATTTCCTATTGATCTTAATTCTGACTCTACAAGGGTATTAAATAAAGCTGTTGTTATAAAAAAGCTGTCTATATGTTTCTCTATTAATATATCTTCAAAATTATTAATATCTAAAAAAATATTTTTTGAGGATACTACTAAAGTAGCTCCTCGCAAAAGAGACATAAATATATCAAACGTAGAGCCATCAAATGAAAAACTAGATAACCCTAAAATTTTATCTCCTTCAACAACTTCAATATAATTTGTATTTACTACTAATCTTACAACAGATCGGTGCTCAACTAATATTCCTTTTGGCTTTCCAGTTGATCCCGAGGTATAGATTACATAAGCTAAGTTGTCTGGTTTGATTCGTATTTCTGGAAGAGTATTCGAGTAATTTTTAGCTCTTTTAAAAGCTTCTAATAAATCTTTATCTATAACTAACTTACAGTTGCTATCTTCTTCAATGTATCTTATTCGAGATTGAGGGTAATTTGGGTCTATAGGTACATAAGCTCCTCCTATTTTTAATACTGCTAATAAAGATATAATAGATAATTCGCTACGATCCAACTTTATTCCCACCAAATCCTCTATTTCTATTTTATAGTTAGATAGTAAATAATTAGCTAAACGACTTGACTCCTCATCTAACTCTCTATATGTAAGTTCTTTTTCCTCAAAAATTAAAGCTATTGTATCTGGAGTATTTTTTACTTGATCTACAAATAATTCTATAATGGATTTGTCTTTGGGGTAATCTGTTTTAGTATCATTAAAATCTATTAATATTTCTTTTTTCTCTGAATCAGTTAACAAATCCATATCTTCTATGCTAAGGTCAGGAGATATCAATATCTGTTCAAATAAATTTTCTAGATGTAAAAAGATACTTTTTATAAATACTTCATCATAAATGTCAGTGTTGTATGATATATTTAAGGATAATTTATCGTCTTCTACAAATGCAAAAGATAAATCAAACTGCACAATTTCTTGTTCTATTTCAAATTCACTTATTGTTACGTCAGTAAGACTTGTTCTATTCTGGAAATCAGATAGCTGCTTTTGATTTTGTAATACCATCATTACATCAAATAATGGTGATCTAGAAGTATTTCTATTTAAATTAAGTTCCTCTACTAACCTATCAAAAGGAAAACTCTGATTTGAATATGCTTCTAATAAATGGTGTTTTTCTTTCTTTAGTAAATCTAAAAAACTATCCTTTTCATTTAGTTGTGTTCGTATTGCTAATGTGTTAATATATAATCCTATTTGAGGCTCTAAATCGGGATGTTCTCTTCCTGCAATTGGTGTACCTACTATGATATCTCTTTGATTACTATATTTGAACAGTAAGGTTTTAATTGCTGACATTAAAGTCATAAATAATGTCACTTGATATTGCTGTGAAAAAACCTTTAATCGAGATAAAACTTCTTCTGAGTAACTATGATTTAATTCTTTTCCTGTATATGTTTTTATCAAAGGACGATTTTTAAAACTTGGTATTTCTAATACAGGTAATTCACCTTCAAACGAATTCAACCAATACGCTTTTGCCTGTTGCAATGAATTTTCAGTATTCGTTTCTTCTAACCAAGAAGCATAATCTTTGAATTGTATCGATAAATATGGCAATGAACACTCTCCTTGCTCTAATTGCCTGTAACTTTCTATAATTTCAGATGTTAAAATCTCCAATGACCATCCATCACTAATGATGTGGTGCATTGATAAGAAAAAAACATATTTAGTGTCGTTAATCTTCAAAAGTGACATAGTAAATAAAGGTCCTTTCGATAAATCATATCCTTTATTTTGCTCTTCTTTTATATACTCCTTAACAGATTGATTTGGTCTTGCTGATTTAGAAAAATCTTTAACAGAAACATTAAAGTCAAATTCAGATATCGGAACTATATATTGTTGTAAAATTCCATCTTCATTATTCTTGAAATAAGTTCGTAATATCTCATGACGGTCAACTACATATTTAAAAGATTTTTTGAAATTTTCAACAATAATATTCCCTTCTAATAATAAAGCTCCGGTAATTTGATAAGCCTGATTATTATTTTCTATCTGACTTAACAACCATAAACGATGTTGAGATGGTGTTATAGTATATGAATCTGAGATAGGAATCTTCTTTATAGCAACAAATTCATCTTTTTGCAGTAACTTACTTATACTTTCAATAGTTGGGTTAGAATAAAAAGCCTTAAATGAAATACTTTTATTCATCACCTTATATACTATATTGAACATTTGAGAAATCATCAAACTATGCCCACCTAACTCAAAAAAATTATCTTTTATACCTATACCCTTAATTCCTATAACCTCTTCCCAAATAGATACTAATTTCTTTTCTGTTTTATTGCCTGGAGCCACATAAGTATCTCTTAACACATCCAATAAATCAACATCTGGTAGTGCTTCCTTATTAACTTTTCCATTAGGTGTTAACGGTATAGATTCTAATTTAACAAAATGGTTAGGAATCATATAGGACGGAAGATATTCTCCTAAGTATGTTCTTAAATATGATTTATTAACTATACTACTTTCTATATAATATGCTACTAAAGCTTCTTCTTTTTGAACCTTTTTTACAACAACTACTACTTGTTGAATATCTTTAGAAAACTGTAATATTGCATTCTCTATCTCTCCTAATTCAATACGATATCCTCGCAACTTAATCTGGTCATCTCTTCTACCTAGATACTCTATATTATCATTGGCACCCCATCTTGCTAAATCACCAGTGTCATACATCTTAGTTCCTTTTAAAAAAGGGTTCTCTATAAACTTCTCTGAGGTTAAATTAAAACGATTTAGATATCCTTTTGCTATCCCATTTCCTGATAGATAAAGTCTACCTGTTACTCCAGAAGGAAGTAATTCTAAATAATCATCTAATACATACGCTTGTGTATTAGAAATAGGTTTTCCTATAGGTATTGTTCTATATGAATTTTTAGTTAACTTATAACACGTGCTATATGTTGTATCTTCGGAAGGGCCATATAGGTTTCTAATTTCAATATTCTCTCCTACTAGTCTATTGGCAATATCTACCGGAAAAGGCTCGCCTGCTAAATTTAAAATTGACACATTCTGTAAACTATGACCTTCTTCTAAGACCTTTCTTATTGTAGAAGGCACAGTATTTAATAAAATATCTTTATCAAGATCTAAATATAGAGGAATCTCCAATCCATTATTTAAAATTCTCATAGGTTTCCCTATAGATAATGTGTAGAATATTTCAAACACAGAGAGATCAAAACAATGAGATGTTACCGCATATACTATATCAAACATTGAAGTATCGAACTCTTGTTGTGCCCAATAGATTAAAGAAATTGCATTTGAATGAGTTATCATTACCCCTTTCGGTTTTCCCGTAGTTCCCGAAGTATAAATAATATAACCTAATTCGAAAGATGGGACTACAACCAAAGAATTTTTAGATGAAAAATTCAATTCAACATCAATAAAATCGTTCCAACAATGTTTATCTACAATCAATTTTGAATTACTATCTTTTTCTATATAAGCAACTCTGGCACTCGGATAATTAATATCAATAGGAACATATGCTGCTCCACATTTAAGAATCCCAATTAAAATTATTGGTAAAAGTTCATTTCTTTCAACTTTTACTCCAACCAAATCTCCTAATTGTATTTGACAAACTGTTTCTAAGTAATTTGC
Organism: Aquimarina sp. AU119; assembly: GCF_900312735.1. Taxonomy (NCBI): domain Bacteria; kingdom Pseudomonadati; phylum Bacteroidota; class Flavobacteriia; order Flavobacteriales; family Flavobacteriaceae; genus Aquimarina; species Aquimarina sp. AU119. The sequence goes on along the minus strand of NZ_OMPF01000026.1, from coordinate 25,788 downwards.
AAATCTATTAGCTCTCTCATTCAATTCTTGATATGTAACCTGTTTGTCAAAATACTCAATAGCTATAGCGGTAGGGCATTCTAACGCTTTTGCTTCGAATAAGCCATGAATAGTCTGGTTATCCTGTATCTTTATATTATTAATACTTTTTGAAAAAGCAAGTATTCTTTTTTGACTTTCAATATTCAATAAAGGAATTTTAAGCACATTAATATCTAAATTCTTTTCTATATTAATTAACCAATTTTTAAATGTTTTCAAAAACTGATCTATCAAAAATTTGGGATAAGATAAAGAATCATAAATAAGAGAAAATTCTAATTCGGATTTCGGATTTTTTTTGACGTCCAACTGAAAACCTACTACAGGTTTTGAAGTATTAGTTAATCCATAATTAATATTAAAATCTGTATATTGATTAAATAAGTCCTCGTGTACTATAGTTTCTTCATAATCTAAATTTTTATACGCTTCTTGAACTTCTTCTTTTACTTCTTCTAAAACCTCTCTTATTGTTTTATCCTTAACATCTATAAAAGAAAAAAACAATGGCTTACTTTTAAAACAGGAAGATTTAGAAATAACATCTCTTTTACCTTCAAAAAACCTATGCATCAAAATATTAAAAAGAGTAAGTAATACTGTATACTCCACAACTGTATTCTCTTGCGTTAATCTATTAAAATACAGTAAATCACTAACAATCAAAACATTCTTTTCGTGTACTTGGTTTTCTTTATTACCTCTTTGTACAATAGATAAATGCTTGACCTTATTTAACCAAAATTTACTCTTCTTTTTTCTGGCAATATCATTCATAATAGGATTTTAAAAATTGTATACTAAGGTGTATATTAACATTAGAAGAAACATCTATTATTGCTGAGTGGTTTATACAAACCCAACAATTTTAATTGAAATATCTTATGAAATAAAATTATTTTATTAGACAGGAACTATAAGGAGTGAGAAATGATAAAGGAATAGTTGCATATATACTCTGTCTAAGTGAATTTATCGAAACCTGAATTTTAAAATTATCATCAACTCTTTCAACTTTGCACTTTAAACCTTCTAGAGGTCCATAAGATATTTTCATCGTCTCTCCCAAATGTGGCAAACTATAATTACTTTGTAAGTCTTTTATACCATCCATACTTACCAATCGACGTATATTTTCTATTTCAGATTTTTTTACAACTGCATATTCTTTTCCAAATTTTATAAAGGTACATGCTCCATCTGCACTTGTAGCCATATAGAAGTCCATCTTTGAATTTATGTTTACAAAAACATACGAACTAAATAATGGAACTTTTAATTTCTTCTTTCTATCACTCCATTCACGAATAACAGTTGTCATAGGCAGAAAAACATCTAATCCTTTTTCTTTTAATGACTGATAAACCTTATTTTCTTGTTTAGATCGTACATAAAGTACATACCAACTATTACTGATTCCCATATTTTTATTAGATTTTAATTATTAAACAGGGCTTCGCCTCTCCCAGTCACATGGGTAATTATTCAAAATTGGGAGGTAAATAAAAGTAATTCTATCTATTACCCTTACAGGTGAATAGTCAGATAATAGTAATCTAGTTCTAAATAACTATCTATACAATGGTTTTTATAAAATTCAGATCTACTACTATTCTTGTCAAATAGACAAAACATCTCATACACTAAGTGCACGTAGTTTTTGTATAATTTTCTATTAATCTAACTTGGACTAATAAAATCAATGAACTCTATTTTTTTCTATTGTAACTTAATCAAATTTAAGTCACAATGATTGGCATTTTGCTACACCTTAGGGTAGTAACACTCTAGGTAACTGAATACTACACTATTGTGTAGCAAGCCTTTAAAATCTTAATAAGAATCTCTTATTCAATTAAGTGTTTGTTTTTATTATAGAAATCAATTAATCCATAATAAGACATACTTACAGGAATTGTTTCTGATCCTAAATAATCAATGGATTCTCCTACAATTTTAGTTTTGATTCCCATAAGAGTTATAATACGAAGTAGTTTTGCATCGCATTCGGCAAAAGCAATATTATCTTTATGCTTACAGATTGGTCTAATGGCGCATACCATCAATTTTTTTAATAAATTTATATCACGTGCCCCTTTTTTAATAGCAAACCTTCCTATATGCCATATTTCATTTATAGAATTATCATTAATACATACTAACGGGTTTATTCCAAATATCTTTTGAATTGGTAATAGGCTAATGTAATTCCATTTTAAAGCCCTAATTGTACCGATTATCTCGTTATTTTCATTTTTTATAGCAAAAACTTGTGAATTCTCTAGGTAATTCATTTCCTCCTTATAAATAGAGGTTATATCATTTTTATAGTCATTTGGAAATTTTTCATCTGTATGATGCTTAAAATTCTCGGTAACTACAAATTTTGACATATTAAAGAGTTCATTTTGTGTAATTCTAACTGGATAATTTTGTGTGAATATCATGTCTTTTGTTTTACTTAAAACTATCACACAACAGACAGAGATACGCTACACAAAATACTAGTTACTATACCTTTACACTAAAACTACCTTAAAGTGTAGTTTGTTAAATGAATTATAAAAGATCAATCTAATCCAATGTTTAGTTAGAGTAAAATTATAATCTCAAAATTTAATAAATTGCTAGGTTAAGGTTAATGATTCTATTCGAAAACATCCTTATACTTATATTGGGTTAATCCAATAAAACATAATACTGTTAAAACTTACAAAAAAGGCGGTTGTTTTGAAGGAGAAGTTCGTGTTATCTCTTAATATTTAAAAAAAAATACTACTTTTAATATTCAATAAAAAAACCAACTTATTTATGGTAAGTGAAAGTGACTTTTTCTCTTCACGTAACACCGTTAACAATATCTCTGAAAATGAGAAAATTCAATCTATGTACTATTTGGAAGCAATTAAAGCTTTCGCTAGAACTACATATAAGAGTATTTATGTAATCGATTATGAGAAAAAAGGATTTGAATACGTTTCTGAAAACCCGCTGTTTTTATGCGGACATACCGCAGAAGAGGTTAAGAAATTAGGGTATGCTTTTTATTTCAAATATGTTATTCCGGATGATCTTGATTTACTTTTAAAAATAAATACAATTGGATTTGACTTTTATGAGAAAATTCCTATTGAGCAAAGAATATATCATACAATTAGTTATGATTTTTATCTAAAAAATTTAGATGGAAAGAAAATTCTTATTAATCAAAAATTAACTCCTGTATATTTAACTCAAACTGGAAAAATTTGGAAGGCGATTTGTATAATTTCACTTTCTACAGAAAAGAATTCGGGTAATGTTAAAATTTATAAAAAAGGAGATAATAAAGTGTTCCGATATGACTTAGAAGGTAACTTTTGGAAAATTATGGACAGAATAACTTTGACCGATCGCGAGAAGGAAATTCTTCAGTTTTCTATAAGGGGGTACACCATTGGTGAAATTGCAGAGACCATTTTTGTATCTCCAGATACTGTTAAATTTCATAGAAGAAAATTATTCGCAAAACTTGGTGTAACAAATATTTCTGAGGCAATAGCATATGCTACAAACAATAATATATTAGTTTAATGACTATAGATTATCATCAATTATTTTTGATAAATAAAATTCTGGGAATTTTTTAAAATTTTTCCCTGTAGCTATATTAAAAAGTAAGTGAGTACACATTGCTGCTACAGACCAAGAGGCAATAGCCAATTGAGGTGGTGGTAGGTTTTCTTCTTCTTCCAAATATTTTTTAATTATTTCATCTATCCATTTCTGTGGATTCCCCCAAAATCTTAAATAACTTGATGCATATTTCACTAAAGTTATCTCATTAAAATCTTCATTAGGTTTTGATATTGTATCCAATGAAAATCCATCCTTATCAATTATTGTAACAAGACTACCCCAGCCAATATTGTATGGATGCAGAATAGGGATATTTAACTTTTGACAGGCTGTATCAAATATTAATGGTACAGGCGAAGAAAAATCTAAAGCGTTTATTGCTACTTTATGACCACTAATATATTCGTCAATATTTTCAATAGTTAAAAAAAAATCTAGACACCTAATTTTTGCTTCTTTATTAATAGATAATAAACGTTTAGCCAATGCATCAACTTTATTTGTATTAATATCATCCTCAGTATAATTTTGACGATTTAAATTAGACCTTTCAACTTGGTCTCCATCAATAATAGTAATATTTTCAAAACCAAAACGTAAAGCACATTCTGCTATTACACTCCCAATACCACTACCTGCAAGTAAAATAGGGAAGTCTTTGATTATTTTCTGTTCTTCTTCGCTAATATATATCCTATTTCGAGCATATTGACTTTCCATATTTCATTTTAATTCAAATGTACACTAACATAAATAAAATAAACTTAACTAAAAGGGTAGTTTTATTTAAAATCATTTGAGCATCCTTTCTATTTGATTAAAAAACTCAATATAATGGTAAGATTTTAACAATAAAAAACACTTCAGATTAAAAATTTTCTAATTCAAAAAACAAATGTTGACTACATACTCTCTGAACAAAATATATAAATACCCAAAATACCAGGGATAAACAATAATGAATTTACCATGCAGATATCTAATATACTTTAATTTACCTAATAGAAATGATGTGTGTTTTCCATATATCCTTATTCAAATCAATTTGCCCCACAACACAATTATCACATCAAATAAACAATACTATACAAATCTATACAATTTAAAGAGATAGATTACACTTTTAATTGTTAGTAAATATATAAATCACCTTTCTTTAAGCTTTTTTAAGCTTCATAATTCGATCCTAACACAAGTGCACACCTCTTTCATAGAATTCTGATTTATATCACCTATTTATAGCCCGAAAAATTATCTATACTTTCAAAAGGTAGTATCAGACTCTTATTTTTGATTTGGAGTTTCTTCTGGAAATGAAAAAAACCTACACAAATTGTATAGGTTTTTAATTTAAAGTGGGCGCTAAGGGATTCGAACCCCTGACCCCTTGGGTGTAAACCAAGTGCTCTGAACCAACTGAGCTAAGCGCCCGCTATCTTGCGATTGCGGATGCAAATATAAGACAGTTTTACAGTCTACCAAAAGAATTTTAAAGAAAATTTAAATTATTTCTGCAACAACAAATGTGCTTCCTCCTACATATACAACATCACGTTTTGTAGCCACCTGTAATGCAGCTTCATACGCCTCTTTTACCGTACCATACTCTTCGCCAAACAAATTATACTCTAAAGCCTTTTTCTTTAATTTTTTTGCATCCAACCCTCTTGGAATATCAGGTTTAGAAAAATAATATTGAGCTTCTTTTGGAAATAAAGACATAACACTATCTAAATCTTTATCATTAACCATTCCCAAAACGATATGAAGGCAATCGTATTTTTCTTCTAATAATTGCTCCAAAACTTTGGTTAACCCATCTTTATTATGAGCAGTATCACATATAACCTTAGGCTCTTTATGTATGATTTGCCATCTTCCTAACAATCCTGTATTGACTACAACCTTAGTAAGACCTCTTGAAATAGCAGGTTCATTAATTTTCCACCCTTGTCTTTGTAAGATCAAAATTGTTTGCAGTACGGTTCTAATATTCTCTTTCTGATAAACCCCAAGTAAATCTGAAGAATACATCTGACCATCATATTCTATTGCAAAATGTAAATCACTATTACATTTTTTAGCCTTTTCTGTAAAAACTTTTTTTGTTTCAGGTGTAGTTCTCCCAATTACTACAGGTACATTTTTTTTAATAATTCCAGCTTTCTCTCCTGCGATCTTTGTTAGCGTATTTCCTAAAAATTTAACATGATCCATTCCTATATTAGTAATGACAGAAACTTCTGGAATAATAATATTAGTAGAATCTAATCTCCCTCCAAGCCCTACTTCAATTATTGCAATATCAACCTCTGATGTTGCAAAATAAAGAAATGCCATCCCAACTGTCATTTCAAAAAAGGATAATTGATTTACCTCAAAATAGGATTTATATGTAGAAACAAAATCAACAACATACTGTTCTGGGATCTCATTACCATTAATACGAATACGTTCTCTAAAATCCTTAAGGTGCGGAGATGTATATAACCCTACTTTATATCCTGCTTCTTGTAAAACCGATGCCAACATATGACTTGAGGATCCTTTTCCGTTGGTTCCTGCAACATGAATACTCTTAAACTTGGTTTCCGGGTTTCCTAAGTATGCAGCTAATTTAATGGTATTATGAAGATCAACTTTATATGCACTAGCGCCATCACGCTGGTACATTGGCAATTGGGCAAACATCCAATCGAGAGTTTCCCTATAATTCATATGCTATATTATTCGGAAAGTTTAAACTGATAGATAATAGTTCCTACTTGTTTTGCGGGAGCTTTAGAATCATTATTAAATCGTGTAGCCAAAGCAGCTCTCTTTGCCGGCTCCATTAAGCATGAAGCACTATTCGTTGTTCCTTTCATCCCAGGAGTAGCTCGTATTACCTTACCACTTTGATTAACTTCTATTTTCACTACAACAATACCAGATTCATTACAATCCTGAACAAATTTTTCTTTGTTAAGTGCTTTCCTTCCTCCTAATCGATAATTCCCATCGCCATCCAGTCCTTTACCTGTGCCATAGTATGACTTAGCATTAGGATCTCCATCTGGACGACCTTTATCTCCAGGTGATCTATCATCACCTTCCCCTCCTTTGGCTTTACCATCACTTTTGGGGCCATTAGAAAAACTATTCAATATATCCAGAGTAGATTTATCTGGTTTTGGATCTGGTTTCTTTTCCTCTACCTTCTTAACAGGTTTTTCTTCTGTCTGATTCTTTGAAGGTTTCTGATCAGAAGGCTTAGGTTTTTTCTTAGGTTCATCCACCTTTTTTTTAGGCTTCTTTTTTGGTTTTTTTTCAATTACCGGAGCATCATCCAGATTTTGAGTAACCACCTTATCTTCGATTTGGGGTGTTTCTTCTTGTGGTTCTGGAGTAGATGAGGTTGTTTCTGGTGTGGTTTGTTTTGGCGTAGATTTGATCGGTTTATTAGGCTGAATATTACCTGATCCCGTCTCTGTAGTTCCAAAATTCACCGCAATACCACTTTCCTCCTCAGGATTTATATAACTTAAACTTAGATAAAACAATAAAAATATAATCCCAATGTGAACTATTATAGTCAGTATAAAGGATTTTCTTTTATGTTTTGTATCAAGCTTTATCATATTATTATTCAGGTCTTACCGCAAGTATTACTTTATATTTATTTCTATTCGCAATATCCATTACACCAACCGCCTTCTCTATCGGAACTCCTTCCTCGGCTCTTAAAATAATGGTAGGCTCATTGTTTCCTTGTAATCTAGATAATAATTCAGATTCTAACCTACTTTGACTTATACGTTCTTCATCAATATAGTATTGTAGTTTATTTGTAATACTAACCGATATGTTCTGCGCATTAGAACTTTTTCCTTTTGCCTTCGGTAATATTAAATCCAAAGCCTCTGGAGTAATTGCAGGTGATGTCAATAAAAAGAATACCAATAACAGAAATACAATATCTGTCATTGAAGACATGCTAAATTCTGGACTAACCTTATTTCTTCCTCTTAAATTCATACTATGCAGGTTCGTTTAACAAGTCCAAGAAATCTACAGCGTTAGCTTCCATACTATGAATCACTTTATCCGTACGTACTACCAGATGATTGTATCCAATATATGCTACAATTCCTACTACTAATCCACCTACAGTGGTTGTCATCGCAGTATAAATACCTTCAGCCAGAACCCCCATATCGGCAGTTCCTGAACTAGAAGCCAAATTATGGAATGCCAAAATCATACCAATTACTGTTCCTAAAAATCCAATCATGGGAGCTGCTCCTGCAACCGTTGCTAAAATACTTACATTTTTTTCCAGTTTATATACCTCTAGTCTACCTGCATTTTCAATAGCTTTATTTATATCCTCTAAAGAGTGACCTATTCTAGAAATTCCTTTTTCGGTTAATCTTGCTACGGGATTATTGGTTTGAGCACATAAAATTTTTGCTGCTTCAATTTTACCACTAACTACACTATCTCTAATTTTACTCATAAAACCTTCGTCATATTTTGAAGCTGCTTTAATTGCAAAGAGTCTTTCAAAATAGATATATACAGCTACAAAGAGCAATACAAAAAGAATAGAGATGATAACTACAGCACCGGTACCTCCGCTAAACAAAAGGTCCATAATAGATAATGAAGTTTCTTCTAATTCTGGGTTATTTTCTGGGGTGTTTTGGGCTAAAACACCAAGCATAGATAAATACGTCATTTTGATTTTGTTAATTTAGTGTTAGTATACTAACGTTATTTCTGTAGGTTAAGTATGTTTTTTCTCTTTACAATATATATATTATTCCCAATAAACCAATACCTCCTAGTACTATTGTATATGGAAAGGCCATTTTTACCATTTTCATATAGGACAATCCAATCAATGGAGCTAAAGAGGAAGTTAGTAAAAATAAGAACGCCGCTTGCCCATTAGGTGTTGCAACACTTGGTAAATTTGTTCCTGTATTTATTGCAATTGCTAATTTTTCAAACTGCTCCCTAGATATTGCTCCGTTATCAAAAGCCTGCTTAACTTCTCCTATATATACTGTAGCCACAAAAACATTATCACTTATCATAGATAATACTCCATTAGCCACATAAAACATGGAAGGCTGCTGTCCTGGATCTAGAGATAATGCCCAATCAATAATCGGTTTAAAGAGATGCTGATCATGAATCATTGCAACAATGACAAAGAAAACTACAATCAAACCTGTAAATGGAAGTGCTTCTTCGAATGCTTTTCCTAAATGGTGCTCTTCTGTAATCCCCATAAATGCCGTCTGTACAATAATTAATGCTAATCCAATAAACCCTACCGGAGCCAAATGTAATGCCAAGCCAACAATCAAAAGCAGAGCTGATACAGCCTGTACTATTAGTCCGTATTTGGATTTATCAGATCTGTTAGCATCTTCCTTTTCTGTATAATTCTCAATAATATTTCTAGCAACCTCTGGTAATTTTGCACCAAAACCAAAGGATCCTGTAGTCTCCAGAATAACCGTTGTAATAAGCCCTGCTCCTAAAACAGGTAATGAAATTGGTGCCATTTTAAGGAAAAATTCTATAAAATCCCATCCCATTCGCTCTCCAATTAATAAATTTTGAGGCTCACCAACCAATGTACATACTCCTCCTAGCGCAGTACCTACAACACCATGCATTACCAAACTTCTTAGAAAACTTCTAAATTGCTCAAGAGTTTCACCACTTAATTCTTTTTTATCTAAAACTCCACTCTCATCATAGTCTCCAGACCCAGAATGAATCTTATGATATACTCCATAAAATCCTACTGCTACACTTATCAAAACAGCAGTAACCGTTAGAGCATCCAAAAATGCAGAAAGTACTGCTGCTAAAAATACAAACAGTAAAGAAAGTATCATTTTAGATTTTATTTTAGTAAATACTTTACTAAAAATATACATTAACAAGGGTTTCATAAAATAGATTCCCGCTACCATAAACACCAACAGTAACACAACTTCTAGATTTTGATCTACCTCATGATAAGCATTTTTTGGTGTTGTTAGATTTAATGCTAGAATTTCTATAGCCAGTAACCCTCCTGATTGCAATGGATAACATTTAAGTGCCATCGCTAGAGTAAAAATAAATTCTCCAATAAATAGCCAAGCTGTCACGGTTGGCCCCAAAATGAAATAAGAAAATACATTAAAAATTAAAAATCCGATCATTAGAGTTTTATACCATTTCGGACTATTACCTAAAAAATACTTAAACATAGTTGTACTTGATTAATGCGATTAATACTATATCAGCTGTTTGAGAGCAATCTCAAATGCTGTTTTACTTATATTAGTTTGTGTTTGTTTATTATTGTAAGTGCTTTGAATAGCCCTTTTTATGGTTTCTGATGTATCCATGAAAATAGCTTCATCTGTCATTTGTACTTTGCGCTCCATAAAATATGCAAAAACTCTTGCCATTCCACAATTAGAGATAAAATCAGGTATCAAACTTACTCTCTCATCCGTATATTCCATGATTGGTCCAAAAAATATTTCTTTATCAGCAAAAGGAACATTGGCACCACAAGAAATCACCTCAAGACCCGAATTAATCATTTGACTTATTTGATCTTCTGTTATTAACCTTGACGCAGCACATGGAGTAAAAATTTCTGTTTTGAGCGACCATATTTTTTTATTTAATTCTTCAAAAGGAATAAGGTTTTCGCTATACAGTTTATTTCCTTTTTTATTTAAATACAGTTGTTTAATTTCTTCAAAAGAAAAACCGTTTTCATTTATTAACCCTCCGGCATGATCGATTATTCCCACAATCTTTGCTCCCATTTCTGAAAGATAATAAGCAGCTGCCGATCCTACATTTCCAAATCCCTGTACTACAGCTCTTTTCCCTTTTACTTCTCCACCATAAATATCGTAATAGTGTCGAACAGCTTCAGCAACTCCATATCCAGTAATCATATCTGCAACAGTATATTTTCTGGAAACATTAGGAGAAAACATAGTATTTTCTAATACCTTAATCACTCCTTGTCGTAGCTGTCCAATTCTATTTATTTTGTCAGCCTCAGTGGGTTGAAAATGACCATTAAAAACTCCTTCCTGAGGATGCCAAACTCCACATTCTTCTGTAATAGGTATCACTTCATGAATCTCATCAACATTAAGATCTCCTCCAGTTCCATAATAGCTTTTTAATAATGGGGACACTGCTTTGTACCATCGTTTAAGCACTCCTTTTTTACGCGGATCTTCTGGGTCAAAATTAATACCAGATTTGGCTCCACCTATTGCAGGTCCAGATACTGTAAACTTAACTTCCATTGTTTTTGCCAAAGAAAGTACTTCATTCATATCTAAACCCTTTCTCATTCTTGTTCCTCCTCCAGCTGCTCCTCCTCGTAAAGAATTTATAACCGTCCAACCTTCTGCTTCGGTTTCTGCATCTTTCCAATTAAAAATTATTTCAGGCTCTTTATTTTCGTATATTTTTAATAACTCTTTCATTCTTTTAAATTTCAATCCATTGAATACATAACTGTATGCTTTTGCAGCAACATCCTTTATAATTGTCTTTTTTTTAATAAAATAATCCCTCCATTACAGAGGTTAGAGTTGAGTCATATTATAAGGTATTACAATACATTGAAATTACAGTCAAAATGAGACTTCACAAATATAAAAAACTAAATACGTCAAAAGGATAAATAAAAATAAAATTATGCTAATAAACAACAGAATGTTTCGCTTGAGATATTATCATAGAATTTAGTAAAGCATATTCAAAAAATTTCTTAAACAACACTAATAAAAATCATTATATCAAAAAACGAAAAAAACAGCAAAACTATCATATTATCACTTATATTTGTGGGATTAATAAAATTTACGAGGTTATCTCGATTTATTTTCATCGAAAAGTAAGAATTGCGTGTTATGCGCGCACAGTAAATTATACAGAAATATGGACTTTAAATTATCCGAAGAACAGTTAATGATACGAGATGCAGCTCGTGATTTTGCCAAAACTGAATTATTACCAGGAGTAATTGAGCGTGATAACAAGCAAGAATTTCCTACTCAACAAGTAAAAAGAATGGGGGAACTTGGGTTTTTAGGCATGATGGCTTCTCCAGAATATGGAGGAGGAGGAATGGATACCATCTCTTATGTTTTGGTTATGGAAGAGTTATCCAAGATAGATGCATCTTGTTCTGTTATTGTATCTGTAAATAATTCTTTAGTATGCTGGGGACTTGACACCTATGGCACTCCAGAACAAAAAGAAAAATATCTAACAAAACTTACCACAGGAGAATCTATTGGAGCTTTCTGTTTATCTGAACCCGAAGCTGGTAGTGATGCAACATCTCAAAAAACAACAGCTGTAGACAAAGGAGATCATTATATTCTTAACGGAACCAAGAACTGGATCACTAATGGAGGATCTGCAGATTACTATTTGGTCATTGCGCAAACGGATAAAGAAAAAAAACATAAAGGTATTAATGCATTTATCGTTGAAAAAGGATGGGAAGGATTTGAAATTGGCCCCAAAGAAGATAAGTTAGGGATACGTGGTAGTGACACTCACTCTCTAATTTTTAATGATGTAAAAGTTCCTAAAGAAAATCGTATTGGAGAAGATGGTTTTGGGTTTAAATTTGCAATGAAGACTTTAGCTGGAGGGCGTATAGGAATTGCAGCTCAAGCACTAGGAATTGCAGCAGGAGCGTATGAATTAGCAAAAGAATATGCTAAGGTTCGTAAAGCTTTTGGTACTGAAATTATGAATCATCAAGCAATCGCTTTCAAACTTGCAGACATGCATGTACAGATTGAAGCAGCTCGTATGCTAGTATATAAAGCAGCTATGGACAAAGATAATCACGAAAATTATGACTTATCAGGAGCTATGGCAAAACTTGTTGCATCTCAAGCTGCAATGGATGTTAGTATAGAAGCAGTACAAGTACATGGAGGTAATGGTTTTGTTAAAGAGTATCATGTAGAGCGATTAATGAGAGATGCTAAAATCACTCAGATCTATGAAGGAACCAGCGAAATCCAAAAGATCGTAATATCACGAAGCATTCTTAGAGATTAATTAGTTAAAATTCTCTAATCTAAAAGCCCAAATCACTAATCTTGATTTGGGCTTTTTGTTGTTCATTCTAGGTAGTCTAAATCATGTAATATTAATAATCATCAATTCTTTTAAAAGCAGTCCCAACACAAGGCTTAATATCAGAAACACAACCTCCTCCACTACAATCATTACCAAGTCTTGAAGCTCTTTCTAAATCATTACCCCCATTTACATATTGCATTGAGATACCCAATTTTGTAATGTTAATTTTTTTTAATCCGATTTTTCTTTTTTCCATAACATCTTTTAATTAGTAGTTAAAAATAAAAAAGAAATATTGATCAACATAGATTCAAAATTATTTAGCGGTTAAAATTTATAAATTTTAACCTGTTTTTTTTATATAAAACTATATACAGCAAACTAATCCCTATACCTTTTAACATATTCTGCAGGGTTACACCCTTTATTTTTAGAAAAGGCCTTTGCAAATGATTGAATGTTATTAAACCCTACTTCTTTTGCCATTGACTTAATTGAATATTGTCTAAACATTTTATTCTCTTCTATCTTTAAAATACAATATGCAATTCGCAAATCATTAATGTAAGTTGCAAAATTCTTTTGTTTTTCCATATTAATAACATTAGACAAATAAGTAGAATTCGTTTTTAAACTTTTTGAAACCTTAGCTAGAGTAAGATCATTTTTCAAATACCCAAGATCACTTTCAAAATCACTTAACTTCTTAAGTATCTCTTGTTTTAACTCTACAGAAAGGTCTAAACTTGTCTTTACAGATTTGGAATTCTTTTTCTCTAAAACTTCAACTCTTTTCAATTCCTTGTTCAACAAAGTTTTGTAAGCACTTTTCCTTTTCTTATAAAAATATCTGAATAAAAAACTTATCCCAACCATTACAAAAGCACTTAAGACTATCAACCTATAAGTTGAACGCTTATTATTATTAACAATTTCTCTTATCAATTGATCTTTATCCTTTATCAATTGTGGAGTATCATATTTTTTAACAATTGAGTTATTTAAACGACTCTGTTTTATAGCAGAAATACTATCATATCGTACCAATTTTTCCATTACTTTTAATTGGTTGTTTTGATCATTACTTTTTTTATAATGATCAATTAATAAAGTAAAAGCGTCTCTTATCTCTAATCTATAATTCGAATCATTGGTTACAGCATCAACTTTTTGTAAATAACTTAGTGCCCGGGGCTCTTCTTTTATCTTTAAATAGATCTTTCCTAAATATAAATAACTAATTCTTACCTGTGATTTATTAATATCGTCTTCAAATAAATTTAGCGCTTTTTGTAAACTATCAATCGCGGGGTTGTATTCATTCCTGTAGTAACTATTTATCCCAAATGCAAACAACAAATCTGAATAATAGAACTTACGATTGCTAGATAAACTAGATTTTATACCTTTTTGCAAATAAAAATATGCCGAATCATATTTTTTAAGACGATTGTAACTTTTTGACAACCCATACAATGTAGCAATATAGATCTGACTAGGCTTTTCTACTTCATCTTGTTTTTTGAAATGATTATAATTCTCCTTAAACACTAATAATGCTTCCTCCTCTTTCCCCAGAATAGTCTTTAATAAGGCAATGTTATGTTTCAACCCCATCAATTGCCAACTGTTATCATTAATTTCCGCATACTTTTTAGCTATTAAATATGCCTCTAAAGATTCATCATATCTTTCAACTCCACTTAATAAATTTCCTTTCATCATATACCCCGTGGATGGGTAATGATTATTTTCTAAGTCTTTTGTTACATTTATAATAGAATCTATATACCGTAATGATATCTCTGGTTGTTTTTCATAAATAGAAAGAAACATTTGATATCCATCAGCAATCTTTTCTCTATCCTTATTCTTTTTAGCCTTTACTATGTAAAAATTCGCTAACTCATGCTTGATTATTGAATCCTGATTTTTACTATTCCAAAAAAGAGTATTGAGTTCTTGAAGTGTCTTCTCTTTTAGTGAATCAGAAGAACTATTATAGATTTCTTTCTGTTCTTGCATAGAATACAATGTAGATATAAAGCATCCTATTATTACAAATAAACTAATAACTCTCATATGTACTCTAACCAAGGGCAAGGATTAGTTTTTAACAAAATTTTGGGTAAACATACAAAGAATATTAAAGGAAATGCAAAAAAAACAAGGTTATCATGACAATTCTAAAAAGGATTAGAAGTTACAAAATGGTAAGGTAAAATTTATAAATCGATAAGGTAAAATTTATAAATGCTGACCAGATCCTCTTGAAAAAATTTCCTTTTACACATACTTTAGTATCTCAAAACTATGCAGCCAACCTGTATATTCATATCATTTTCTATAAAATGAATGTATAAAAATTTTAGTCGTAGAATCACAAACGACACTAAACATATTGTGGTATCAAATAATTAAAATATATATTATGAAAAAATCGATTTTAGATTTCGGAAAAACATTAAGCAAAAGTCAACAACAAAAAATAGTCGGCGGGGCACGTATATGTGATCATAGTATAGGAAGGTGTTATGAAGGATCCGCACCTACTAATGATCTTAACAGATTGGTATATCTTGATTCAGAAGGGGTATATCATATATTCTAAACATTAAGTTAGCATTATTTAACTTTAAATAAGCAAAGTAATTATATTAACTTATAAATTCCGGAAACAAACGGTTAATATAAATTATTGCGAAAAAAGTTCTATGTTAACTACTTATGATTAGATAATTATTCAATAACACTTTAAAATTACATTTTATGTATTTAAAAAATTTTTCTAAGTATAGAATTGACAAGAAATTATTATCAAAAATCAATGCAGGTGGGCATGGTTTAGTAATTTGTGGTAATGGAGAATCATTTAGCGCATCTGCAGAATCAGAAAGCTCAGTAGAACGAGGCGGTAGCCGCTGGTGCCGAGATAGAGGTGGTGTATCTGCTACTGTATATCTTGAATAAAATAAACTTTTGCTAAACGCTACGAAAAGATAAAATAGGGCTTGGTATTAATTATAAGCTTCTAATAAATCGTGTTTCCAAACATCCTTCTTTCTTATTGTAGCGTTTAGCAACCAATATACATTCAATTTACTAATAGCAAATCTACAGAATTGGCTAACCCCACAAATAGCAAAGAGATAGAACACCTCACTATCCTCCATAATTTCATATACTATGGGGTCTATAATATTAATTTTACAACTGGTAAATAAAGAATATAACATTACAGTTTTTTGAGCAGCTCTATGAAAACCCGAAAACAGATAATTCTTTCTGCCTAGAGCCCATAGTTTGATGATGTTCTCCTCCTAATTGTTGTAAATCTCAAAACGACATCAGTGATATATCTTTTCAGTTTGTTCCATAATTTTAATGCACATCCAATTGCTTTTCCCTTAGCACTTTTAGGCAGAACCTCAAGAACCTGTGCCTTAGACTAACTTTCAAAACTATTTAAAATTGAAGCAGCATATAATTTGCGGTAACGGTTTCTCTGTTCAGCTGAACTTTCAAGTTTCCTTGCTTTTCACTCTATAGCGTATAGCTTTTGATTTTGCCCCAATACATATCTGGCTCAGAATACATCCCTATTCAGAGTTTTTTCAAAATCCCTTCTAGCATGTTCCATACATACCAATAAAGTAATGTTTCCTTTTGTATTAAAGTTTGCGAAAACCGAAAAGCTTAATAAAAATAGAGTAGGTATAATTCTTAAAAATTAATTATGAAAAATTTAAAGCAATTTAAAATAAACGCAAAACAACTAAAAAAAGTTTATGGAGGAGAACTGCTATTGACACATCAGGTCTTGAACGACGTATAGAGCCTGTAGGTACAGGGTTCGATACCGAACTAGTACTTTAATTAGAAAGCTAAAGATGGGTATATAAATAAATCTTATCCATTGTTTCAATTCCTCTCCTTAAATTAAATATAAAATTATTGGACTATAAGGCTTCAATTATACAAAAGACTCTTTCATTTCTTTTCGATATAGAAGTAAATATGACTGTCTTTCTCAAAAAAGTTCTAACCGAATGCTCATATAGACTGGTCAAGTCTTTTTTCTAAAATCCTTTTTGTTCATCGTTTGTCATAATACCACATAGTAAAATCAATAATTAAAATTTAGTACAGACAGAATTTAGCTTACATGCTCATTAACCTTCAAGTTTTTTATCCTCATTTTGGTATATCGCATTTGCAAAATTCATAACCGAAAATCTTAGGTTTTGATAACTATTCTTAATCGCTTCTTCTAAGGGAACAATATCCAAAAGAATTGAGGTCGAGAATCTTAGTCCTAATTGATGGTAATCTTTATCTGGGATATCCACAATTCCACAAAAAGCAGCTACCGGAATATTCATTTTTTTAGCACTATCAACAACTCCTTTCATTGTTTTACCTGCTAATGTTTGCCTATCTAATCTGCCTTCACCAGTAATCACCCAATCAGCATCTTTAATATGTATATCAATATCTGCCATTCTTTTAACTAACTCAATTCCAGATATTAAGTTTGCATTTAAAAATGTAATTGCTGCCGCTCCCATTCCCCCTGCCGCTCCAGATCCTTTTTCTTTTTGCACATCTTTAGAAAACTCTACTTTTAATAGGTTAGAAAAATGTCGCAACCCAAGATCCAAAAATTCTATTTCACTTTTGGAAGCCCCCTTTTGTGCTGCATATATTTTTGCTGCTCCATTTTTTCCGTATAGAGGATTATTCACATCACACGCCACTTCAAATTTTACATTTGCCAATTTTGGATGAAGATGATGTGTATTTATTTTTGTTATTGAAGACAAATTCTTTCCGACAGGAGTCACTTTATTGCCAGCACAATCTAAAAACCTATACCCTAGTGCTTCTGCCATTCCAATTCCACAATCATTAGTACTACTACCTCCGATTCCTAATATAATTCTTTCTGCTCCTTTGTCTATTGCATCTACTATTAATTCTCCTGTTCCGTAAGAAGAAGTATTCATACAATTCTGTTCTGATTCTTTTAGCAATTTTAATCCAGAAGCTTCTGCCATTTCAATATATGCTATCTTTTCTTGAGAATTAAAGAGATAGTTAGCACTTATCTTTCTAAAAAGAGGGTCGTTTATTGTACTACTGACTTTTTCGCCCTTTAGATAATATCGAATAACTTCCATTGTTCCATCTCCTCCATCTGCAAGAGGAAGCTTAATTATTTTTGCTTTTGGAATTACTTGCCGCAAACCTTCTTCAACAGCATCACAAAACTCAAAACCATCAAGAGATCCTTTAAACTTATCCGGCGCAATTACAAATTTCATTCGCTTATATCTTTTCGAGTATTAATTGTATTTAGAATAGTTTTGGTAAAAACCATGCAATAGAAATGATTAGTATAAAATATCCCAAAAGAATAAATATTTCTTTTTTTTGTTTGTAAAAAACGGTCTCCAATACATTATTATTTCTGTTTTTTAACAATAAGCTTATCGAATACCCTATAATGATTGTAACGAGACAACCGATAGCATTCCACCAAAACCAAAATATTTCGGGAACATATAACCATAAATACATATTACATAAAACACCAGTGATAATACCAATGTTAGCTCCAAATGCACTAGTCTTTTTTGTTAAGATAGCTAATACAAACGCTGCGAGGATAGGCCCATAAAATATGGAACTGATTTTATTTATGACTTCTATTACTGTCCCTTCTATATTTCCTGCAAAAAATGCAAAACCTAAACATACTATTCCCCAAAATACCGATAGCACCCTGGAATATGTTACATATCGATCCAAAGGAATATCTTTTTTGTATCTCTTAATAAAATCTTCCATTGTCACGGCGGATAAGGAATTTACGGTGGAGCTTAGCGAAGACATTGCTGCAGACATGATTGCTATAATTAGGATTCCTATAATACCATTGGGTAAATAATGGATTATAAATACTGGAACCATTAAATCAGCTTTTTTTCCTTCTAATGATGTAATATTTTCTTGATATATCGAATCCATTGCTTGTGCAAAATTTACATCCATTACTAAAAGTGTTCCCAATACTAACCCCATAATACAATACGTAAGTGTTATAGGAAATCTAAAAAGTCCATTTGCTAACAATAGTTTTTTAATTGTAGACATATTACTTGCTGATAATAATCTTTGAGACTGTGTCTGATCAGTACCATAATAGGAAGCATATAAGAAGAAACCACCTATTACCATTGGCCAGAAACCAAATTCATCCTGTTTATCAGCATTATTAAATCCCCATTTTGAAAAATCAATTGCAGTAATTCTATCTTGATCTACGTTTGTTAAAAAATTATCTAAACCACCCAATTCGCTAATACCATAAATCAAACAAATAACAATTCCCAGAAAGAGAATGATCATTTGTATTACATCTCCCCATATTACTGCTTTCATTCCTCCCTGATATGAATATAGCAAAGTAATAACACCTATTATTAAAATGGATACCCAGAAATCAATTCCAATGGTTGCTTGCAAAATTAGAGACATCGTATATACCATTACTCCTGTAGCTACTGACCTACTAATCTGAAAAACAAAACTTATCAATAATCTCGAAGAAGCATCAAATCTTCTTTCAAGAAATTCGTATACACTGATAATTCCCGATTTATACAATGGAGGGATTATCGCAATCATTAAAAAAGCCATCGCTAGAGGCACTCCAAATTCATAAGTCAACCATTGCAATCCACCTCCATCTTTCAAGCCTACAAAAGCTGGAGCTGAGATGAAACTTATTGCTGATAATTGTGTAGCCATTGTAGATAAGCTTAGAGGAAACCACCCCATGCTTTTTCCGCCTAAAAAATAATCTTGGGATGTTTTATTTTCTTTAAAGAAGTATCCTATCCCAATAAACCCTACGAGGTATAAAATGATAATGATATAATCCAAGTAATTCATATGGTTCTGTATAATGTATTAACAACAGCTAAAAACAAGTATTCCTTAATAATCAGACTTTATTTAATTTATTTTTCAATTCGTATTTTACATTTTCATTCCATTCTTTTTTAAGAATACCTAAAACTATAGCATCGGTTCTTCCTTTTCCATTAAGTGATGGAAAAAAACCTCTTAATATTCCTTCTTTTTTACATCCTACACTTGTCATCGCCGCAATACTAATTTCATTCTCAACATAAGCTCCAAAGCCTATTCTTTCCAACCCTAATTTTTCAAACGTAAATTCAAATAATAAATATTTGCAATGCTTATTTAATCCAGTACCTCTAAATTCTTTTCCATACCAGGTATGTCCCAGTTTAATAGTATTAAGATCTGGTATAAATTCATAGAAACGAGTACTGCCTGCATATCTATTTTTTCTTTTATCAAACACAACAAATGGATACTCTTTCTTACGTCTTCGGTTTTCAATTGCAGATTTGACATATTTGGTTAAATTCTCGATTTCGTTTCCTTTTTCAAAAAAATACATCCAAATATTCGGATCATTTGAAATTTCTAATAAGCTTTTAATATGTTCAACTTCTAGCGAAACCAATTTCACCACATCATCCTCCAAAATATACGTATCTGAAAAATTAAATCTTATTTTTTGCTTATGCATATCTATAAAATTAATCTTTTAAAAGGTCTATCAATAATGCTGCACTCCAAGAAAAATTTCTTCCTCCGTATCCACCATGCTCCATATTCTTATACATATTTTTTCTTGGATCAAAATATTCATAAAAACCAGCCTTATCAATAAGTTCTACCGAATCATTTTTAACTCTCTTAGCTAATTCATCATATCCATATTTCTTTAATCCGTAATACAACATCCAGTTTAGATTAATCCATACTGGACCTCTCCAATATTTTTTTGGATTAAATCTTTCATTTGCAGGATCAAAAGAAGCGCACAAATACTTATCCTCACCTCCAAAACGTTCTAACATTGTATTGACAAGAACTTTTGCTTTATCTATATCTGGAATCCCTGCAAACAATGGAGCAAAAGATGATGATGAAACAAATGAAATCTGTTTTTCATTTCTAAGGTCATAATGAACATATGCTCCTAACTCATTATTAAAAAGCTTCTCATTAAAACTCCTTATACTTTTTCTTTGCCATATTCTTAACTGATCAATTTTGTTAGAGTGACCTCCTATTACTTCATATAAATTGATTAATGATTCATTTGATTTAATAAGCATTGCGTTAAACAATGGATCTTGAATCAAAAACGGAGAAGTTTCTGCTATTGCTTTATCATCATAGTTATGATTCTTTGCAATTTCTATAATATGTAGGTAATGATCATATTCTCTTTTTGAAGGACGTTGAGATGGATCTACATGAGTAGTATCTCTTCTTTCAAATTCATATTCTGGAGGATTCATAGTTTTCCATATATCATCCCACATAGGTGAATTATCTGTTCCAGACTCCCAATTATGATAAATATACACTAGTCCTTCATTACGAGGATCTCTTTGCCCATAAAAATATTCATGATTTTTATATACTCTATCAATATGACTTTTAACAAAAGACAACATATCTTCTTTATCTTCCACAATTCTATGCATTTCCTCTAAAATGAAACCGGTAATCGGTGGTTGTGTCATTCCTGTAGAACGGAATTCTCTTGAAGATTGTGGATGTAATTCAGATTTATGAAAATCAGGTCCTGGAAAATAAGTGTCACTATCTGTGTGAAAAACAATATGCGGAATAAAACCATTTTCCCATTGCGCATCTAGTAATGTAGTTATTTCTTTTTTGGATTTTGCAACATCAAAATAAGCATAACCAATTGCAATAAAACCAGAATCCCATTTCCATTGGAATGGATACAACCCTTCACAAGGAATTGTAAACCCTTCTTTCTGAAAGTTATTATTCAAGACTTTTTCTGCTTCTTCAATCAAATTTCTTTTATCCATAGTATATATTCAAAAAAGCATTGATGTTATATAAAACACCACTAATGCTTTTAATTCTTAAAAAACAATTAAACTGGTATCATGAAAATATTAAAAACTAAATGTAGCATTGAAGAATAATCGAATTGGCAGAATCGGTCTTCCTACAAAAAATTCTGCTTCTGTTTGACCATCTCCTAATCTTGGGGATCCTTCAGTTATTCCTGCATCATCAAACAGATTAAACACTTGTGTTCCTAAACGCAATGTTTCCCCATCATCAGTAAGATCAAAAGTATATCCAGCATCAAAATTCGCTATCCCGAAACCTTCTAACTCAATTGTGTTCGTTTGATTAGAGAATTTATCACCGGTATAATTATATCTAAGACTACTATCAAACTTACCGTTATCATATTGAACACCTATATTGGCCAAGAAATTAGGCTGTCTTCTTAGTTCGTTACCTTCTAAAGTCGGATCATTCTCTGATTTTGTAATTTCATGTTCCTGATAAGTAACAGATCCACTTAAGCTAAAAGCGTCATAAAACTTCCAATTCCAAGTTCCTTCTAAGCCAACAGTTCTCGTGTTTTGCACATCTACATCCTCTGTAAATCCTCCACCAGGGGCATTTATAAAAGTGATTGATCTTCTATCATTAAGTCCTGTTGCATAAGCTGCAAGTGTCCCAGAAAATTTACTGGCCCCATATTTCACTCCTAATTCACCTTGTATTATGCTTTCGGCTTCATATGAAGATGGATCACCATTACCATCAAAGCTTGTTCCTCTTAATTCTGGAAAGAAATACCCTTTTGAGAAGTTAGCATATATACTCATATCATCATTAACCTTGTACAATCCAGCCAACGCGACTGCAAAATCGGTCGCAGAAACATGACCTCTTGTAAAACTCCCATTACCCCATATGACATTATCTAACCCATCAATACTGGTATTATCAACTAAAAAAGATGAAGTCCCTTCATTCTCTATATCTCCTGAAGCTCTCTCTATTCTCACGCCAATATCAAAATTCCAACGTTCTAACTGAATTTCATCAGTTAAAAACACAGCAACTTTATTACTTGATATATTTCGGTTTTGATAACCAAGACCTCTATTAGAAACTCCATTAACAGTATGATTAGACACATTAACTAGTCGCGGACGATTATTAAACTCACTTAAATATCTTGTAATTACATTAAAATCGCCTGCTTCTGATCTGGACAGAAATGCTCCAAGTGTAATATTATGAGAATCAATTGTCTTTGTAAGTTTTATATCAGCCATTAACTCTCTTAACGGCCTACTTCTATCTAATATTCGATTCTCAAATAATAGTGCATTCGAAGGAAGCGCTTGTCCATTTAAATACGTGAACGTTTCTGCCCCAAGTCCTCTTGTATCTAGGTATTGCTGTTGTGTTTCTACAGGCCGGGCACCACTAACACCGCTACCGTCTAAAAAGAGATTAAATTGATGCTTATACTTTGAATATCTAACTTTGGCATCTAATTTAAAAGTTCCATAATCCTGTTTGAAGTTCGCCATGATATACCCACCCGAAGTTGAAACTCCATCTTCTATTGGAGAATTATAAATCCCATCCGGAGTTGCATAAGAAATATCACTAGCATCAGCCGTTTGTAAAGTTAATATCTCATTTCCATCATTCCCATTAGGCCGATCTCTGCTTCCACCTTCTAGTGGAAATGGTAGAAAAAACTGAACTTGGTCATCTATATATTGACCTGAGATAGTGATTGACCCTTTTTTAGTGAGCTGTTTAATATTTCCTCTTAACTGAAAACCTTCTGTTGGTAATCCCGTTTTCAAAGGACCTTCATCGTATCTATAAAAGCCAGAAAGTGCATAAAATGTATTTGAATCCTCATTACCCAAAGGTCCACTAGTTACAAAATCTGCTTTATATCGCGAATTAGATGCTACTTCTGTACGTATCGTAGTTTTTGGTACCGCTGAACCTGTGATACTGGTGTAGTTAATAATTCCAGCAACTGATCCTACCCCATATAGAATTGATGCTCCACCACGAACAAATTCTAGACTCTTGACACCAATATCATTCCTAAAGTATACATCATGAGCCGATGAATTCAATCCAAACGTACTTAAGACAGGCATCCCATCAATTTGTAATGGATTAAATTGAAATTGTCCTCCTGAAGGTAGCCCTCTAACAAAAACATTTGAAGCCACTTCACCACCACCACCTTCTGTAGTTATCCCAGGGACACTTCTTAAAACATCAGCTTGACTACTAGTATTAACTTTTGATAGCTGCTCAGCATTTAGCGCAGTTATAGATAATGCTGTTTCTTTTTGTGATCTTGTTGTTGATGTAGCGGTCAATAAAATTTCGTCCAATGCTTCTCCACCCTCTGTAAGTATTGCATTCACTTGAATTGGTTTATTCTCTAGTACTATATCTTTTTCAAAAGTACTATATCCAATATATGAGATTAATATTGTGTATATTCCTGTTACATCGGTAGTGAGTGTAAAATTACCATCAAAATCTGTCGTTGTCCCCAAGCTAGTTCCTTTTAATAAAATATTAGCTCCAGGAATTAGATTGCCCCTTGCGTCTTTGATATTCCCCGTGATCTCTGTTTGTGCATTAACAAAAAATAAAGAAAATATAAAAAACATACTTAGAATTAGTTTTTTCATAAACTTGTCTGTTATATTAGCATTAAAATTTTCAATAATATTTTAATAAATGTATAGCCCAATTATTAATATAATATCAATTTTTTAACAAAAAAACTACGCAAACGTTTGCGAAAACGTTTGAAATTTATTTTATAAATGAGTAAGAGAAGTATTACATTAAAAGATTTATCAAATTCGCTTAATCTATCCATATCTACAGTTTCGAGAGCATTAAAAGATCATCCGGATATCAGTACTGAAACTAAAGATAAGGTTCAAAGGCTTGCTAAAGAATTAAATTATGTTCCTAATTCTTTAGCTCAAAATCTTAGAAATAGTAGTACCAAAACGATTGGAGTTGTTATTCCTAATCTTCAACTAGATTTTAGTTCAAAGGTTATCAATGGTATGATTCATCAATCAAGAGAAGAAGGATATAGACTTGTTATATCTGAATCTGGCCACAGCTATGAATTAGAAAAAGACATTTTACAAAATATGATTCGATCAGGAGTAGATGGAGTGTTGCTTTCTCTTACCAATTTTACTAAAAATATTGATCATGTTCTTGAAGCCATGGATACATGTCCGATTATATTATATGATAAAGTTTCTGATAAGGTACCCTGTACTAAAATCATTGTAGATGATGAAATAGGAGCTTGTAAAGCTGTAGAACATCTTATTGAACAGGGAAGAAGAAAAATTTTATACATCAACGGACCTGATCATTCTTTTAATGCAAGAAAAAGATTAAGAGGTTATGAAAAGGCTCTAAAATTACATGACATCCAAGTTCTTGAAGAACGTATTATAAAATGTAAAAATGTATCCATTGATGAAGGAAAAGAAATTGTAGATCAAGCACTAAAAAATGGTTTAGATTTTGATGCTATTTTTGCAGTTACTGATAATGCTGCTATTGGAGCAATTAAATCCTTAAAAAATCATAGTATAAGTATTCCTCAGGAAGTAGCGATTGTTGGTTTTAGTAATTCTAAAAACGCAACAATTATTGAGCCTAACTTAACATCTATTGAACAGCCAGGATATGATATTGGTAAATACGCTGTTTCTTATTTAACACAATCACTAAGGGATAACTTAAAATCAGATGATTATATCCAAACAACTTCTAAAACTGTTGAATTAAAAACCAATTTAATCATAAGAGAATCCAGTAATCTTATCTCTTGATCTCTCTATATCCCTCATAAATAGTAGATATAAAAAAACCCTTCAATATGAATATTGAAGGGTTTTCAAGGAAGGCGGCGACCTACTCTCCCACGATTGTAGTACCATTGGCGCTAATGGGCTTAACTTCTCTGTTCGGAATGGTAAGAGGTGAGCCCCATTGCTATAACCACCTTAA
>NZ_OMPF01000007.1:0-201931 GCF_900312735.1 Aquimarina sp. AU119 | reverse complement strand
AATCTTTGGTTATTTCTCAATCCGATGATTCTGGTAGTATTCGTTTGATAGCTTACATAGTTAGTGATGAAGCTGTATTAGATATTATGGGTATTGATGATGCATTAAAAGGTGATTTGCCTGACTATATGATTCCTAGTGTATATGAGAAATTGGATGCTATTCCCTTAACAGAGAATGGCAAGGTAGATTATAAGGCTTTACCAAAGGTTACAGATGGGGTTGTAGGTTCTGCGAGAGAATATGTAGGTCCAGAAACCGATGAGGAAAAAGCTTTGGTGGCTGCCTGGGAATCTGTTTTAAAGAAAGAGAGGGTCAGTATTAAAGATAATTTCTATCAATTAGGTGGGGATTCTTTAAAGTCAATACAGATGTTTGTTCTTTTAAAAAAGAAAGGGTACGATCTTCCAATTGTTGATATTATTGAAAATCCAATATTGGAAGATATGGCTAAGACGATTAAAAGGATATCCAATCAGGATAACCAGTTTGATATATTACAATCTAAAACAATAGAGAAAAGTATAGAGGTATCGAAAAACCAAAAGTATTTTATTAAAAGACCTTGGGCATTTATATTATCAAATACGATATCCTTATCAGGTTTTTCAGAAAGTACATTTGAGAAGAAAATTCTTAACTTTTTAGGTTGTTATCCATCTTTATGTGTAGAATTTGAGGAACATGAAAATGATATTTTACAACATCGTATTTCAAGTGAAAAAATTAAACTAGCTGTAAAACTCATCAGGAATTATGACAAAAATAATCTTGAAAAGATAGAAAAAAAAGCTAAATCATTTTTAGAAGTATCATTTGATTATTTTAACTCAACTCCTCTTATTCGCTTTTTTTTAGTAATAGATCCAAAAGATCCACATAAAGTCTTTCTAAGATTTTGTATAGCGCACGCACTTGTAGATATAGATACTTTTGCTCATATAAGTGAAAATTTACAGCATCATTTTGATAATCCAAAAATTCCAAAAAATGAGTATTCAAATTTTGACTTTGCTCTATGGCAAAAGAACTTCCTATATTCTAAACAAGGAAGAGAACAAAGAAAATGGTGGCTAGACTATTTAGAACCCTTACCATTAATAGATACCAAAATACAAAATAAAGAATCCGTAAAATATATTATTCAACATTCACTAATAATAGGAGAGCAATTTGATGCTATAAAGGAAACAATAAAAGAAATAAATATACCTGTCTCAGTATTGTTTTTGGCAGCGCAACAATATTTGTTGAATGAAATAGGGGAAGAGTCTTATTTGCAAAAGGTTGCAGTAAATGGAGGAGAACAAAACTATGAAGAAGGTAGTGTGACAAAAGTTATAGGAGTAACTACTAATTTTTTACCGCTACGAATAATTCCTCCTGCCAACCAGACCTTTAAAGAGTATATTTATAACATTTATGAAGAATATCTTAAAGTTCGACTATATCAAAATGTTCCTTATGAAACTATTAAAGAAGATTCTTTGAAAGCAACCAATACCGATATTGATAAAGGTATAAAAGGGTATTTTAATTTTCGTTTAAAAGAAACTAAAATTTTAGAACAAAATCTCTTAAACAAAGAAGTATCGGTTAGTTATAAAGAACAACATTGGAGTAACGTTTATGGGATTGGTCTTATATGTGATTTATATAAAAATGGAATAGCAATAAGATTACTGTGTCCAGAATACATCTATGAAGATATAAGATATGATGTTAGTTTAGTTTCTTTTGTCAAAAAGAAGCTTCTGGACTCCATGAACTTAACCTCGAAAACATAACAACTTCAATTCAGTAAAACTATCCTCAATATTTAGAATAGGATAATAAATTTCTTTCAAACAAAATAATATTATAATTATGAAGCAATTAATGCTCTTACTTTTTATTGTCATGATTTCTCAATTCAGTTTTTCGCAAATTGAAATTAGTGGGCAAGTAAAAGATCAAAATGGTCCCGTTTCTTTTGCGAATGTAGTATTAATAGATTCAACAAAAACTATCAAAACTTATGATATAGCAGATGAAAAAGGAGCTTTCGTTTTAGAAACAGAGAAAGGGAAATATACGTTACAAGTAAGTATTCTTGGGTATCAAAATTGGGAAAAAGAAGTGGTTTTTGAAAGTAATCAGATTCTAGAAGATATTTTATTAAAACGATCAACAGAAGAATTAGATGAAGTAATCATTAAGGATAAAAAGCCATTAATAGAACGAAAACCGGATAGGCTAATATTCAATGTAGAAAATAGTGTAGCAGCAAGCGGAGGTAATGCCTTAGAAGCATTAAGTGCTGCCCCAGGAGTTAATGTCGAAAATGATGGGATTGGAATGATTGGCAGAGGAGCATCGCGAGTTATGATTAATGGTCGAATATTACAACTCTCTGGTGAAGCACTAGTTGAGTTTCTAAATTCTATTGCTGCTGATGATATTAAAAAAATAGAAATTATTACAAACCCACCAGCAAAATACGAAGCAGCAGGAAGTGGAGGTTTATTAAATATCATATACAAAAAAGGGGTTGGAGATTTTTGGAAGAACTCTACAACATTCGCATATAATCAGAATAAATATGATTTTTATACTTTAAGGAATAATTTTTTATATAATAAAAATAAAATAAAACTTAACATTAGTGTAAATGGTGATATAGGAAATGAAAGATCTATTGAAACAGTAGAAACAAGATATCCAAGTGGTCCCTGGCAAACTAATTTGGATGTGAAGAAACAAAAAGATCAAATGTCAGGTAGACTTTTGTTAGATTACGATATAACCAAAAAAACATCCATTGGAATACAGTATTTAGGTAATTTTAGTCAACCAGACAGAAATGATAGAGCTCTCACCAATATACTCAATAACACTAATACTCTTGATTCTCTATTTAGGAGTAATGGTAAAAATAATAGAGAGATAAATAGTCATATATATAATCTCCATATGATATCTAAAATTGATACTCTTGGAAGAAAAATTTCTGTTGATTTGGATTATTTTGATTACGAAAATAAGCTTGAGAGAGATTTTATTGTTAATACTTTTTCGTCAAACGAAGAATTTCTAAGAATTAATCAAGCTCAAATTAACTTATCTGATCAATTGATCAATAATTTTAGTGCTAAAGTAGATGTTGAACACCCTCTTAAGTTGATAGATTTATCATATGGAGCGAAATTAAGTTTTATAAAAACAGAAAACGATCTGCAAAATTTTAATACAATTACAGGAACTCCAGAACTTGACACAGGACTATCTAACGAATTTGAATATAATGAAGATATACAAGCTCTATATGTCAGGGGATCGAAAAAAATAAATGACAAATTACAAATGCAAATAGGTTTACGTTTGGAGAATACTATCACTAAAGGCGTTTCTAAAACTTTAAATCAAACGAATAAAAATGACTATTTAAAATTATTTCCTACATTTTATGTTTCTTATGAGAAAAATGAAAACCATAATTTTTCTTTTAATTATGGAAGAAGAATAACAAGACCAAGTTTTAGGGATTTAAATCCTTTTCGATCGTTTACTAATAGCAATAGTTTCTCTGAAGGGAATCCATTTATACAACCATCATTTAAAGATATATTTGAATTTAACTACACCTATAAAGAAGTTTTAACAACCAATGCATTTCTTAATATCACTTCTGATGGTTATGGTGTGCTATTTACAGCAGATCCAGATAATAATATACAAGCAATCATTAGACGTAATTATTATGATAGCTATGTCGGTGGGATAGGTGAGATATATACATTTAATAAAATTTCATGGTGGGAAAGTCAAAATCAATTTTTTATAGTGGGTTATAAAAGAAGTATTGATAATGATATAGATGCAATAACAAGAAATGGAGTTCAATTATATGTAGATTTATCAAATAGATTCTCTTTAAGTAAGTCAACAAAATTACAATTAGATTTTTTTTATAGTTCTAAGTATAGAGGAGGTTTATATGAGAATGGTGAAAGATATGGTTTGGATTTTGGGCTAAGGCAAAATTTTCTTAATAACGATCTTAAATTATCATTATACTTTAATGATATATTCGATACAGGAAGTCAGAATAATAATATTTCTGAAATAAACGGAGTAGAAGTAGTTTCAGGACAAAACTATAGTAGAAGATTTTTTAGATTTTCTCTCTCCTATAGCTTTGGAAATAAGAAAATAAGAGTTAAAAAGAGAAACTTTGGAAATGATGATGAAAGACAAAGAGCTAATTGATAAAATGTTATATTCAAAAGGTATGAAAGAAAGATGCCAACTTTTTCTATTACATTTTGCAGGAGGGAGTTGTTATTCATTTGATTTTTTTAAAAAACAGATAGACCCTGATATCGAATTTATTCCTCTAGAGATACCTGGAAGAGGCAAAAGATTTAGAGAAGAATTACTTAAGAATAAGAAATCTGTTATAGATGACTACTTTAATCAAATAAGTAATTTGAGAAATAATCAACCTTATCTAATTTATGGTCATAGTATGGGAGCTACTATAGGACTCAGTGTTACAGAAAAGATGGAGAGTATAGAGGATCCACCTTGTCATTTAGTAGTTTCAGGGAACCCTGGACCGGGTATTAAAGAATGTAATAGATCCAAAGAAAAAATTAAAAGATACTTAATGAAGGATGATGATTTTAAAAAAGAACTAAGAAAATTAGGAGGGGTTCCAGAAGAAGTATTGCAAAATGATGAATTATATAAATTTTTTAGTCCTATCATGAGAGCTGATTTCGAAGTATTGGAAAAAGATAATTTTTCTGAGGAAGGTATTCAATTAAAAACTCCTATTTATGCCTTAATGGGATCCGACGAAGAGACAAGTAGTAAAATTAGTAATTGGAACGCATTTACATCTAAAAAATTTACTTCAGAAATTTTGGAAGGAAATCATTTTTTCATTTATAATCATACTGAAAAAATAACAAGAGTTTTAGAAAAATGCTTTGAAGTTTTAGTGCTTCAGAATTAGTTACCAATAATAAAATCTCTTTATAATTTGGTTCTTTTTAAATATAAATGATTCCTATAACAATAATTAAAGCTGTTTTATTTTAATAAGAAGCAAAATAAAACCATTAAATAGTATTGTCCTAATGTGCTTTTAAATGCCTGCTTATACAATCTGCCATCATAATACATAATACCTTTCTATTGTTATGAAATTTATCTTCAGGATAGAATTGGTCAAAGCTTAAATTGAGAAATAAGTTTTTTAAGATTCGAGCATGTAGAATTCAGAAATAGATCTGAAAATTAAATAGGCCTTTACGTTAACTAAAACATTTAAACTCATGCTAAAATTAAAACCAAAAGATATTCTTTTTTTATTATTATACGCTATACCCAATACAATTTTGAGTTTTGGTATTATATATATAATTAATAATGTTCTTTCCGGAAATGAAGAATTTTTAAAAGACTATATGATTATAGTGTTTTTATCTGCAGTTGGGTATACCTATTTACTGAACGTGATATTCCAAAAAGAGTTAAATAAATACACCTTTAAGATATTGTATAGAAATGAAAAAAGGCTGTTCAATCAAATATTAAGAGCTCCGTTAGAAACTCTTGAAAGGTTTGGTACACAACGTTTCTATACAGCTATGGAAGATTTACGAATATTCTCTAATTTACCCTATACAGTAACACATACTGTGAGTTCATTATTGATGTTAACACTAGGTGTGGTTTATATGTTTACGCTATCTGCTATGTCTGCGGCAATTGTTCTCGCCCTTATCATTTTGGTAGCTATTTGTTACTTTATTGTTATGAATTCTATGTCTGGAGAGGTAAGTAAATTACGAACGTTTAATGAACATTATTATAAATACGTTAACGATTTGATTTCTGGGTTCAAAGAATTGAAACTTAGTGTGTCAAGAAGGAAAAACATAATGGGGAAATATCTAGGCCCCAATCGGGATGATTCTGAAGGTTTGGATTTTAAAATTAATTATGTGTTTCTATCGATCAATATGATTAGTCAATATGGGCTATATGTTGTTATTGCAGTGATTTTATTTGGCTTGCCTGCTTTGGGTTTATTAGAAAGAAAAGATGTTATTGCCTATGTAGTGGTAATTCTTTTTATCTCAGGACCGATAAATAACTTAATCAATTTACAGCAAATGTATACTCGATTTATGGTTGCCAACAAAAGAATAAAAAAGTTCATGAAAGATTTTCGAATTGATAATGAGGATAATGCTTCAATCAAGAGAAAAGAGTACGAGTTCCTTTCTTTAAAATTTAAAAATGTAAGTTTTGATTATGAAAATGATAATGACGAGAAAACCTTTGCTTTAGGACCAATTGATCTTACCATTAATCGAGGTGAAGTTTTATTTATAGTAGGAGGTAATGGGTCTGGGAAAAGCACATTTATTAATGTTTTAACGGGCCTGTATAAACCTACGGGAGGAGATGTTGTTTTGAATGATGATGAGAATTTAAATATCAAAGATGATTTACAAGATTCTATGACTGCAATTTTTACAAACAATCATATATTTTCTCATAATTATGATAATTATAGGTTAACAAATAATGAAGAGTATATAGAGTTACTAAAAATTATGCAATTGGATGACATTGTTACAAATGATAAAGAAGAATCAGCAAGAAGAAAATTTTCCAAAGGACAAAGTAAACGAATGTCTATGATTTTTGCACTTCTAGAGAAGAAACCAATATTGGTCTTAGATGAATGGGCAGCTGATCAGGATCCTCATTTTAGAAAGTATTTCTATGAGGAATTAATTCCAAAGTTAAGAGAAGAAGGAAAAACTATTATTGCTGTAACTCATGATGACGCATATTTCCACGTGGCAGATCGTATTATTAAATTTGATTATGGAAAGATAGCAAAAGATGTGAGCGTAAATAATAAAATAGGGCTTACAGAAAGTCTATGGGTGTAACTTGGTTTCAAGATATAGCTTACAAAACAATTGAAATAAAGACATCACAGATTAAGGTATAAGGTATCACTCGGTATCGTAAAGACTTTAAATATATTACACTAATTTAAAAATTAATAAAATGAATGATTTCTATAATGTTCCGGTTTTTAATGCTCAATTGAGTAAGGAGAATAATGAATATATTCACATATATAGTTATCCTGAAATAAATATTTCAGAAATCAAAGATTCAATAGAGCAAAATAAGTTAGTTCTTATTCGTTCAATGCCATTTGATAATTCGAGCTCTATATTTGGTGAATTAGTAGATGAGTATGGATTAAGATCTTCCTACGATATTCAAATGCAACTTGTTCCACATATGATAGATTATAGAAAACCTATAGATGAAGTAGCAGTCACTGTAAATGAAAGAGGACCGTTTCAGATAATCCAGCCTCATTCTGAAGGTTACAGTGGATCACCTTTAGAGCTTTTTGGTCTTCATTGTACTCAAAACTCAATAACAGGTGGAGAAAATATTCTAAGTTTGATTAATCAAAAAGCAGATTATTCAAAACTTTTAGCAAAAGAGAAAGTAATAATAGGGAAAGATCTTTCTGCTAAGGATATTAATACATTACGGAGAGGACACCTTGATGCAAAAGAAATTCTTCCGAGTTGCAACTCTGTTTGTAGAGTTTTAAAAGAAACTCAACAAGGAAGTGTAGTTGTTAAGACAGCTCCTATAAAAGCGATGAAATCACCTATTTCTGGTGAAACTTTATTCACCTACTGGGATAATATCACCGTGCATGATCATGCTTTTCATAGGCATCAGTATGAAATTCTTTGTCATTTAGGAATATTGAATGAAGCTGATGGGTTGAGTTATGAAGATTATATACACATTGAAGGAGAATCTTATTGTGCTCCAATAGATACTGACAGTGGTGATGTTGAGCAAACTGCTAAATTATTTGATTCTCATGTAGTTTATAAGATGCAACCGAACGATTTTATGTTACTTAACAATAGAGTTTGGACACACTCTGTTAATAATTGGCCCCCTGACCAAGTAAGGAAAATGAGCGCAATGTATGCATAATTATCACAAGCACTAACCATTTAATGATAGTTAGGATTGATAGTCTAATATTTAGATCTATTTCTCACAAAATTCTGAATACAAAAAAATACAACATTTATATCTTCTCAAATAAATACATAATGTTTCGATTTGTAATAATATAATCGAATATAAGGGTATGACAAAGACTAAGGTAATTAGCTTATTCATAAGGTGTTTAAATTAAAGTTTCATAGCCCTTAAGCCATATACTACTATCATAAAAGAGTCTATTTATGTCAGGGACATAAATAGAATTGAATTTAACTGTACGAAATAAATTTTATGAAACTCACACTTCCACAACAAGATATCTGTTTTGAGCAATTGTTATATCCTAACGATCCTATTTATAATATAGGAGCCAAAATAATGATCGAAGGAAATATAGCGTATGAAGTTTTGAATAAAGCTTATATAGCACTTATTGATCAACATGATGCATATCGAAGTATACTTATACAGTATCATCAAGAAACTCGAATAAAGACTTTGACTAAGTATAATGCCTCACTTGGATTTGTCGATTTCTCTAACCAAGCAGAAGCAGATGAAAAGGCGAATATTTATATGCAAGAAACCTTTAAAAAGCCTTTTGATTTTAGAGCAGAAGAATTGTTACATAAATTTATTCTGGTTAAAGTACACGATACACTTTTTTACTTGTTTTCGGTATATCATCATATTATAACCGACGGTTGGGGGACATCTTTAATGTTTCAACGGTTAGTTAAAAATTTTAATGAACTTATTGAACATGGTAAGATAGAAACTCAGTATCCATATAGCTATAAAGACTTTGTTATTGATGATGAGAAATATTATAATTCTGATTCATTTGAAAAAGATAAAGCATATTGGAAAGGAAAGTTTAAGAACCTTCCGGAGCGTTTATTCGAAAGAATTGATGAAACCATTAATGTAAATAAAAGCAATCGTAAAGAGTTGATTATTAAGCGGTCTGTTTATGATAAACTCTCCAATATCGCTAAAGAATCTAGAAGCTCTACTTTCCATATCATATTAGCAATTTTATATCTTTATTTTGGCAGAAAACA
The DNA here is from genome assembly GCF_900312735.1 of Aquimarina sp. AU119. NCBI lineage: Bacteria > Pseudomonadati > Bacteroidota > Flavobacteriia > Flavobacteriales > Flavobacteriaceae > Aquimarina > Aquimarina sp. AU119. Next base: position 192,806 of record NZ_OMPF01000007.1, on the reverse strand, counting down.
TCAAAATGAAGATTTTGCTATTGGGCTACCTGTATTAAATCGAAGTAAATCTATTTTTAAAAAAACTGTAGGACTTTTTATGGGAGTTTCCGCATTACGCATGAAACTTGATTTTGAAGAAACTTTCGAAAATTTAGTGTACAGCATAAAACAACAATTACGACAAGATTATCGTCATCAGCGATTTCCATTAGGGAAACTTATACAAGAATTAGATGCCTTCCAAGATAAGGACAGATTGTTTAATATTACTTTATCTTATGAAAAGCAAAATTATTCGGATCATTTTCATAATACAAAAACCAAAGTCATTCCTTTAACACATCAGGCAGAACGAGTTGCCTTAGCAATATATATAAGAGAGTTTGATGAGCTAGAAGATGTGAAAATAGATTTTGATTATAACATCAATTATTTTAATAACAATTCTATTAATCAAGTAATTGAACATTTTGAAGAACTTATAAAATGCATACTTTTAAATACAAAGAAAAAATTATCAGATTATCAATATATAACTACTACAGAGCAGCAACAATTATTATATAATTTTAATCAAACAGGATTTAATTACCCTAGAGATGCTACATTATTATCGTTTTTTTGTTCTCAGGTAAAAAATAAATCAAGTCATATAGCAGTTAGAGATAAAATTAATGCATTCACATATAAAGAATTGGATGTTTTATCTGATCGAATAGCAGATTACCTATTACATAATTTTGATGATCGATCACCAATTGCTGTCCTAATGGACCGTTCTGCAAGTTTGGTGGTCATATTGATAGGAATATTTAAATCTGGGCGAGCCTATATTCCTTTAGATCCAAGCTTTCCAGAAGAAAGGTTAGAATATATAATAACAAATAGTGAAGTAAAGTGTGTAGTAGGAAGATGTGATTTAAAAGATACAATCAAAACTAAAATCAGATTTATTCACCCAGATGTAATAATCAATTCTAATGATTTTAATAATGCAAATAAAATAGAACAAGTAAAACCTTTTGATACAGCCTATATAATTTATACTTCTGGATCAACAGGAAAACCTAAAGGAGTAGAAATCAGCCATCAATCACTATTAAATTTTTTATTGAGTATACAGCAAACTCCCAAAATAGATACTAAGGATTTATTATACTCTGTAACAACTCAATCTTTTGATATTTCTATATTAGAATTCTTTACTCCTTTGCTTTCAGGAGCAACATTATATGTTGCAGATAAAAACACTTTAGAAGATCCTTTAACCATTGTAAAAGAATTAGAGGAAATCAAGCCTTCTGTAATACAAGGGACACCTAGTTTTTTTCAAATGTTGTTTAATGCAGATTGGAAAGGAGATAAGCATTTGAAAGTACTGTGTGGGGGAGATTTATTAAGTGAATCTTTAGCGAAAAAATTGATCGTAACTTGTGCTGAAGTGTGGAATATGTATGGTCCCACAGAAACAACCATCTGGTCTAGTATTAAAAAAATAATTGTACCAGAGGATGCTTCTAATATAGGGAAGCCAATACATAATACAAGTATATATATACTTGATAAATACAGGAAATTGCTACCAATTGGTACAATGGGCGATATATATATAGGAGGAGACGGCTTGGCTAAAGGGTATTTTAAGAATGAATTATTAACTCAAGAGAAATTTACAGAGAACCCGTTCAACAAAAATGAAAAAATCTATAATACGGGAGATTTAGGTAGATGGAATATTAATGGTGAAATTGAATTTTTGGGGCGTAATGATACTCAAGTAAAAATAAGAGGTTTTCGTATTGAGTTAGGTGAAATTGAAACTAAACTTAATCAATTAGCTGGAATAAAATCTTCAGTAGTTATTGCTAAGAAAAGTAAAATCCAAGAAGCTATTTTGGTAGCTTATGTAGTTCTTAGTCAGAAAACTTTTAGTAGTAATAAAGTTATAAAAACATTACGTAAAGAACTACCAGAATATATGATACCATATATAATCGTTCCAATAGAGAAATTTCCACTAACTCCAAATAATAAAATAGATAGAAAGTCATTGACGTCAAGGGGAATAAACCCTATGTTGGTTGGTAAAACGTATAAAGAACCTACTTCCGATTTGGAAATTAAACTATGTGAATACTATAAAGAAGTTTTAAAGTTTAATAATAAAATTGGGGTTACAGATAACTTTTTTACACTAGGAGGACATTCTTTAAGCGCAGTAAAATTGATTGGTATAATTGAGAAAGAGTTACAGTTTCAAATTTCTTTAAAAACTATTTTTGATTATCCAACTATTGAGTTGTTATCAAGTTTCCTAAAAGGAAAAGAGGTTCAGGATTTAAAACCTATAATCCCAATATCAGAGAGATCATATTACCCTATAACATTACCTCAATATGCCATTTGGCTAGCAAGCCTTCAAGATGAAAAATCGATAGCTTATAACATGTTTAGATCCTTTAGTATTGAAGGACTCTTAGACAAAACAATGTTAGAAACAACTTTCAATAAAGTTATTAGCAAATATGAATTATTGAGAACTAATTTTGTAGAGTTTGAAGGTTATCCTCATCAAAAAATTAATTTGATGGAGGATGTGAATTTTGAAATAGATGAATTTTTTATTAAAAATTCTGAAAAACATGAAGCATTAGAAAACTATGTAAACCAATGGTTTGATTTAGAAAATAAAATACTGTTACGTGTAGGTTTATTTCATGTAGAAAACAAAGAAAGTATATTAACATTCGTTACTCATCATATTATAATGGATGGATGGTCATTGGAAATTTTGATAAAAGAAATTGTAGATTATTACAATGCATTGACTAAAGCAATAAGTTTTAAAGAAAAAACATTGAGTTTTCAATTTAAGGACTATGTAGTTTGGCAACATGAATTAGAACTCAAAAACCAAAATGCTAATCAAAAGTTCTGGCAACAACATTTAAAAGGTTACAAGTGGAAAAGGTTAATTTCATATGATCAAGAACCAAAAAGTGAAAAATATTCAGGGACTTTTTATCGCTTTAATTGGGATAGGATATTTTTTGATAAATTAAAAGTAACCACATTAAAACAAAAAATCACACTTCATACACTTCTTATTACAACATTTAATATTTTGATTTTTAAAATGCAAGAACTCGAAGATATTTGTCTGGGGACAATAAATTCTGGCAGGTCGTTTTCAGGGTTGCATTCACAGATGGGGATGTTTGTAAAAACTTTACCCTTGCGTTCAAAAGTTAATCCTAATAAATCTGTAGCCGAAATGTTACAGCAAGTTCAAGAGAATTTGTTAGCAATAGATAGGAATCAGGATATACCAAGTGAAATACTTAGCACATTAAGATTTGAGGCTATACTGGTATTGCAAAATCAAACATTTGATTATAAGAAAATTAAAGTTAATGAAGATTTAATTTTAAAGTCTCATCCTGTAGATTCAAAATATAATAGATTACCACTATTATTTGATTTTTCTGTAGATGACGAATGTTTGCATTGTTCAATTCATTATGATACTTACAAATATGAAAAAGAAACAATAGATCTTTTGGTTTTAAAGTATAAAAAAATATTAGATCAAGTCATCGATAACACTAATGTTTTAGTAAAAAGTATAGATGCTGATTTAGCATTCGAAAAAAAGAAAGCTATTGAAATAGAGTTTAATTTTTAATGATTTATAATCTAAACATAATAAAACATGAATTTTTGTGTAAAAAAAATAGCAGTAGTTGTAGTATTCTTCTTTTCTTTCTTTACCATAAATGGCCAAAATATAATTTTAGAAGATACTACATCTTTTTTTCGAAATTGGGCAAGAATCAATAAGGATTCAATTACTTGGAAATTTCTTTCAGTACCTGAAAACTGGAATGATCCAAATAGTAAAATGATCAAGGTAGCAATTTCCGTAATAGAAAATTTATCTAATAAAACTAATGCTGATGCAGTAGTATTTATTCAAGGTGGCCCAGGTGCAAGTGGCATTAATAATATTGGGTCATGGGTAAATCACCCGTTAAGAGAAAAGAATGATATTATATTATTTGATATTCGAGGAACAGGATTTTCAAAACCTAGACTTTGTCCCGATTTAGGGGAGAAGTTTTTAAGAATCTTAGCAAAAAATCAATCAAAAGAAGAAGATGAAAAGCAAAAAGTAATTGCCTCATTATCTTGTAAACAAGATCTTCTAAATAGAGATATTGATATTAAATCATACCATAGTTTATCTGTTTCAAGGGACTTAAATACATTAAAAAAACAATTAGGTTACGATAGTTGGCATGTATATGGGGCTTCTTATGGAACATACATGGCTCAGGTTTATGCTAACACATATCCAAATGATATAAAAACGTTATCATTAGATTCTTCGATTTCTAATATTTCTACTTATTACACTAAGAATACTGATAATTATGTACACAGTCTTTCAAAAATATTTAAAAAATGCAAAGATGATATAGAATGTAATAAACAATATCCCAATTTAGAAAAAGCCTATTATAAGACTATTGCTGATTTAAAAAAACATCCAATAACGGTTTCGGTAGATAAAGAATTAATTGAATCGGGAAAATTTACATACAATTCAGAAGATTTTAAAATAGCCATTCAGCAGGCTTTATATAATAGAAAACTGGTTGAAGTAATACCATTATTAATTTATCAATTCCAGAATAGAAATGAAGATGCTTTGGGGAACTTAGTAGCTGCATTTGCAAGTTTACTTGAAATGGATTATGGAGTATACTATTGTGTAAGTTGTAACGAGGTTCTTCCGAATAATGAAATTTATGAGTATCAAAAAAACGCCTCCAAATTTAGAGGTTTGGATGGAGGAGTCTCTTTTTACGAATCGGATTTTAAAGTATGTGATAAATGGAATCTTAATCGTCAAGATCTAATAATGTATCATGATTTATCAAGATTGTCAAATCTATCTTTCCCAGTACTTATTTTTTCAGGAGAATATGATCCAATCACTCCCGTTTTTAATGGTTTTGAAGTAGCTGAAAAATTTAAAAAAGCGTATCCAATTATAGGGTTTAATTATGGACATGTTCCTGGATTTACTGAGATAGGTAAAAATGTGGTAGAGAATTTTATCAATGACCCAAGCCAAACCCCAGACTCCAAAGCTTTTAAAAAAGAAGGAGAACTTAATTTCATTGGTGATGTAGTTATTAATTCGGGAGTCTCTAAATTTGGAAATAGTTTGAGTCAATTTAATTTATTTTTTCTGTCACCATTGATTGTAGCTCTTGGTATCATGCTTGTTTTTATTTTTACATTTATAACTAAGCTTTTAAGAAAAAGATACAGTACTAATTCAGATAAAATTATAAGAACTCTTATTGTTTTAACATCTATAACAGGAATTATTGCTCTGGTGTATCTTGTTTTAGCTTTGTTAAAGGTTGTGAGTGAAAATTATTTTGTTTTAGCATTCGGTTTACCTGAAAATCTCGATTATGTATTCACCTTACTATTAATTTTTGTTATACTGCTAGTAACTACTTTATTGTATTTTATTATTCGGATAAAAATGATAAATCATAGAAGTATTGTTTTTTCTCTTTTATTCTCAAATATTCTATTGGTAACATATTTATTTTATTGGGGAATTATTTAGCCTGTTAAAATGAAGATTAAAATACCTATATGTGAATTAATAATACTAAAATACATTGGTCTTATAAAATTATGCAAATTCTCTATTCATATATATCAAAAGAAAATCATCGTTACCTAATGAATGAGGTGGCATCCAGTTTTTCTAATGATTTTCAAAATAAACTTTTCAAATATAGAAGGTGGCAAGATACTCAATTGTCATTATTGGGAAGAGTTCTTCTAGGTGAAGGGTTAAAAAAAATGAATATACCTTTTGATGAAGATAATGTAAGATATACCAATTACAATAAACCATATTTTGAAGGAAATGAAGTAAAATTTAATATCTCTCACTCTGGAAATATAGTTGTTTGTGCAATAACCAAAACTTATGAAGTAGGAATAGATGTTGAAATGTTGCAGAGTATTAATATTGAGGATTTTAAGAGTCAAATGACAAAATTAGAATGGCTACGAGTAGTTTCTTCATATAATTTAGAAAGCTCTTTTTTTGATTATTGGACACAAAAAGAAGCTGTTATAAAGGCTCATGGCATAGGACTTTCAATTCCTTTAGATTCTTTTGAAATTATAGGTGATAAAGCTATAATTGATGAAGAAATTTTCTTTTTAAAAGAAATTCAACTAGACAATAAATACAAATGTTATGTAGCATTTAAAGATGGAATTGATCCACTAGTATTAAATCTTCAAATGATAGATCCAATTACAGTATTAAATAAGTTTTTGAAAGATTGAATTTCTAATATTCAATCTTTCTTTTGTAAAACCTTGAATCGTATTTCTCTTAAACTAACTTTAAATTAAAAACCTACACAATTTGTGTAGGTTTTTTTCATTTCCAGAAGAAACTCCAAATCAAAAATAAGAATCTAATACTACCTTTTGAAAGTATAGATAATTTTTCAGGCTATAAATATGCGATATAAAGAAGAATTCTATGAAAGAGGTGTGAACTTGTGTTAGGATCGAATTATGCAGTTTAAAAAAGCTTAAAGAAAGATGATTTATGTATTTACTAACGATTAAAAGTGTAATCTATCTCTTTAAATTGTATAGATTTGTATAGTATCGCATATTTGATGTGATAATTGTGTTGTGGTACAAATTGATTTGAACAATGATATATGGAAAACACACATCATTTCTATTAGGTAAATTAGAGTATATTAAATATCTGCATGGCAAATTCACTATTGTTTATCCCTGATATTTCAGGTTTTACATATTTTGTTCAAAATACAGAGGTAGAACATAGTCAACACGTAATTTCTGAGCTGTTAGAAGTTCTTATTAATGCGAATACTCAGGATTTAAAACTGGCCGAGGTAGAGGGTGATGCTTTGTTTTTTTATAAAGAAAATGAGATTCCATCACAGGAAAAACTTTTAGCACAGATAGAGACTATGTTTACTGGTTTTTATAGTCACCTAAAGCTTTTGGAGAAAAATCGTATTTGTCCTTGTAATGCTTGTGCTACTGCACCAAATCTGCAATTGAAAATTGTAGTACATTGTAGTGAATTGCAGTTTATTACTGTACAGGAGAAACGCAAACCATTTGGACAATCGGTTATTGAGGCTCATAGATTACTTAAAAATTCTGTTCCAAGTGATAATTATGCTTTATTAAGTAGTGAGGTTTCAAAGTTTATAGGTCTTCCGGTTCATTATAAAAGCAAGTTGTATAATTTTGTAGAAGGAAGTGATGTATATGATGGTAAAGAAATTAGGTATGTGTTCTCTGAGATAGATAAAGCCAAATTAAAACTTAATCCATTTGCAATTCCTGAAGTGGTAGATTTTAAATGTGCTCCGAGTGTTGTTTTGACCACAGAGTTTGGTATTTCTGGACAGCAGTTGTTTGAGTACATTACTAATTATAGTTATAGACACTATTGGGTGAATGGAGTGAGTGAATTCGAATATAACCCTGAAGAAGTTACCCGGTTGGGAACAGAGCATGTATGCGTTATTGATGGAAAACGATTGAACTTTACAACAGTTACGAAAGCAGCAAATGGTAATGAAATTGTGTATGGAGAGCGTACAACAGATGTCCCAGTTGATGCTCTTTATAATTTTTTTATTATAAGACCGCTATCCGAAAATTCATGTTTATTAACCGTTGAGCTGTATCCCAAGGCTAAATCATTACTTAATAAGTTCTTGTTATGGCTTTTTATGAAAAGAATTTTTAGGAAATCTATGAGTACAACAATAAAAAATCTTGAAAACTTTGTCAAAAACGGGGCTGTTAATGGCTAAAGTAGCTCAAGTATTCTTTCTAGTTGCATTCCTCGAGAACCCTTGATGAGGATCGCATCTTTCTTGTTTTCTAAACTCCAGTTGCTCATTAAATCCTCATAAGATTTGAATTTTTTAATTCGAGGATCTTTACATTGAGTGAGAAAAAAATTACTTCCAATTAAGTATATTTCATTAACATTTGTATTACTGATTATATCGGCAATATTTTGATGTTCTAATGCTGCTGCTTCTCCAAGTTCAAACATATCGCCAAGAAATACAACTTTGTGACTATGATTTAGTTGGGTAAAACTACTAATTGCAGCATCCATACTGGTAGGATTTGCATTGTATGCATCCAGAATAATAGTGTGATTTCCTTTTTCAAGAATTTGAGAGCGATTATTTTTTGGGATATAAGACTCAATAGCATTTTTAATGAGTTGAATATCTATCTCAAAATAACGCCCAATGGTTATTGCGGCTGCAATATTGGTGAAGTTATAAGCACCTACTAAATTACTGTTTATTGTTAAGTTTTGGTAAGTGGCTTTAACGTTGGGATTAGTTTCTGTTAATTGAATAGTAACATCGGTTTTAGAAGATGTAGAAAAAGTATAAGTATTAATGCCTAAAGAAGCATTTTGAAGTTTTTTGTCGTCAGAATTAAGGAAGACAAGTTTGTTGTTATTTTTTAAATAAGTGTATAACTCGGTTTTACCTTTTAAAACACCGTCGATACCTCCAAAACCTTCTAGATGTGCTTTTCCTATGTTAGTAATGTAGCCATAGTCTGGGCTGGTAATTGAGGAGAGGAACTCGATTTCGCCCTGATGATTTGCTCCCATTTCTACAATCCCTATTTGCGTGTCTTTAGACATTGATAAAAGAGTAAGGGGGACTCCAATATGATTATTGAGATTGCCGATCGTAGCAGTCGTTTTGAAGCTAGAAGAGAGTACGCTGTTGATGAGTTCTTTTGTGGTTGTTTTTCCATTACTTCCAGTTAGAGCAATAATGGGAATGCCTAAATACTTTCGATGATAAGATGCTAGTTCTTGTAATGTTTTTAAAGCATTATTTACTAGAATGTGCTTTTCAGAAGTCTTGAACTCTTTTTCATCTACTATAGCGTAGGATGCACCTAATTCTAATGCTTTTTCAGCATATGTATTTCCGTTAAAATTCTCTCCTTTTAGAGCAAAGAAGATATCTTTTTTTTTAATTTTTCGAGTATCAGTGCATACGGTATTGCTTTCTAGAAACAATTGATGTATTTGGGCAATAGTCATTAAGTATTGATATTAAAAAAAGCCCTGACAAAATTGTACAGGGCTTTAATATTTATAACGAACTTTAAATAATCTTAATTTCTTGGTTTCTGATGTCTAGGTGTTTTTTGTTTTCTTGCTTTCGTACCAACACGAGACATAGCATTTCTGAAACCGATATAATCTGTAGCCATATATTGAGGCATAAATCTTCTTTGTGCTGGATCTAACCAGTACGCTCTGTCTTTCCAGGAACCTCCTTTGTAGACACGTACTTTATCATCAACGATTGTTGTTCTTTTGCTAGATTCATCATATTTTTTATCCATTTTTGTGCTATCTTCTGCACTAGGGCCTACATAATGAATCGGAGCATTATACATTCTTCTGTTCGGAAGATTTTCGTCTTGATATCCTTCATAGTATCTAGAAGAACTCTTGTCACCATCACGATAGTTCCTGTTATCACTATCAGTAAAGTTAGTTCTCATATAGGTTTCATTATCATCGATAGGAACCTGTAAAATACCACCAGGTAAAACTCTAGATATGATTCTACCATTACTTAAGGTGTCATATACTATAGAGTCTGTCATAACGATTTTTACAGTTCCATCAGGATTGATAGCATTTTTAGTATATACATTTCCTCTGTAGTAGTTAAAGTCATTGTACTCATCATCTACTATAGGTCTGTATACATCAGCAACCCATTCTGCAACATTTCCTGCCATGTCATATAATCCGTAATCATTAGGGTCATAAGACTTTACTGGGGCAGTAATATCAGCACCATCATCACTCCATCCTGCAATACCACCATAATCTCCATCTCCTTGCTTAAAGTTAGCTAATTGATCACCTCTAGTTCTTCTTTGTCCAGAACGAGTGTATTTTCCACTCCAAGGGTATTTTTTTCTACCTCTATAGATGTTATAGCTTCTAATTTCAACTAAACCTAAAGCAGCATATTCCCATTCTGCTTCTGTCGGTAGTCTATACTTAGGTAAAAGTAATCCATCTTTACGTTGAATGTATAAACCTGTAGAGTCGTTGTTTTTTTCATATCTTTCTGAAGCTCTTCCGCCACGAATAGCTTCATCATTACCTCCGTATGTTTGAGAAGGAGCATTTAAATAAGTATCTGTGTCAAATGTACTTTCTGCAGAAACATCTTCGAAAGGAGCATTTTCTTTAATAACTTGTTCTTCTTCAAGAATTCTTTCATTAACGCGGTTAGTTCTCCAGTTACTAAATTCGATTGCCTGAATCCAGTTTACTCCAACTACAGGGTAATTAGCATATGCCGGATGACGTAAATAGTTATTTGTCATCATTTCATTAAACCCAAGTCGGTTTCTCCAAACTAAAGTATCAGGAAGAGCACCATAGTAAATGTTTCTGTATTTTGGTTCAGTAGGAGGATAAACACCTTTTAACCAATCTAAGTATTCCAAATACATTACATTAGTTACTTCTGTTTCATCCATATAAAAAGATTGAACATGCTGTTGAGTTGGAGTATTATTCCAGTCATGCATTACATCATCCTGTACACGTCCCATAGTAAAGGTACCACCTTCTATAAAAACTAAACCAGGTCCTGTTTCTTGCTCTTTATAATTTGTCTGTACCTGAAATCCACCATCCTTGGAATTGTATTTCCAACCTGTGGCTCTGGAATTGTCACCATAATTGTTCTTCGAACAACTAAATAGTAAAACACTAACGGAAAGTGCCATTAGCGACTTAAAAATAAACGCGTTTCTCATAATCTTAAGTTCGTTAAAGTAGAAATTAGGGCTTGCAATATAAATAATAAACGTTAAAATTACCCTAATTTTTTCAAAATATTATCAATTCACATTTTTTTATGAATTTATAACGACTTTGGATTAACGCAATATTTATAAATTTATTATTATTTTTTTTATAAAACTTGAAAGTTAGAATGAATTTAGAACTGTGTTCTTTTTTGGTTTTTTAATGTAATGAATTTGTTTTCAGTAACTAAGGAGTTGGATGTGCGATGTTGCTTTTGCTGAAACAAATAGTCTTACAATTGAATAATAGTAAAATTTTCATTCTGAGTTTTAGAGAAAAAAATATGCAAAAAATAAACTCTTAAAATTTTATTTTTTTAAAAAATGAATACCTACCAATGTTTAAAGGTTAATTTTTACTCTAAAAAGCCCTGTGCAACCAACTTTTTTTAATAATTATGTCTGTGAATACTTCAGAATACCTTTTTTTTTGGGATTAAAAATATATTCGAATTTTATTCTACACGTTTTTAAACAACATTGATATTTATGAAAAATAAAAAGTAGTTGAATTATGAGTTCATATGTTAATATGTTCAAATTAAGGTTAAACAGTAATAAATAACTAAAAACCATATGTATTGCTAAAAAATCTTGTTATATATACATAATTATGTGCAACAGTGTTATTTTAGCTTAGAATTTGGTTGATATTTGAAAGTGTGATAAAACCAACAAATAATGAGTGGTTTGTTTTAATTAAAACAATAAGTGTAAGTGGTTGGTTTTTATCGTTTTATGAAAGAATACGATGATTGCTGATTATGAAGAAGAAGATATTTTATTAAAATTAAACCTACCGAAAATTGAATGATATATAAGATATCTCTAAATTCGACGTTAATTAATCAGCAACTTGAAAAAATTAAGAACTCAATTATTCTTAATCACTAAATAACTATATATTTGTCAAACTCAATTTTAATGGATATGAAAAGAATATTAATCCTTAGCCTGGTATTTGCAACAATTTTTACTTCAAAAACAAGGTCTCAGGAACAGAACAGAGCGATTACTACAGCCACACCGTTTTTGTTAATTGCTGCTGATGCACGAGCAGCGGGTCTTGCAGATCAGGGGGTTGCAACGTCTGCAGATGCGTTTTCACAGCAGTGGAACCCTGCAAAGTATGCCTTTATTAAAAATAAGCAAGGCGTAGGGGTTAATTATACTCCGTATCTTAGTAATCTGGTTAACGATATATTTTTAGGGAATGTAAATTATGTTAATCGTATAAATGAAAGAAGTGCTGTTGCGGCAAGTTTTAGATATTTTAGTTTAGGTGATATTGAGTTTAGACAAGGTCCTACAGATGCACCCAATGTGCAAAAGCCAAATGAGCTAACTTTAGATATTTCATATGCATTAAAACTGGATGATCATTTCTCTATGGCGGTAGCAGGACGTTATTTACGTTCTGATTTAAGACTTCAGGGTACTGGTGCCGATGCAAGTGCAGCAGGTAGTTTTGGAGTTGATATCGCAGGTTTTTATCGAAGTGATGAAATAGCTTTTAATTCTTTTAATGGTAGATGGAGAGCAGGTGCAACAATTTCTAATATTGGTCCAAAAATAAAATATGATGATGCAGGACAAGAGAATTTTATACCAACAAACTTTAGATTAGGTGGTTCTTTTGATTTTATCTTTAATGAAGATAACCGAATTACTCCATCGTTAGAATTTAGTAAACTTCTTGTTCCAACTCCGCTGGATCCTGATGCGGATGGTGATGGAACTATTACTCCAGAAGAACAACAAGCTGCAAATCAAGAATATAATGATAAAAGCGCTTTTGGATCTATATTTTCTTCATTTGGTGATGCACCAGATGGATTTAGTGAGGAATTAAAAGAAATTACATGGTCATTGGGAGCAGAATATATGTATAAAGAAGTATTTGCTTTTAGAGCTGGATACTTTAATGAAGCCGAAGAAAAAGGTGCTCGTAAATTTTTATCACTAGGTGCAGGTTTTAAATATAATATTATCAATTTAGATATTTCATATTTATTCTCTACATCTTCTGTTAGAAGTCCACTTGATTCAACGCTTCGTTTTGGTCTTTCGTTTAACTTTGGAGATGAATATTATGATTAAATCATAATATTGTAAATAATATCAAAAAAAGTATCAACTGTAAAGTTTGATACTTTTTTTGATTGTGGTACATTGTGAAGCTCTATTGGATGTTTAATAGGTGTAGAACTAGATGATCAAAAAAACATAAGACAAAAGTATAGATGAAGGAGGTAGAACTAAAATCTATTCTACAGGTATATGATTCATTTGATGAATTACCTGTAGATATACAAAAACTGATGCAACAATCTTTTGAGATTAGAGATAAAGCATACGCTCCTTATTCGGAGTTTCTGGTAGGAGCAGCCTTGTTATTAGAAAATGGCGAAGTGATTTTGGGGAATAATCAAGAGAATGCTTGTTATCCATCTGGATTATGCGCAGAACGTACAGCTATATATTATGCTGGAGCTAATTATCCAGGAATTCCCATTGTTACAATGGCATTATCTGCTAAATCCTTAAAACATCAATTGGTTACTCCAACACCTCCGTGTGGTGCCTGTAGGCAATCAATAGCAGAGTATGAGATAAAACAGAACAAGCCAATAGCTATTTATTTTATGGGAGAGACAGGAAAAGTGGTCAAATCTTCTTCTTTAGCTAATTTATTGCCGCTTATTTTTGATAATTCGTATTTATAACGTTTTCGTTGATTTTATGCGCAAACTCCTTTCTCCTTAATTCCGAATATGTTATTTTTGTTTTTCGTTCTCTTAATAAATAAGGAGGAAAAATTAAATAATTACTAGTTTTTAAACTGGTTTTTTATATATACATCAGCACACAATTATAAATGAAAAAGATCACTAAAGAAGTTTACCTAAATTGGTACGAAGAAATGCTTTTCTGGAGAAAGTTCGAAGATAAGCTGGCTCAGGTTTATATCCAACAAAAAGTAAGAGGCTTTTTACACTTGTACAATGGGCAAGAAGCTATTTTAGCAGGAGCCTTACATGCAATGGATCTTACAAAAGATAAAATGATAACCGCTTATCGTAATCATGTACAGCCTATAGGTATGGGTGTTGACCCAAAACGTGTAATGGCAGAGTTGTATGGTAAAGGAACTGGTACTTCTCAAGGTTTAGGAGGATCGATGCATATATTCTCAAAAGAACATCGATTTTATGGAGGACATGGTATCGTTGGAGGACAAATACCTTTGGGAGCTGGTTTGGCATTTGCAGATAAGTATCATAAAAGAGATGCAGTGACACTTACATTTTTTGGTGATGGAGCTGCTCGTCAGGGATCGTTGCATGAGACTTTTAACTTGGCGATGCTATGGAAATTACCAGTAGTGTTTTGTGTAGAAAATAATGGATATGCTATGGGTACTTCTGTAGAAAGAACAGCAAACCACACTGATATCTGGAAACTAGGACAAGGATATGAAATGCCTTCTGGTCCTGTAGATGCAATGAATCCTATAAAAGTTGCTGAAGCAATGGATGAAGCTATTACTAGAGCACGAACAGGAGGAGGGCCAACATTTTTAGAATTAAAAACATATAGATATAGAGGGCACTCTATGAGTGATGCTCAAAAATATCGTACAAAGGAAGAAGTAGCAGAGTATCAAAAAATAGACCCTATAACTCAGGTTTTGGATATTATTAAAGATAAAAAATATGCTACAGATGAAGAAGTTGCTGAGATCGATAAAAGAGTAAAAGATAGAGTTGCGGAATGTCAGAAATTTGCTGAGGAATCACCATTCCCAGAAAAGAATGTAATGTACGATGTTGTATATGAACAGGATGATTATCCATTTTTATCACACAAACCACAATAGATTATGGCTACAGTAATTAATATGCCGCGATTGAGCGACACCATGGAAGAAGGAGTTGTTGCGAAGTGGCTTGTTAAAAAAGGAGATACAATTAGCGAAGGAGATATCCTGGCTGAAATAGAAACCGATAAAGCTACAATGGAGTTTGAGTCTTTTTATGATGGAGTACTACTTCATGTAGGAATCCAAGAAGGAGAAACAGCACCAGTAGATCAGTTATTAGCAATTATCGGAGAAGAAGGTGAAGATATTTCTGGTTTGTTAAATGGAAGTGCAGCACCAGCTGCTGATGCTCCAAAAGAAGAAAACACTGAAGAATCGGCGGTTCCAACGTCGTCTGAATCTACAGCAATACCAGACGGAGTTGAAATTATTACTATGCCTCGTCTTAGTGATACAATGGAAGAAGGAACAGTAGCAACCTGGTTGAAAAAAGTTGGAGATACTGTAGAAGAAGGAGATATCTTGGCTGAAATAGAGACAGATAAAGCTACAATGGAGTTTGAATCCTTCTATAACGGAACTCTACTATATATAGGTATAGAAGAAGGACAAACTGCAAAGGTTGATGTGCTGTTGGCAATAATAGGGCCTGAAGGCACAGATGTTTCAGGTTTAAAAGATGGAGTGACTGTTGCTAGTTCAACGGGTAGTGATCAAAAATCTGAGACAGAAGCAAAACCCGAAATAAAAACAGAAACGGCTCCTGTCGCAACAACTAATGGAGGTAGAATATTTGCTTCTCCTTTAGCTAAGAAAATTGCAGCGGATAAAGGAATTGATCTTTCCCAGGTCAAAGGAACTGGTGAGAATGGGCGTATCGTTAAAAAGGATGTGGAAACATTTACGCCTTCTGCTCCTACTAGTACTCCAGTATCAACTAACGAAACAACCCCTACAACAATAGTACAAACATTTACTCCTGCAGGAGAAGAGAGTTTTGAAGAGGTAAAGAATTCGCAAATGCGTAAAGCGATTGCAAGAAGCTTGTCGGCTTCTAAATTTACTGCACCACACTACTATTTGACTATAGAGGTAAATATGGATAATGCGATCTCTTCTCGTAAAATTATTAATGAGTTACCTGATACAAAAGTATCGTTTAATGATATGGTGGTAAAAGCATGTGCGATGGCTTTAAGAAGACATCCACAAGTAAATACTACATGGAAAGATGATGTAACTGTCTATAACAAACACATTAGTGTTGGTGTTGCAGTAGCTGTACCAGATGGATTGGTAGTTCCTGTATTACCTTTTACAGATCAAATGAATATCATGGAAATTGATACTAAAGTTCGTGATTTGGCCACTAGAGCTCGTGATAAGAAATTAACTCCACAAGAAATGAGTGGTAGTACTTTTACGGTGTCAAACTTGGGTATGTTTGGTATTCAGGAATTTACTTCTATTATTAATCAGCCTAATTCTGCAATATTATCGGTAGGAGCGATTGTAGAAAAACCAGTAGTAAAAGATGGTCAGGTTGTAGTAGGTAATACAATGAAAGTTACTTTAGCTTGTGATCATAGAACAGTAGATGGAGCTACAGGAGCTCAATTTTTACAGACACTAAAACAGTATTTAGAAAACCCGGTTACTATGTTGGCATAGTTTCAAATACTTTAAATAATATTCACAATTAATCCTGTCTCAAATGAGGCGGGATTTTTTATCTTTATCAAAAACATATTCTTATGCAGAAAAATATTTTTATCATTCTGATTGCGATCTTATTTATGAGTTGTAATCAAACTACTACTGCTCAGTCTCAAGTAAAAACAACTGAAGATGGTGGTTTAGGAAAAACCAAGGTTTCAGACGTTGCAGATATTATGAATTTTTTAGCGAGTGATGAGTTAGGTGGCCGGGATACAGGGAGTGAGGGTTTAGAAAAGGCAGCTCAATTTATTGAAGGGGAGTTTAAGAAATATGGTATTGCTCCTTATTTTGATACCTATAGAAATGCTTTTGATGTTAAAGGAACGGCGACATATAATATGGTAGGATACCTTAAAGGAACAGATGTTACTTTATCAAATGAATTCATCATTTTGGGAGCACATTTTGATCATATAGGAACAGGTAAGGAGGTTAATGGTGATACTATTGCTAATGGAGCTAATGATAATGCTGCTGGTAGTAGTGCGGTTATTTCATTAGCCAAGCAGTTTGCCCAATTAAAAAATAATAAAAGAAGTATCCTTTTTGTTTTATTTGGAGCTGAAGAAAGAGGGCTATTGGGTTCTGCACATTTGGCTGAAGTCCTAAAAGAAAAGAATATTAACCTATACACCATGGTTAATTTTGAAATGATAGGTGTGCCTTTAAATGATAAATCCTATAAAGCATATATTACAGGGTTTGAAATGTCTAATATGGCTCAAAAAATAAACGATTATGCTGGATCAGAATTGATAGGGTACCTGGCTAAAGCTAAAGAGTTTCAATTGTTCAGGAGAAGTGATAACTATCCTTTCTATGAACAATTTAAGGTGCCTTGCCAAACCATTTCTACCTTTGATTTTACAAATTATGACTATTACCACCATGTAGATGACGAAGTATCTGAAATGAATTTTGAATTTATGGCAGAACTGATTAATAATTGTGTTCCTGTTATTGAAAAAATGGCGAATACAACTGATAAAGAAATTAAGTTAAATTAACTAAGTACACCTCGCAGATTTTAAATCTATAACGTATATTCATATAGAATGAAAAACATTATCATAACCGGCGCTAGCAGAGGTATAGGCTTCGAACTGGCAAAATTATTTGCCGAAGAGGGACATCAGGTTTTAGCTTTATCCAGAAACGAAAAACCTATTGCTGAACTGCGACATAAAAACATACATTCGTTTTCTTTTGATATCTGTAATACAGGGGATTTAAAAAAGATGACAGATTATATTTCATCCACTTGGAAACAGGTAGATGTTTTGATAAACAATGCAGGTAAATTATTACATAAACCTTTTAGCGAAATTTCTACACAAGATTTTGAGGAAGTATATAAGGTAAATGTTTTTGGAGTAGCCGAAATTACACGTTTGATTTTACCTTTTATGACATCAGGTAGTCATGTGGTTACCATAAGTAGTATGGGAGGGATACAAGGAAGTATAAAATTTCCCGGACTGGCTGCGTATAGCTCTAGTAAAGGAGCAGTGATCACATTAAGTGAATTGTGGGCAGAAGAATATAAAGAAAGTGGTATTGCTTTTAATGTTTTAGCACTTGGAGCAGTTCAAACAGAAATGTTAGAAGAAGCGTTTCCTGGGTATCAAGCACCTCTAACCGCAATAGAAATGGCAAGTTATATCAAAAACTTTTCATTAACCGGGAACTCCTTTTATAATGGAAAAGTTCTTCAGGTTTCTAATAGCACTCCTTAGTAAAGTGAAAAAAGAGTTTTGCATTACATTTACAGTGTTTGGTGGTAAATTTTATCTGTTATCTGCTTTTTTGTTTAAAAACTCTGTTTTATAACTTAAGTGTTTTTTAATAATCTTCAAATTAGAAGCTGTAGTAATGATCTGTTAACTCTTGTAATATTATTTTGAATGATATGTATACCTGTTGTGGTTATGATAAACCATATGTGCTATAGATTTATCCAAAATATTTTTTTAATAGACGACATTTAATGATTTTTATATCGAGTTTTATTGATTGTTGAGTATGTCAATATAACTTAAGTTATACTTAAATTCTAATATAATTAGTTTGGTTATAGAATCCGTCAATAAATTTGACGGATTCTGTTTTTTAACTACAAGTCGGATATGGATTTAGTTCCTATAGTGTCAAAAGTAATTTTTGTAGTTTTTAATAGTTCTCCTTCAATTTCTATGTTTGAAGTTTTTATAGTAGTGATGATTGTATCTATAGTAGTAGCAAAGACAACTTCTGTTTTTACTGTTTTTATAGAATCTGAAACAGTTTGAAAAGCCCCTATAAAGTTAACTTCTTTGATATTAGTATCTTTAATAGACAGCACACTATTTTGTTTACTTCTTGAACTAAAGTCTGGATGAGATTTTTCTAACGTTTCTTTGTCAATAAATTCCTGTAGTTTTTGTGTAATTAGGATGATATAAGCTTCATTTTCTGAAATGATAGGACGACTATCTTCTTCTAATGCTTCAATAGTTTCTGAAGCTTCCATGTCTAATTCTTTTGAAGGAGCTTTAGCGCAGGCAAATACTAATGTCGATATTATGATGTACACAAACTGTTTCATGATTTTACTTTAAATTTAAGTTTAACAATTTGTCCGTTTAATCTACGAGATTCTATAATTTCAATATTCTTTAAGCTTTTTGTAGGGGTAGTTAATTTATTTATAAACTCATCTTTTGTATGTATTTCAATACCTAATCCATAAGGCAAAACCTGAAAAATAGTTGCGTTATTTGCTATTATTCTGGATAGTTCTTTTTTCCTGTTTTTCCAATCTTTTACCTTTCCGTTAGCATAATAATGTAACATCAGCGCATAATCATCTGTTTGGATTTGTAATTCCTCTTGTGTGTCAGAAGAAGCTATTCTATATATGGTATCTGTCTTATGATATGGAGACTGTATAATGAAATGAATAAAATCATCTTCTGTTTTCCAGGTGAAACAACCCAAACTATCGCTTTTTGAATGAAAAGGAGATTCTTTATCATTTAGTATGATAATATCTATAGGTATTTTGGTTAGAGGCTGATTTCTATCTTGATCAATAAAACAAAAGGTAAATGTTCTTTTGGTAGGGATTAAAAAGTAGATAGAAATGAATACACCAAACCCCAAAATTACTATCCAAAACCATTTGGGAATAGTAAAGGATTTTGCAGGGTTGGAATCGATATTATGATTGTTTTTAAAATCATTCCAGTTGATATAACCACAATATCTAGAAAGTAGATTTAAAATATCTACACGTGGTAATTTCTCTGAGGAGTTTTTGAAATAACTATAAAATGATTTTTCGCTAATAGTCGCTTTAACATGTTTTTGCAAATCTTCCTGAAAAACGACAATATCTTGCCCTTTCCACTCAGCAATATCTATGCTCGAAGCGTTATTTGCAGTTAAAAAATGTTGTGCAACTGCTTTTTTTAAGAGATCGAATAGTATTTTTTCTTCAGAAGTAATAATTGTATGATTTTGATAATAAGGTGTTTGTGTTTTGTAAAATGATTTACAATTGCTTTACAAGTGTTCTACAATAGATTCATCTGGTTAGCTTCTAAGTTTGTTTTCAGATAACAATATAAAAAATATAAAAATGAAAACGAATAAATCAAGACTGATAAAAATAATGGGATTAGTGGTGCTATTAGTAATGACCTTCTCTTGTTCTAAATATGAGAACAAATATGATGAAAGTATCGCATTAGAGGAAACGGGAGAAACTGCTCTTTTAAATACACATCAGACTGAAGATGTTGGAGGGATAGAAGTAAAAAATAAAAATGTTATAAATAATCAGATAAAAATCATCAGAAATGCGAATTGCAGAATCAAAGTTGCAAGCGTTGAAAAAGCAACAATATTAGCAAAGAAGATTGCTTCAGAACATAATGGATATATTTCTGATGAAAGATTTACAAATACAAATTATGCTAAAGAAAATCGTTTCACTATCAGGATTCCTCAGAATGAATTTGATGTGGTGCTTGATGGTGTTTGTGGGCTGGCAGAATTTGTGGATTATAAAAATATTTCTACTGTAGATGTAACAGAAGAATATGTAGATATAACTTCTCGGTTAAAGACAAAATTCGAAGTAAAACAGCGTTACGAAAACATTTTAAGAACCAAGGCTAAGACAGTAGAAGATATTCTAAAAGCAGAAGAAAAACTGAGTAAACTTCAGGAAGAAATTGAGTCAGCACAAGGAAGATTAAATTATTTAACCAATAAAGTGTCTTTTAGCACAATTCAAATAGATATTTATGAGACCATTATCCCTAAAGAAGAACCAGCAGAGTATCGCCCAGGTTTCTTGGACAAAGCAAAACAAGGCATGTCATTTGGTTGGTCTATCATAGAAAATCTAACGTTGCTATTATTTTATATCTGGCCATTATTAATTTTAGGAACTTTGATTTTTGTGTATTTTAAGTGGATAAGGAAATAAAAAATAATAAATTAAGCGTACTATTCTGGTGCGCTTAATTTTGTATTTTGCAAAAGCAAAAAGGAAGATTAATAATTTTATACGCTTGAAAGAAATATTAAGGAGATATATTCCAGAACGATCTGTAGATAGGGCATTTGATTTGGTTGTAAAATGTAATGTACATCTTAAAATCGTTAATGAACGAGTTACCAGACATGGAGATTACCGCAAAATGCCTGATGGAAGACATCAGATTACAGTAAATGCCTCTCTTAATAAATATCGTTTTCTCATTACACTAATTCATGAAATTGCTCATTTGGTCGCTTTTGAACAGTATGGGAGATTCATAAAACCTCATGGTGTAGAATGGAAAAATACTTTTCAGAAATTGATGCTACCTTACATTAATCCAGAGATTTTTCCATCTAAGCTATTACCTGTCATAGCGAATCATTTTAAAAACCCAAGAGCAAGTAGTGATACTGATGAAAAATTAGCATTAGCATTAAAACAATTTGATCCTGCTAATGATAAAAATTATATCTTTGAATTACCCCTAGGAAGTGTTTTTCGATTATATAATGGAAAAATCTTCAAAAAAGGTAATAAGAAAGTAAAGCGCTATGAATGCGTAGAACTTGATACAGGAAGAGTTTACCTTTTTAATCCAAACGCAGAAGTTGAATTATTAAACTGACTTATGAACAAAAATTATTATGCTATTCTTATGGCGGGCGGAGTAGGCTCTAGGTTTTGGCCAGTAAGTACAACAGAATTTCCGAAACAATTTCATGATATGTTGGGTACAGGAGAAACTTTAATTCAACGTACTTTTTCTCGTTTAACTAAGATTATTCCAAAAGAGAATATATTTATTCTTACTAATCAGCGTTATAATGATTTGGTTTTAGAACAATTGCCAGAAGTACAACAGAATCAGGTAGTTACTGAGCCAGCGATGCGTAATACAGCACCATGTATCCTGTATGCATCATTAAAAATTCAAAAAGATAATCCTGATGCAGTGATGGTTGTAGCGCCAAGCGATCACTGGATTGAGGATGAAACCGCCTTTATAGCAAATTTAGAACAAAGCTTTATAGCTTGTTCTAAAAGCGATATTCTCATGACTTTGGGGATTCAACCAACATTTCCTAATACAGGCTATGGATATATTCATTATGATAAAGAAAGTAAAGTTGCAAGAAAAAAAGTAATTCAGTTTACTGAGAAGCCAGATTATGATACTGCAAAACAGTTCTTGAGTACTGGGAATTATTTATGGAATGCAGGAATATTTATTTGGAGTGCTAAAAGCATTATAACAGCATTTAGTAGATTTCAAAAAGAAATGACTGCATTATTTGAAAAAGGAATACAGGTGTATAATACCAAGGAAGAAGGTGATTTTATCAATTCTAATTACCCGCTAGCAGAAAATATATCTATTGATTATGCCATTTTGGAAAAAGCAGAGAATGTATATGTATTTCCTGCAACATTTGATTGGAATGATTTAGGTACCTGGGGATCATTATATGATAAACTAGATAAAACAGAAGCAAATAATGCTGTCGTTAATGCTAACGTTTTGGCAGTAAATGCGTCTAATAATATGATTAGAACTTCAAGCGATAAAATTGTCGTAGTTGATGGTTTAGAGGATTATATCATTGTTGATAAAGAAGATGTACTCTTGATTTACCCTAAAAGCAAAGAACAGGATATTAAAGTAGTACTTAAAAAAGTAAAAGAAAAATACGGAGAACAATACGGATAAATTTATTATGGAAGAGAATACCAACCAACCGATTCCTGATCAGGAAGAGATGGCAGAATCAGTAAAAAGAGATGCAAAAGGGCTTTTTGAAAGTATAAGCCAATTTCTTTCAGAACTTTTGGATATTCGATCAGAAACAGACAAAGATCAAACAATTGAGGATGTTAAAAATGATATTCCATTTAAAGGACATACTGCTTGGATTCTTATTTTTTCGGTATTTGTAGCATCTATAGGTCTTAATGTAAGTTCTACTGCTGTGGTTATTGGAGCGATGTTAATTTCTCCATTAATGGGGCCTATCGTAGGAGTAGGTCTATCTATTGCTATTAATGATATAGATACATTAAAAAGATCTATGGTCAATTTAGGAGTGATGGTAGGCTTAAGTGTAATTGCCGCTACACTTTATTTTTGGGTTTCTCCACTAACAGAATTAACTCCCGAATTAGAGTCACGAACAGCTCCTACTATTTTGGATGTATTGGTAGCAGTTTCTGGAGGCCTTGCATTAATTATCGCAAAATCCAAGAAAGGTACAATGCCTAATGCTATAGCAGGAGTAGCAATTGCTACTGCTTTAATGCCTCCTTTGTGTACTGTAGGATATGGTATAGCAGAGTGGGAGTTAGAATATGCCATAGGTGCTTTGTATTTATTTTCAATCAATGCGATATTTATAGCATTGTCAACATTTACAGTTGCAAAATTATTACGTTTTCCGATGATTCGTTATGCAAATTCTGCAAAGCGAAAACGTATTGCTCAACTTGCTTCTTTACTAGCTATATTTGCTATGATTCCTGCAAGTTATACATTTTATGTAACTCTTAATGAGAGTAATGCTAAGAGAGATTACAAAGCTTTTATGCTAAATGAGATTGATGCTAATGAAAACTTATATCTACGAAAAGATTTCTATGATTATGATAACGAATCTATAAAACTATATTTTGATGGAGAAATCACAGAAGCAACAGTAAGCGATTTGCAAAATGAAATTAAAAAATATTCGAGTATTAGTGATTTTACATTAGCTATAAATGGTAATAAATCAAGAGGGATTGACCAGATCTCAAAAGCTTATGATCGTTCTATTGAGCAATTAAATCGTTTAGAAAAAGATAATGATAAACTTCTTGATGAAATTGAAGATCTAAAAATCCAAATAGCGGGATTAGAAACTCAACTTAAAGAGGCAAATAAAGTAGTGCCTGTGGATCTAATGCCTTATAGTAGTATTGCAAAAGATGCAAAAATCAGATTTCCAGACCTGGCAGAACTTGGATATGGTGAAGTGTTGAAATCGAATTTTTTAAAAGTAGATACAGTACAGGTTATTTTTCCTAGATGGAAATTTAAAGTATCAGATAGTCTGAATCAAATTAGGGTGAATGCATTACAAAAATGGATAACCAAGGAAATGAAAGCTGATACGTTACATATAGAATAAGTAAGAAGTGTAAATGGAAATTACATTATTACTTACATACATCAGTATCTAGAACGGCATCAGAAATACCACTTATAAAATCGCATTGTGATATAGATAAAATATCTAAGGAATTGTTTTGTAGATCTACGCTTCTAAGTGCCGTAAGATTTTCAATACTGTCTGGCAGTTTTGTTAGCTTATTGTCATTTAAATACAATTCTGCAAGTGTTTTAAGGTTTCCAATACTATCAGGAATACTTGCTAATTGATTATTAGATACACTTAATGTTATAAGTGCTTTAAGGTTTCCAATACTAACAGGAAGCCTTGTTAATTGATTCCAATATAAAACAGCATCTTCAAGTGCTGTAAGATTTCCAATACTATCGGGAAGACTAGGTATTTGATTATTAGATGCATTTAATGACATAAGTGCTTTAAGGTTTCCAAAACTATCTGGGAGAGTAGTTAATTTGTTGTTAGATACATCAAGGTATTCAAGCGCTACAAGGTTTCCAAAACTTTCAGGAAGACTTATTAATTTATTATGATTTAAAAATAAGTGTGTAAGTGTTTTAGGGTTTCCGAAACTTTTAGGAAGACTTGTTAATTGGCCTAGACGCAGCCTATTAGATGCGTTTAATATTTTAAGTGATTTAAGGTTCCCAAAACTATCCGGAAAGCTTATTATTGGATTATAATCTAAATATAATTTATAAAGCATGATAAGGTTTCCAAAACTATTTGGCAGCCTTGTTAATTGATTATCAGATAAAACTAATTCCGAAAGCATTGTTAGGTTTCCAAAACTATCTGGGAGTTTTGCTAATTTATTATTATGTAAATCTAATTTGGTAACTCTTCCGTGCACTACAGTCACACCTTTCCAATCCTCTATGGTAGTTGTAGTAATGTCCCAACCTAAAGTATTATCTTGATTTGCTTTATAGATATCTATCAATATGGAACGATCGTCTTGAGCAACGCCAATACCATATAAAAATAATCCCATCACTATAGATAGGTACTTAACAAAACATGTGTTTTTCATAAAACAGTATCTATTTTTAAGGACAAAGATGATAGTTTCAAGATCTGGATACTACCCTTTTTTCAGGGTTTTATCCATAAGTATAGCTACTATGTGTTCGAATGGTATTCTTTATGAAAAATGAAGAACATGAAAAATATGTATTGTACACGATTAAAATTAAAAAACCTAAGTAAATTGTAAAAATGACGAAATACTCAATGATATTTTCTTAGATAAATTAAAAGATTAAAAAGAGTCTATACAACAGGAAAAAAAAGAATAAATTAGATGCGTATTTCTAGTCTTAAAGGTTTTTAAAACCTTTGAGTTTTATGTTAATTATGGTAATTAATACAATACCAAAAAATAAATGATAATTTCAGAAAACGAGATTCGCAAAGATTATATTAATCGAGTTAACAAAGCTCTAAGATTTATTGATGATCATTTGGACTCAGAATTATCATTAGAGTCTGTTGCTAATGCGGCTCACTATTCGCCATTTCACTTTCATAGAATCTTTAAAGCGATGGTTAATGAAACTCTTAATGCCTATATTACAAGAAGGCGAATTGAAAAAATGGCTTCTATACTGATGCACAAAAAAGAAGTACGTATTACAGAGCTCTCTCTTCAATATGGTTTTAATAGTAATTCTGCATTTACCAGGGCTTTTAAGAATTTTTACAGTGTATCTCCTTCAGAATTTAGAAAACTAAATCCAGGAAAATTTAGCAAGATAAGTAAAGTAGAAAGCAAGAATGGTCAAGAAAAACTGATCTTCGAAAAATATATTTGCAATATTAATAATCATTTAAATTGGATTAAAATGAATGCAAATATTGAAATTAAAGAAATACCAGAATTACATTTTGCCAGTAGCACTCATATTGGAATAGATGGAATAGAAAATGCCTTCGAGAGAATGTTAAAATGGGCTAGATCAAAAAGGTTATTAGATAATCCTGAGACTAAAATGACAAGAATTTTTCATGATAGCTTTAAAATAACAGCAGAAGATAAAGTGCGTATGAGTATTTGCGTACTCACAAATGAACCTTTTGAAGAAGAAGGGGAAATAAGTAAAGTTCAAATCAAAAAAGGAAGTTGCATCGTAGGCCGTTTTGAAATTACACCTGATGATTTTGAAAAATCCTGGAGCGGGATGTTTGTTTGGATGAGTAATAACGGATATAAAAGAGCAGAACAAAATCCATTTGAAATTTACCATAACGATTTCCGTAAACACCCAGAAAATAAGTGCGTAGTTGATTTATATATTCCGATCGAAAGGTAGAGTGTCAATATCATGTGTTACAATTATATGTTAGAAAACACATTGTTTTGTTTTACATTTTGTATTGGATTGAGATATGAGATAATAAGATTTTTGTATACCCTCGATAAAAAAGAAATTATGAAATTTGCATACACCATTATTTATGTAGAAAATGTTCCTGAAACCATTGATTTTTATGAGAAGGCATTTGGATTTAAAAAGAAATTTATAACACCAGAAAATGATTATAGCGAATTGATTTCTGGAGAAACAACAATTGCATTTGCATCAATAGAATTAGGAAACTCTAATGTTAAGGACGGATTTATAAAAAGCTCACTTCTAGAAAAACCATTTGGAGTAGAATTGGCATTTACCACAGAAAATATTGATTTTGATTTTGAAAAAGCAATTAAAGCAGGTGCCATCGAAGTAGAGAAACTTATAACTAAACCTTGGGGACAAAAAGTTGGATATGTTAAGGATAATAATGGGTTTTTGATTGAGATATGTACTCCAATCAAGAATTGATAATTATCGAAATCCATACGATTTATTTATATCTTCATTTTTGAATGAAATTTGAAACATGAGTGCATACCAGAGAAAAACCCCGTTAAAAAGTGATTGCGCTATAGAAAAGGCATTACATGTTATTTCGGGGAAATGGAAGCCCGCAATACTCAATGAGCTTTTGAAGAGAAATACTAGGCTTAAAGATATTCAAAAAGGCCTTCCCGAAGCTTCAAAAAGAGCATTAACGAAACAATTAAAGGAAATGATTGATGATGGACTAATTCAAAAAAAGGATTTTAATGAATTTCCTAAACGAACCGAATATTCAATTACTGACTTAGGGACCAAACTTTCTTCAGTTTTTGAAGAACTTTCAAAATTTGGAAATACTTTATAGGGTAAAAATCACCCCTTATTTGATAATTGCTTTAAACAGAATAGCTTTGCTTTTTAATTAAATATATTCAAAATGAATAAAAAAGGAGTGCTTATTCAGGGAAGTTCGAGAAGCAAAGGAAACACTAATATAATTGTATCTTATATTAAAGAAAGGACAGGGTTTGATGTTATAGATTTAAAATCAAAACGCATTAGTGCATATGATTATGAATCAGAAAACATTGATGATGATTTTATTCCTTTAATGAAAGAAATTGTGAATGCCTATGATATTATAATTTTTGCTACTCCTGTGTATTGGTATGCTATGAGTGGTGATATGAAAATATTTTTTGACAGAATAACAGACTGCTTGAAAATTGAAAAAGAGATCGGAAGAAAATTGAGAGGAAAAATAATGGGTATGGTAAGCTGCGGTTTTGATGCAGAGCTTAAGAATGGATTCACTATGCCTTTTATAGAATCTGCTAATTATTTAGGTATGCATTATCTTGGGGATATACATACCTGGATAGAGGGGGGAGCAATTTCTGAATCTTTGCAAAAAAAACTTAATAGTTTTATTGAAGAAAAAATAAAAATTATATAAAATTACTTAGTACATTTTTTTATGTATAAGATTATTTAAGATATACTGAATGAATAAAAAAGAATGAAACTAGAAGGTTTGTAGACTATAGCTTTTAAAACATTTACTATTTTATTGAAATGTTAGAAAATAAAACTTTTCTGAATAAGACAAGAGCTAATTACTACTAAAAAAGATAGACTTACTTTTCTTAAAATTTATAACCCTTTTATCTGCGCGTCACGTACTTTTTTGAAAAGGTTAGATGAATATACAAAATCGGTTACAGCTTTGTTATCAGTTTTGAAAATCTGGCTTTTGTCACCTTCCCATTCTAGGTATCCATTTTTAAGGAAAACAATCTTTTCTCCGATTTCCATTACAGAGTTCATATCGTGAGTGTTAATCACAGTAGTGATGTCATATTCTTCTGTGATTTCTTTAATGAGATTATCAATGACAATTGCTGTTCTTGGATCCAGTCCAGAATTAGGTTCGTCACAGAATAGATATTTTGGTCTGGTTACGATAGCTCGAGCTATAGCAACTCGTTTTTGCATCCCTCCACTAATTTCAGAAGGAAGTTTGTTATTTGCATTTTCAAGATTAACTCGATTCAAAACCTCATGAACTCTCTCAAGCATATCATCTTTTTTCTGCTTGGTAAACATCATCAAAGGAAACATTACATTCTCTTCTACTGTCATAGAATCAAATAATGCACTTCCTTGAAAAACCATTCCCATTTGTTCTCTTAAATCTCTTTGTTGTTCTTCGGATAGTTCAGAATATGTGCTGCCATCATAACATATAGCGCCTTGTTCTGGAGTAAAAAGACCAAGTAGACATTTTAAAAAAACAGTTTTTCCACTTCCACTGGTACCAATAATAAGATTGGTTTTACCTCGATCAAAGGTAGTAGTGATTCCTTTTAAGATTTCCTCTCCGTTAAATCCTTTATGTAGGTTTGTAACTTCTATCATTAGCTTAATAATAACTGTGTGAGTACATAATTAGAAATAATAATAACTACTGTAGTCCATACAAAAGCAGAAGTACTTGCTTTACCAACTTCTAATGCACCACCTTTCATGTAGTATCCATGAAATGATGGTATTGTAGCTAGTAAAAAAGAGTATAAAAACGTTTTAATAAATGCATAGACAAGATGATATGGGATGAATTCTTCTCTAAGCCCAGTTAAAAAATCTGATGTAGAAACAAATCCACCATAGACTCCAGCAACATATGCTCCAAATATACCTGTAAACATTGCAATTGCAATAACAAAAGGATAGGTGAGCATAGCAATGATCTTTGGGAAAATTAAGTAATTAAGAGAATTAATACCCATAACCTCAAGTGCATCAATTTGTTCTGTAACTCTCATTGTTCCTATGCTTGAGGTGATAAAAGAACCTACTTTACCGGCCATAATTACAGAAATAAATGTCGGCGCAAATTCGAGGATAACCGATTGTCTTGAAGCAAAAGCAATAAGTTTTTTTGGTATTAAAGGATTTGTAAGATTAAGTGCAGTCTGAATCGCAACAACAGCTCCGATAAAAAATGCAAGAAACACAGTTATACCTAAAGAACCAATAATGAGATCATCGATTTCTTTAAATATTAGATTTCGTATCACAGAACCTTTAGTCATTCGACTAAAAACTCCTTTTAACATTAAAAAATATCGACCAATATCGTCTAAGTAAAACATGCTGCATAATTAGAAAGGCTAAAATAGAAAAAAAAATAGCTACAGCATTTAACCTTCTATTAAAGTTTTACATTTGTACAAATAGTACTTTAGCGACTTAAATTTATAAAGTAATGACAAAGAAAGTATTTCTAATAACATGGTTAGCCTTACTGTGTATTCCTTGTAATTCGCAGGAGAATAAGATTAATAGTTCACCAAAACTTGTTGTTGGTATTGTAGTAGATCAAATGCGATATGATTATATCACAAGGTTTTATGGTAGATTTGGAGAAGATGGATTTAAACGTATGATTCGAGAGGGGTATAATTGTAAGAATAACCATTTTAATTATGTACCTACATATACAGGACCCGGCCATGCTTCTGTTTTTACAGGAACAACACCGCAAAACCATGGTATAATCTCTAATCATTGGTATGATAAGTTTAGTAAAGAGATGGTGTATTGTGCTAGTGATTCTTCAGTTAAGGCAGTAGGTTCAGAGAGTGATATGGAAAGAATGTCGCCTCATCGTATGAAAACCTCCACCGTAACCGATCAAAATAGATTACATACCCAGTTAAAGGGAAAAACTATAGGAATTGCAATAAAAGACAGAGGAGCTATTTTGCCTGCAGGGCATTCTGCTAATGCGGCATATTGGTTTAGAGGGAAGGACGAAGGAAAATGGATCACAAGTACATACTATCGAAATGATTTACCAGGTTGGGTTGAAAAATTTAATAACTCTGGTCAAGCCAAATCTTATTTTAAGGTATGGAATACATTGTATGATATTAAAACATATACCGAAAGTGGTGAGGATCAAAATAAATTTGAAGGAGGGTATAAAGGAAAAGAGAGAGCTACATTCCCTTATGACTTGGCTAAATTAAAAGATGAAAATTCTGGATATGATATTTTAAAATCATCTGCATTTGGAAATAGTCTAACGGCTGATTTTGCAATAGCAGCGATTGAGGGAGAAGAATTAGGTGCTGATGAGGTTACAGATTTTCTAACGGTTAGTTTTTCTAGTACAGATTATGTTGGACATAATTTTGGAGTAAATTCAAAAGAAATTCAGGATACATATTTACGATTAGATAAGGATTTGGGACGTTTCTTTACTGCATTAGATACAAAAGTAGGTAAAGGAGAGTATACAGTTTTTTTAACAGCTGATCATGGAGCAGTTCATGTACCTTCT
Source organism: Aquimarina sp. AU119 (assembly GCF_900312735.1). NCBI lineage: Bacteria > Pseudomonadati > Bacteroidota > Flavobacteriia > Flavobacteriales > Flavobacteriaceae > Aquimarina > Aquimarina sp. AU119. The sequence continues at coordinate 161,905 of NZ_OMPF01000007.1, read as the reverse complement.
TACTTGCAGTCGGTTAAAATTCCTTCGGGCTATTTTGATAGAGATGCTTTTAAAACCAAAGTGGAGACATTTGTGAAAGAAAAGTTTAAAGTAGACGGATTGATTGAAAATATTTCTAACAATCAAGTGTTTTTTAACTATAAAACATTGTCAAAAAATAATGTTGTGTCAGAAGAATTGCAGAATGCAATAGCTCATTTTGTATTACAAGAAGATCAGATAGACAAAGTTTTTACCAGAAGTCAATTGCAAAATGGAGAGTTTTCTTCTGGTATTGTAGCTTTGGTACAGAAAGGATATAATCAAAAAAGAAGTGGAGATGTGGTTATTGTTTTAGACCCCGCTACGATTTCGTATTCAAAAACCGGTTCTACTCATGGAAGTGGCTTAAATTATGATACCCATGCTCCATTATTATTTTTTGGTCATGGTATTAAAAAGGGGAGCACAACAAGAAAAACACATATACCAGACATCGCTCCAACAATTTCTGCGTTGCTAGGAATTACTTTTCCAAATGGAGCGACTGGAGATGTATTGTCATTTGTTTTAGAATAATTAAATCAATACATACAATCGTAATAGTAAAAGGCTAAATCTTATTATCAATAGGATTTAGCCTTTTAAGTATGTCTTGATTTTTAATCAGAATAACTTCATTTATATTTTTAATTCCTTGAAAACATCAAGAAGTTTGGCATCAGATGGTCTTGGAGCACTGGCACTTACAATTTTACCGTTTGGGTCTATTAAAATAAATCTAGGTATTCCCTGTATCCCATAATCAACAATAAATTGAGAAGACCAATTGTTGTCGGCGAATAATTGAATACCGCCTAACTCTTTTTCTGTAACCATCTTTTTCCAAGCATCGTGTTGTGCTTTTTTATCAATAGATATACTAACGAATTCGATATTTTTATTATGAAATTCTTTTTCTATTTTTTTAAGATGTGGAATTTCAGCTTTACACGGGCCACACCAGGTTGCCCAAACATCGATATATACATATTTTCCTTTAAGGTCGTTTAGCGAAGTAGTTCCGCCTGCAAAATTTTCATAATTATTAAATACGGGAGACTCATTTCCTTTAACTAATTGCTTTACTTTTTCGAATTGTTGTGTTAATTCACTTTTAAACTCTTCATCATCAGAGACTGCCATAATCATGTTGTACAATTCAACGGCGTTATTATTCCTAGGAGAGACTTGATAAGCAATATTTTTAATCAAAATATTTCTAATATTTTTACTTTTAATCTTTGATAAGCTTTCCATTTGAGCTTTGTCAAACGGGATGCTATCTGCATCAGCTTTTTCGCTAGAGATTCTGTCAAAGACACTCATTACTAATCGTCTGTATGCTTGAGAAGATTCAAAATCTTTAGAATTATCAATATCCAAACTTGTTAATTCATCAAGGAAGCTTGCGGGAGTCTTATATCCTGTTTTTTTTGTGTAATATGCATGATTTCCTTTAAAATCATTAATCATAGATAGATATTCATAATGATTATCACTGGTTTGGATTGAGACAAATTCGGGGTTTATATTGGTAAATTTTTTCAAAAGTTCATTTTTAGCTTGCTCTTGTTTTAATGCTTCATTTTTGAATTCTTTAGCATCTTTGCTAAATAGATTTTTATATCCTTCAGGTCCTTCAGATAAAAAGCTTTCCTGTAATAAAAGTTTTTCTGCTAAATAGTTGTTTTCGTCTGAGCCAGCCCCTGTATATTTTATACTTTCATCAAATTCTTTAACATCAATTGATAAATTTAATTGATTTCCAAAATCTAAATATATACTAGAACGTTCTTGACCAATTATAAAACCATAAGTACCTTTAGTATCTATTTTTAAGGTGTCAGAAAATGTACCATCCTCTTTAATTACTATAGTTTGACCGAAATTATTACCATCTCCATATATTTTAATTTCATTTTCTACGGCATTCTTTACTGTTCCTGAGAAAAGAACATAATCTACTTTTTCAGTTTTGTTTTCTTTATTGCAAGAAACTAAAAATAGTACACAACCTAGTGATAGAAGAAAAGATTTGATTTTCATGAGTCTATATTTTGAATGAGTTATGGGTTGAATATAAGAATTTTACAATGTCAATTTCAAACCGTTAGCTATACTTTAAGATTTAAATAATACTAGATCAATTTTTTTTTCATCTTTTTCCAGCGCAGATTCCTAATAAACTTTCCTTCAATTGGTGAAACGAGAAATGTTTGCTTTTTCTTTTTAGCTTTAAAATATCCTGCCAAATAATCTTTGATGAGTTTGGGTTGTCGTTTCCGTAACGCTAATTTGACAGAAGCTATTAAAGTAATCAAAAGACCATATCGCATACGGTAAAAAGCTTCTCCTTGTTTATATTTTGATTTTGAGTTATATGTGTTACCGGTAGGCTTTAGATGTTTTACATGTAGTGATGCATCTGTTTTAATTTTCCAATTATGGTATTGAGCTAATAATTCGTCTACGGTATCCCATCCCATTGCGGGTCTAAGACCATTAATGTCTTTAAAACATGCTTTTCGATATGCTTTTAATGCTCCCCGAATATGATCTTTGTTAGTTAAGTTTTCTAATTTCCATTCCTGATTTTTTTGGACGTAACAAAATCCTCCTGCAATTCCTATGCTACTATCTTTTTTAAAAAGTTCTATGATTTGTTCTATATAATTTGAAGGGAAAATCAAGTCAGCATCAAATTTACAAATGATATCATAATCAGTGTCAAGTGTTCTATAGCCTTGATAAAAAGCATTGATTACTTTACTGCCTGGCATATGTTCTTCTGAAGAATTGGTATCGATTAAACTTATGAAATCGTATTGATCAATAAATTTATTTACGATATCTACCGTAGTATCTGTGGAGTTGTCATTAACGATAACTATTTTTTGAGGTAAGACAGATTGTGATACCAAAGACTCAATAGTTTTAGCAATGAATTGTTCTTCGTTATGCGCTGGTATGACAATATATGTTTTCAAGAAATAGTATAAATTTAAATTTATAGAAGAAGCATACTAATTACTTTTGATTCTTTCTGCGTATACAATATAATACCTTGGTGTAAAAAATCGTAAAAGTGGGCGAAATCCAATTTTTTTAATAGGATGTGTCCATTTATCTCTGGCTATGATCTTCCACCCGGCTTTTTCAAGAAGCCAATCAAATTGCCAGTCTTCAAATTCATGATAATGTCGATCCCAAGGGTCGGTCTTACTTCGATAGGCAGGGGAGAACCATAATTTTAAGGGAATGGAGGCTACAAGCTTATCTGCTTTACAATCTCTTAAGACGTTAAATGGGGCGATAAGATGTTCAAAAATTTCAAAGGCCGTTAAGACTTCAACGGTATCAGTCTGGACAGCTTTGGTGTCAATGTCTAAATCTTCACCAGAAGTGTTTGAAACCGTATAGCCTTCCTTTTCCATGAAGTCCACAAAAGGATTTCGAACTCCTAAATCTAAAATAGTAGCGGGAGCAGGGACATTGTCTCTTAAAAATTCTAATGTTTTTTGATATCGTTTGTGAGGAAAAGTTCCTTCGTACATAATAATTAGGTCAATAATTATGATTGTAAAAATAGACAATTACATAGATTACCGAGATAGATCTAAAAGAATTTTATCAATGGATTAAAATTGATATAGGAAAGCATTAATGTTCATACCGGCTCCAACACTGGCGAATAATAAGATATCTCCTTTGAGAATAGATTGATTTTTTATTTTCCCCTTTAGAATCAGGTCATATAGTGTTGGAATTGTAGCAACACTACTATTTCCTAATTTTTGGATACTCATAGGCATAATATGATCAGGGACTTTTTGTTCGTAAAGGCTATAAAACCTTTTTACAATGGCCTCGTCCATCTTTTCATTTGCTTGATGGATAAGTATTTTTTTGACATCAAAGATATTAAAACCTGTCTTGTCAAGACATGCTTTCATTGCATTAGGAACATGGTTTAAGGCAAATTCATATATTTTTCTTCCATGCATCTTGATATATTTATTATGGTCTGAAGAAGTGTTGTTATATGTTTTTCCAAAGAACAAAAAATTACTTTCTTCAAAGGTGTAAGAAGCACTAACTGAAGATATGATCCCTCCCGATTCTTTTGTGTCTTCTAATATTACAGCACCTGATCCATCAGAATAGATCATAGAATCACGATCATGTTTATCGATAACTCGAGATAAAGTTTCTGCTCCAATGATAAGACATTTTTTTGCCATACCACTTTTAATGTATGATCGGGCTTGTATAACACCTTCTATCCACCCAGGACAACCAAAAAGGACATCATAGGCAACACAATATGGGTTTTTTATTTTTAATTTGTGTTTTACTCTTGCGGCGAGACTAGGTACGGCATCACCTTGTGCAGAATTTTTGGTTACGTCTCCAAAGTTATGTGCTACAATAATATAATCAAGCGTTTCTGGGTTAATTCCAGAATTACCAATAGCTTTTTCGGCAGAAAGAAATGCTAAATCAGAAGTATTTTGTTGAGCAGAGGCATATCTACGCTCTTCAATACCAGTGATTTTTTTGAATTTGTCTATGACTGTAGTAGTGTCATGTTCGATTTGAACGCCGTCATTATTAAAAAACTGATGATTAACAAAATCCTCATTTTTCTCAATTTCACTAGGGATATAGCTTCCCGTGCCCGTTATTTTGATATTCATCGTTCCCAAATTGTATGTTGTACAAGGTAAGGTAAACATATGGGATTACTTTATTATGCGTGCATAATATTTTTTACAACGCCCAAACTTACTTTTGAAGTCAGAAATAAATATAAATTACTCAATTTTCAGTTGCATAACTGTGGCAATAGATAGCGCTCTTGTTTTTATAAGTTCTGCTTTTTCTCCTTCGAAATTAATATCTACTGTGTTACGAAATAGTGATAACCAAGTATCAAAATGAACTTTTTTAATTTTTTTTTGATTGTCTAAGTTTTTATGAATCTGAATTACATTTTTTTTATATCCTCCTGTTCTAAATAATTGTTGTTCCCAAAAATCTGTAATCTGCGGAATATGTTCTTTAAGATTGATTTTTGCGATTTCGGTAAAGTAAATACCTATCATAGGATCAGCAAATGCTTCCTTGTAAAATGTTTCCATTAGAAATATGATATCCTTTCGTGATGTAATATCTTTCATAGAATTTTGAGTTTAATCAAAAAGAGGCAACTATATAGTTGCCTCTTTTATAATTTGTATAGCTTAAATGTTAAGCTTCGGCTTCCATATATTCTTCAATAGGAGTACAGGTGCAAATTAGGTTTCTGTCTCCATAGGCATCATCTACACGTCTTACAGATGGCCAAAATTTATTTTCTGCTATATACGATAATGGATATGCTGCTTGCTCTCTTGAATATGGGAAATCCCAATTATCATCAGTTAACATTGCCAACGTATGAGGAGCATTCTTCATAACATTATTTGTGTTATCTGTAGTGATCTCTGCTATTTCCTGACGAATTGAGATCATTGCGTCACAAAAACGATCTAATTCTGACTTACTTTCACTTTCGGTGGGCTCTATCATCATAGTTCCTGCAACAGGAAAAGAAACTGTTGGGGCATGAAAACCATAATCCATAAGGCGTTTTGCTATGTCTGTTACTTCGATACCATTGGCTTTAAAAGGCCTGCAATCAATAATCATTTCATGAGCGGCTCTTCCTTTTTCGCCTACATAGAGCACACTATAATGGCCATCTAGTCTTTCTTTTATATAATTTGCGTTTAGGATTGCATATTCTGTAGCTTGCTTTAACCCTCCAGCTCCAAGCATGGTTATGTATCCATAAGATATTAAACATGCCAATGCAGATCCCCAGGGAGCTGCAGAAATTGCAGTAATGGCCTGATCTCCTCCAGTACTAATAATTGGATTACCTGGTAAAAAAGGAGCTAGTTGTTTGGCAACGCAAATTGGTCCAACTCCGGGGCCACCTCCACCGTGAGGTATTGCAAATGTTTTATGTAAATTAAGATGACATACATCGGCTCCAATAGCCCCGGGGTTGGTTAAACCAACCTGGGCATTCATATTAGCTCCGTCCATATATACTTGACCGCCATTATCATGGATAATTTTAGTAATCTCTTTGATTGCTGACTCATATACACCATGAGTTGAAGGATAAGTTACCATTAAAGCAGCAAGGTTATCCTTATGTTTTAAGGCTTTTTCTCTAAGATCCTCTACATCAATATTTCCTTCTTCGGTAGCTTTGGTAACAATTACTTTCATTCCCGCCATTACGGCTGATGCAGGGTTAGTTCCATGTGCAGAAGAAGGAATTAAGCATATGTTACGATGATGATCACCTCTCGATTCATGATAAGCACGAATGACCATTAAACCAGCAAACTCTCCTTGTGCACCAGAGTTAGGCTGCAAAGATGTAGCTGCAAAACCAGTAATCTCTGTAAGTTGATCCTCAAGTTTATTTAATACCTCTTGATATCCAATAGCTTGATTTATAGGAGCAAAAGGATGAATGTTACCCCATTGTGGATCACTGAGTGGCAACATTTCTGAGGCAGCGTTGAGTTTCATGGTACAAGAACCTAACGGAATCATAGAATGATTTAAAGAAAGATCTTTACGTTCTAGTTTTTTGATATAACGCATCAATTCTGTTTCAGAATGATAAGCGTTAAATACTTCGTTTGTTAAGAATTCGGTATTACGTTTTAAGTTTTGATCAATAGAATTTATATCTTCTATTTGTTCTATCTTATCAATAGTCTTACTATTAGTTACTTGTGCAAAAATTTTGATAATTGTATTTACATCTTCAATCGTCGTAGCCTCATTAAGAGAGATAGAGACTGTATTTGCGTCTGGATAGAAAAAATTAACTTCAAGGGTTTCGGCAGCTTTTCTAACTACGTTAGCATCTGCTTTTATACGTATAGTATCAAAATATGTTGCGTTAAGTTGTTCAAATCCTAAATTTTCTAGAGATTTAGCTAAAGTATTGACAGTTGCATTAACTTTTGAAGCAATATAGGTCAACCCTTCTGGACCATGATATACTCCATACATTCCAGCCATAACAGCAAGTAGTACTTGAGCTGTACAAATGTTTGAGGTAGCTTTATCTCGTTTGATATGTTGTTCTCTGGTCTGTAATGCCATTCGCAACGCTCGATTTCCATTTAAGTCCTGTGTAACTCCAATGATTCTACCGGGGATATTTCTTTTAAATGCTTCTCTTGTAGCAAAGAATCCAGCGTGTGGTCCACCATATCCTAAAGGAATTCCAAAACGTTGTGTAGTCCCTACTACAACATCAGCATCAAAACTTCCTGGTGATTTGAGCATTACTAAACTTAAAATATCTGCAGCAACCGCTACTTTAATTTCAGATTGATGTGCTTTTTGCACAAAATCGGCATAATCATAGACTTGTCCAGATTTACCCGGATATTGCACAATAGCACCATAGAAATCAGTAGAGAAATCAAAGTGTTGATGATCACCTATTACTAATTCTATACCTAAAGGAATTGCTCTTGTCTTTAATAAAGAAAGTGTTTGAGGAAGTATTTCTTCGGAAACAAAAAATTTATTAACCTCATTTTTTTTCTGTGCTCTAGATCGAACTGCAAATAACATTGTCATGGCTTCTGCTGCTGCCGTACTCTCATCTAGTAATGATGCATTAGCCAATTCCATACCGGTAAGATCACAGATCATGGTTTGATAATTTAACAATGCTTCTAATCTACCTTGAGCGATTTCTGCTTGATATGGAGTATAAGCTGTATACCACCCTGGATTCTCAAGGATATTACGTTGAATAACTGCAGGTAAACATGCTTCATGATATCCTAAGCCTATATATGTTTTAAAGACTTTATTTTTTGCAGAAAGCTTTTGCATATGTGCCGAATATTCTTGTTCACTCATAGCAGAAGCAAGATTGAGTGGGTTTTTTAGAAGAATATCATCAGGAACAGTTTCATAGATAAGTTGATCCATAGAATCAACCTTTATTGTATTTAACATATTGCCTAAATCCTTTTCTGATGGACCAATATGGCGCAGTTTAAAAGAGTCAGTTTTCATAGCGAAAAAAACAGTTGAGATTAAGACCGCAAAAATACATATTTAAACCATAAAAATTTCACAATAAATTAACCATAAGGTATCAAGTTTTTAACCAATTTCGGGGTGTTATTAACACATACCCCTAAATTTATAACGTGAAAACCTTAAAAAGTATATTTAGATTTTATATCCATGGTAGTATACATGTTGCTTTAGCAAGTGTTTCTTTGGTTCAGATTACTTTAATGAAATATGGTATTTCGAGTGCATACATGTTTCTTTTCTTTAGCTTTTTTGGGTCTGTTACTGCTTATAATTTTGTGAAATATTCTAATGCATCCAAATTGTATCACAAAAGATTAACAAAATCAATGAAGGGGATTCGTGTATTAACGATTCTGAGTAGTTTGTTATTCACATATCTGGCATTTAAATTTTCTATCGAAATTCTTTTGTATATGATCCCGCTTATTGCACTTACAGTGCTTTATATTGTACCTGTTTTTCCAAATAAGAAAAACTTGAGGAATGTTGCGGGGGTGAAAATTTTCATTATTGGTTTAATTTGGGCGGGTACTACTGTTATGATTCCTGTAGTTTTTGCAAAAGGGAGTTTTAATTTGGATTTTTGGATAGAGATGGTACAGCGTTTTCTTTTTATCATAGTAATGATGTTACCTTTTGAAATAAGAGATCTCCAATATGACGAGGCCACTTTGGAAACGGTACCACAGAAAATCGGAATAACAAGAACAAAAGTTTTTGGGAGTATATTACTAGTCGTTTTTTTGTTGCTAACGGCTACAAAGGGAGGATTGCTTCCCTCTGTAGAGATTTTAAGTACAATCTTAGTAACTACAATTAGTTTATTGTTTTTATGGGGAACAGAGAAAAAACAATCAGAATATTATTGTTCTTTTTGGGTAGAAAGTGTTCCTATTATGTGGTTGGGTATAGTAATCCTTCTACAGAATTTATTTGGTTAATTGTTCCTGTAGTTTTTGTTTCATAACTTCCTTGTCAGTAGAAGGTATTGACTGAATATTAGATTTATCCATTGCCTTAGTAAGCTTTCCATTCCTCTTTGAATATGCTCTCGTCATTTTACAATACATCAACCTAATATTAAGTTTGATAAGTTCTATGAATGTAGCTTCACCATACTGGTTTTTATCACAGATATACTTCGCTTCTTCACAGGATACAAATAGTCTAGTAGTTTTTTCCATTATACTATTATCGTAATTCTTTTATTTTGGGGTATTATATTTATGTATATGTCTTATGTTATTCAGACATTTTTTGTTTTAGTCTTTCTTTCATCGATTCTTTTTCTGATCGATTAATACTGATGACTTTTGGATCTTTTACTAATTTTGTTAATTTCATGTTTTTTGCAGTATATTTTCTGCATGCTCTACAATATATCAAGTGTATATTAAGTTTTACTTTTTCCCAAAAAGTAGCCTCTTTATACTGATTCTTATCACAGAAGTGATTTGCTTCTGAGCAACTGACTAAAATTCCCTTTTCTTTACTCATTTTTTATTAAAACCAATTTTTTTCTAAACATTCGGCCATTGCCGTACGGGCTCTATGAATGATAACCCATAGGTTAGACGCAGTAATATCAAATTCATTACAAATAGCTTCTGTATCGAAACCTTGTATTGTTTTCATTTTAAAAATAATGGATTGTTTTTCGGGTAGTTTTTCCATACAGTTATGTATTGCTAAACCCAATTCATCATTTTCTATTTCGCTTTCTGCATTACCGTCAAAAGGATCAGCAACTCTCTCTTCTAACCAATCACCTTCAGTTTCAGAATCAGTGCTATAATTAATTCTTACCTCTGCTTTACCTTTATTACTATTAATTTTTCTGTAATGATCAATGATTTTTCTTTTCAGAATGGAAATCAGCCAAGTACGTTCACTAGCTTCTCCTTTGAAATTTTTCATGGATTTAAGCCCGGCAAAGAACGTTTCTTGCACTAAATCTTGTGCGATTTCTTTATCATCAACTCTAACAATGGTATAGTTAAACAGATAATCACTGTACTTATCCACCCATGTGTTGGGGTCTATGGTGTTTGTTGACATGGTCTTTTCTATTGTTATGATCACCAAAAATAGGATAAAAAGTTGAATCTTATAAATGCTTTACCGAAAGAATACTCTATACGAATATTTATTTAATCTATACTAAATAAAGATCTTAGTCTTATTTTTTAGATTTCCTTACGTTCTAAGTGTAATTTTATTGATCGATTACGCGATAATAAGAATTTTGTAAGATGATTTTTTATGGCAATACTGTTTAGAATTCTTCCCAGAAAACCTAAAGGGACTTTATATTCTACTATGTCAATCATCTCTGTGCCTGATGAGGTTGTATTAAAAATATGCTGATGCCTAAAACTTTTAAAATGCCCATTAACCATTTGGTCTGTAAAGTGATTGGGGTAGTTATAGGCTGTGATTAAACTTTGATGTTTAAGATAGAAACCAAAATGTTTGCCTTTCCATGTAACGGTTTCATTTAATTCTATTAATCCAGAAATTCTTCCAGAAATTGCTTTTTCTTTTGTTTTGCTGGCAGATTCTACATGAAAATCAATACTTCTTGCCAAGTCAAACACTTTTTCAATAGGAGCATTTATTTTAGTAGTAAGGTGTATTGTTGTCATAAATAGTATTATGTAAGAGAAATTAAAGCTAGTTCGAGATCCGGATATAAAAACTGAAAACCATTATCTATAAGTTTTGAAGGAATTACATTTCTACTTTTGAGTATAAGTTCTGTATCTGTCCTTATAATTCGAGCTCCCAGTTCTAGTATTGGTTTTGGGATCGGAATTGCGATAGGGTTTTTTACAATTTTATTAAGTGTATTCATAAAGACCAAGTTAGTTGATGGTTTGGGAGCTACAATATTGATTACATCTTTAATATGTGAATTGTTTATTATAAACTCTACACTTCTTGCAAAGTCTACTTCGTGTATCCAGCTCAGTTTTTGATCCCCAGGACCTTGTTTTCCTCCTAAACCGATTTTTGTCAATCTTAGAATTGGGGGGAAAGCTCCTCCTTTTTTACCTAAAACAATAGAGGTTCGTAGTGCAATTTTCCTGGTCTTAAGAGTTTGTTGATTAAAAAAAGTTTTTTCCCATGATGTAGCAACATCAACAGAGAATCCACTACCAATTTCTCCATCGGTTTCATTCATTTCTTTATCCAAAGAATGTCGATAGATGGTAGCCGTAGACGAATTTAACCAAGTTTTAGGAGGGTTTTTACACATATTGACAGCTTCTCCTAAGATAGCGGTTGATGCTACTCTCGAGTTTAGAATGAGGTCTTTATTTTTTTGAGTGTATCTACAATCTACTGATTTGCCGGTCATATTAATAAGAACATCAGCATTTTCTAGTGTTATTACCCAATCTCCAATAGTTTTAGCATCCCAATGCACAAATTGAATATTATTTTCTGTTTTACTTTTTCCACGGGTTAAAATTACAATGGTTTCTGCTTTTGATTTAAAATACCTTACCAGTACTTCTCCAAGGAAACCTGTTCCAGCTGCGATTACTATTTTTTTCATTTCTTTTCTAATTTTATTTTTCTGCTGTGATTATGTAATACCCAAAACTTCTCATATGCAAGCCAGAGAGTAATGCAAATAAAGATCCTTTAAGGTTTTTCCAGCTTTGTGGTTTTAATGATTCTTTTCTAAAAAGTTTTTTTAACATAAAACCAGTGATAGCAAAAGGTACATGAAGTACAGAGGGAGCTACTCTTGCAGAAACATCTTCTATAACTATATTCTTGAAACCAATCTGTTCTAAAGTAAGCTTTATTTTATCCATACTTCCTAAGCCTTCTAGACTCCATCCTTTACAAAGTTGTTCATAACAATAGTTGCTTCCGACACATAAGTCTTCTTCATTTTTTTTTAAGAATGCATCTGCAATAACGAGTTTAGCACCTGGTTTTAATATTCGATATGCTTCTTTGAAAGCTGCTGCACTATGTCCAGAATGACAAAAGCTCTCTATAGCATAAGCACCATTTACGCTATTAGTTTTAAAAGATGTATGCGTATAGTTTTCTTCAAGAATCAATCCGTTCATATTCTGTAATCTTTTGTTTCCTTCACTAACCTGAAAAGGAGATACTGTTACACCAATGATACGTAGTAGAGGATATTTTCTAAGTGCATATCGCATAGCCCCGCCGATTCCGCAACCCAGGTCAGCAATTAGTGCGTTTTGTTTTGAAACTTGTAAACGATCAAATACCTGCCCATTCATCTCGTTGAGCATAGTATCTCTTTTGAAAATACTGGTTTTAAACGGGATATAATACCCAAAATGCATATTGAAATCTTTACTCCAGAATTCATAATCCTCGGTTGCTTCATCATAAAACCTGATTATTTTTTCTTTGGTAGCGGATCTTTTGAGTTTTAGTTTATGTAATATGGTAAGTGTACTCATAACATTGCTATTTAACAGAGTGAAAAAAATACTCTTTGATTAGAACTAATTAATTTATAATCGAACTTCTGGACCTTGAGGCCTGGATACCTGAGATGACATTGCCATTCTTTTATTTGCTTTTTTTCTTCCTCTGAAAAATAAAAAGAGATTAAGGAATAACATGATGCCCAAATAAATGGAGAAACCTCCTATTTTAGAGCTTAAAACCTCGACTAGGTTTTGGTAGGTATTCTGAAATTGATACGCATTAATTTTAAGGATTAGTAGAGCCCAGCCAATGTTTAAGAGATAAAAACCAACCTCAAATAATCGATTTGTAGCCAAAGCAATATCTTCTTTACCTTTAAAAATATCAATCATAAATGTTTTTCCGTTTTTGAATAGTGTTTTTGAAACGAAATAGGTTAGAATGATTGTAATAGGTAGATAAATCATATATCCGATAAAAATCTTAGAAGTTTCCATAAGTGTTGTATTTATAGTTTTTTACTAGTTTTAATAAATTTTGTAATCCAAAACAGATTGAAATAATGTAATGAAGCCAAAGCACATATAATGATGGCGGTATGATATGATATAATTTCTAGCATTTGAGGTAGATTGAGTATAGTTGACCAATTGGATAAAGTAACTACTGCGTATCCAATATTTAATAGATAATACCCCGTTAAAAGTAAATTGTTGATTCGTATACCATATTCTATATCATCGGGAATAAGATTAGAAATAAAAATATTTCCGTTACGATGACAGATAGAACCCACTTTAATAATAATGATTAAAGTTATGAGTAAATAAATACTATATGCGATTAAGTTTAGGTTCATAGTTTTAATTGTGATTAAAAAAACCAATACAATTGTGAATAGTTAATAAGCTGTATACCAGGGCAAAAAGAATAAATAGGCCATTCATAAAGTATCCGCCAATTTTAAATATTTGCTTTTTCGGGATTTCATACATGGGATAATAAGCTATTTGAGTAGCTACTTTTCCAACCCAGTACGCTGCTATTAATCCCGTTAAAGCAATTGCAAGGGGTGATTGTTCTTTTAAGTATGATGGGATCAGAATTGCAATTAATCCAAATGAAAAATTAAGCCCCTGTATGTATCTTCCGTAAGTTTTTGCTATTTCTTGATTAAGGGGTTTTAGTTGTTTTACATCATTATACCAATCAAACACTCTATGCCTGATATAAGGGTAGATTAATGCGGTAAATATTTGGCCGATTCCTCCTATAACTATTAACCAGATTGGGATATTGAATTTCATATTTCGATTATTTTAAAGTTTCAGAAAAAACTGAAAGTATAGTTGAAAATAAAAAGGAGTCTCCTCCTTCTTACTTTAGAATATTATTTTTTATTTAATTAATTTTACCAATGCTTTTGTAATCCAATTATGATCCTGACCAACCACCTTATTCATCATAATGTCAAGGGTGTCTGCCATTTCGTGCAATGCTTTGGTTTGCTTTATTAATTCTTTTGTTTTGGCGGTGCCATCTTCATCAATATTCGAAACATCTTTTAAGATCTTGATGGTTGGTTTTAATTCTCTTCTACTTCTTTCTTTAGCAATTTGTCTTGCCAACTCTTGTACATCCTTCTCAGAAGTGAAATATTCTTTTCGTTCTCCCATTTTGTTTTCTTTGAAAACAATTCCCCAATCCATTAATTGGCGTAAATTCATGCTTGTATTCCCTCTGGAAATCTTTAATTCTTCCATGATATCTTCCATGGACATCGGTTCTGGTGAAACTAATAGTAAGGCGTGTATTTGTGCCATGGCTTTATTAATTCCCCATAAGGATCCTAGAGATCCCCAAGTAGAGATAAATTTGTTTTTTGCTTCATCATAATTCATAGTACAAATATATGAAAAATTCTAAACTTTCAAAAAATATTGAAAGATATTTATGTTTATAATGAAAATTCACTTAAGCTTAAGTGTATACAGTTATTATTTTGCGGGGATACCATTTTTGTTAAAGGTTGATTTTGTGTAAGTTATAAGTCTAACACAAACTCATATAATAATGAAAAAATTTAATCGAATTATTTCAACACTTTTGCTATGCTTTTTTATGATGCATAGTTTTGCTCAAGAGGCAAGCAACATGTTTTTTGCTACAATGCAAACCAAAGATGCCCAAGGGCTCAAAATTAATCATCCAGAGGACATTAAAATCATTGATTCTGCTAATGGATATAGTGCAGTAATGCTTAGTCCTAATGCGGCAGAAGAATTACATCACAAAGTATTAGTTCATGGTCCCGGGTTTATTTATGAGACCTCAGAAAAGGCTGCACTTCAATCTATCCAAAACATTAATAAAAGAGAGGTTCAGAAGATGAGCACCAATTTTTCTATTACACAAGATGCTTTGGTACGGCAAAGTCTTGATTTGGTGAATAATGTTAATATTGCTAATCAGATTCAGGAGCTGGAGAATTATGGTACACGGTATCATACAACAAATAGTGCTCGTCAGGCTGTTTTGGATTTAAAAACAAAATGGGAAGGTCTCGCGCAAGGAAGAAGCGATGTTTCTGTACGCATTGTAAACCATAATAGTACAGCAATGCCATCTGTTATAATGACAATAACCGGAACGGAGGAGCCAGGTGAATTTGTCATCATTGGAGGGCATATTGATTCTACAGCAAGAAATAATAATAATTCAAATGCTCCGGGAGCTGATGATAATGCTTCTGGGATATCAACTATTACAGAGGCAGCCAGAGTATTATTTGCAATGGACTTTAAGCCTAAACGCACTGTAGAATTTATGGCTTTTGCAGCAGAAGAAGTGGGACTTAGAGGATCCAAAGAAATTGCAGAAGATTATAAAAGTCGAAATGTAAATGTAGTAAGTTATATGCAATTAGATATGACTAATTATAAAGGCTCGACCAATGATGTATATGTTTCTACAGATTCATATAATGATGATACCTTGAATGATTTTCTTATCCAGTTAATGAATTATTATAATGCTTCAGGAACTCATAAAATTACTTATGGTACATCACAATGTAATTATGGCTGTTCTGATCATTATAGTTGGGCACAGCAAGGGTACGATGTAACTTTTCCATTTGAAGCGACATTTAACGAGAGTAATCCAAATATCCATACAACACGAGATACGTTTGATAGATCTCCCACACCTAATGCAACACATGCGGCTAAATTTGCAAAGTTAGCTTTAGAATACCTGATCGAAATATCTAATGGAGTAACCACAGGAGGTGGGGGAGGTAGCCAATGTACATCTAATATTACTGCATTTCCATATCAACAAGGATTCGAAGGTACTATTGGAGCCTGGTCACAATCAACTTCAGATAACTTAAATTGGACTATAGATTCAAATGGAACTCCTTCTAATGGAACAGGACCAAGCAGTGCGATAGAAGGGACTTCATATATTTATGTAGAAGCTTCAGGAAATGGAACAGGATTTCCTAATAAGAGAGCAATACTTACTTCTCCATGTTTTGATTTCTCGGGACTATCAACAGCTACGCTAAGTTTTCAATATCATATGCTAGGTAGTGCAGTAGGAAGTTTATCTGTAGAAGCTAGTACTGATAGCGGGACTACATGGACAAGTATTTTTAGTAAATCAGGGTCACAAGGAAGCAACTGGAATATAGCAACAGTTAATCTTGATGCATATACTGGAGGTGAAGTACAATTAAGGTTTAATGCGTTAACTGGTAATAGTTGGCAAGGAGATATTGTTATTGATGATATAAAGATGTCTGAAACCTCTGGAGGAGGGAATACAGATATTTGTGCCGGGGTCGCTCCATATAACTCCTCTGTTAGCTATCAACCTGGGGATCAAGTAACGTATCAGGGTAGTTTATATGAAAGAACCAATACAGGTTGGAATCGTATTGGTGAATGTGGACCATCTGCAAGAAGTTCAACAACGACAAAACTTATAGATGATACTGCATTACTTGAGCTTTTTCCCAATCCGGTAGATGGGGAATATGTCACGGTTACTGTCAATAATGATTTATGGAAATCAGGTAGTATTCTTGTTGTGGATATTAAGGGTAATATTTTACAAGAGTTGAAGCTTCAGAACAAAATTACTCAGATCAATACCTCTAAGTTTTCTTCAGGAATTTATTTTTTGACACTTTTTAATGGAGCAAAGAGTTATACTAAACAAATGATAAAGAAATAATGTAACTAGTCATAAGGAGCGTAGTTGAGGTAAAATATACTTTTTCAACTACGCTCGATATGACATAAGATTTTATTTAATCAAACCAGCACGTTTTAAAAGTGCTTCAGGTTTAGGATCCTGTCCACGAAAACGTTTGTATAATGTCATAGGGTTTTCGGTTCCTCCCTTTGATAATACATGTTCCTTAAACTTGCCAGCAATTTCAGTATTAAAGATTCCGTTTTCTTTAAAATATTCAAAAGCATCAGCATCTAATACTTCAGCCCATTTATAAGAATAATACCCAGAAGAATAACCGCCTTGAAAAATATGTGAAAAAGCAGTACTCATACAGTTTTCTGACACATTAGGATATAAAGAAGTTTCGGCAAAAATCTTTTTCTCATGCTCTTTAACATTTTTAATAGCACTTGGATCTCCGGCATGCCATGACATATCTAATAATCCAAAACTTAGTTGCCTTAGTGTTGTCATTCCTTCCATGAAAGTGGCAGATTCTTTGATTTTTTGTACCAGTTCCATAGGAATAACTTCTCCTGTTTCATAATGTTTGGCGAATATTTCAAGAGCTTCCTTTTCGTAGCACCAATTTTCCATTACCTGGCTCGGCAGTTCTACAAAATCCCAATATACACTAGTTCCTGATAATCCCGGATATGTTGTATTGGCTAACATACCATGTAAAGCATGACCAAACTCATGAAATAAAGTAGTAACTTCATTAAATGTCAATAATGAAGGTTTACTTGGGGTGGGTTTTGTAAAATTACAAACGATAGAAACATGTGGTCTTATGTTTTCATTATTTTTTCGCATTTGAGATTTATATGAAGTCATCCATGCTCCATTTCGTTTTCCGGGTCTAGGATGAAAGTCAGCGTAAAATAATGCGATAAAATTGCCTTCTAGATCAGTTACGTTATAGGTCTTAACTTCTTCGTGATATTTATCTATAGTATTGATTTCTTCAAATTGGAGTCCAAATAATTTAGATGCTATTGTAAAGACACCATCAATTACATTTTCTAGTTTGAAATATGGTTTCAATTTTTCATCATCAAGATCAAAAAGTTTTTGTTTCAATTTTTCAGAATAATATGCGCCGTCCCATTTTTGCAATTGATCAATTCCATCAAGATCTTTAGCAAATGATTCGAGTTGACTAAATTCTCTTTTTGCTGCTGGTTTTGCTTTATCTAAAATTTCGTTTAGAAAAGAAAAAACAGTATCAGGAGTTTCTGCCATTCTTTCTTCCAGAACATATTCTGCATGAGAAGAATACCCAAGAAGTTGAGCCCGCTCATGTCTAAACTTAACAATTTTTAAAACAATTTCCTGATTATCAAGCTCATCATTATGGAATCCTTTTGCACCAAAAGCAAGAGCTAGTTTTTTGCGTAGTTCACGATTATCGGCGTAGGTTATAAAAGGAATATAGCTGGGATAATCAAGAGTCACTAACCAGCCATCTTTGCCTTTTGCTTCTGCCATTGCTTTAGCAGCTTCTTTAGCTCCTTCAGGCAAGCCAGCTAAATCAGACTCATTAGTGAGTAGCATTTCAAATTTGTTAGTCTCAGCAAGTATATTTTCACCAAACTTTAAACTTATTGTAGAAAGTTCTTTATCAATTTCTCTAAGCTTTTCTTTCTTTTGATCAGGAAGATTAGCTCCATTTCTTGAAAATGATTTATACCTCTTTTCAAGTAATCTAGATTGTTCGGGAGTGAGTTGTAATATATCTTTCTGTTGATAAACAACTTCAATTTTTTTAAATAAATCAAGGTTAAGTGCAATATCATTACTAAACTCAGAAAGTAAAGGAGATGCTTCTTGTGCTATTTTCTGAATTTCCTCATTTGTTTCAGCACTATTTAAGTTAAAAAACACACTGGTAACCCTATCTAATAATTCTCCAGAATAATCAAGGGCTTCTATAGTATTGGAAAAAGATGGCTTTTCTGTATTAGAAACTATGGCATCAACTTCTTTTTTTGCGATATTAATACCGTTTTTGATAGCTGGTAAAAAGTGTGATGATTTTACTTCTGAAAATGGCGCTGCATCAAACGAGTTTAATAATGGATTTTTCATTGTTATATTGATAATTTCTTTTGTTGTTAATTATTTATGTTCTTATATCGAAAAAAATGACCTTTTGTCGAAGAACGTCTCTTAGTTATATCGATTTTAAACCAAACTAATTTTTATACTAATAGATTTGATCAGGTTTATTAGTATGGTCAAGTATTAAAATGGAATGTTATTTTTATTTGGGGTATGAATATTAATAATTGTTTTAATACGAAGACCAAATATATCGAAAGGGCTGCAATTTTTGCAGCTCTTTCTTTCTATTTTGAGCCAAAAAGGAGGTTTTTTTAAAGAAATTTTATGATTGTGTCTGTTTTTTCGATCAAAAAAGTGTTCTAAAAACGACAAAAAATGCAATTCGTCGACAAAAAATGCAATTCGTCGAAAATTGTATAAATTTTATGACTACTTTTATTGTGTAATTAAAGTAAGGTTTTACCTTTGTTGTAGGTTTTAAGAGTAATGGTCTTACAATGAATTTTTTTGTGTAATATATTTAAGTTGGTTAATAAATATTGTTATATTCTTTTGTGAGACCTGATATTCAAGAGAGCCACTGAAAAGTGGCTCTTTTTTTTATTTCTTTATTTGCTTCGCTCCTTCGATTACCTTCTGTTTTAATCCTTCTTTATATACTAAAACCTTATCCAGAACACATGTGTCACCTGTCCCTATGATCTGAGCAGCCAAGATACCTGCATTTAGAGCTCCATCCAATGCTACCGTAGCAACAGGAACTCCACCTGGCATTTGTAAAATTGATAATACAGAATCCCAACCGTCTATAGAGTTACGTGATTTAACGGGAACACCTATAACAGGTAAAGGAGATAATGATGCTACCATGCCAGGAAGGTGAGCTGCGCCACCTGCACCAGCAATAATAACTTTAATACCACGGTTATGTGCATTTTTGCCGTAGTCAAAAAGTTTTTCTGGGGTACGATGTGCCGAAACGATATCTACTTCGACTTCAATGTCAAAACCTTGTAATATTTCTATAGCTTTTTCCATTACAGGCATGTCACTTGTACTACCCATTATAATTCCCACCTTGCTCATTATGATATGTATTAATGTTGTTGTCTTTATTATTTAATTTTGATAAGCCAATTTATGTTTAGAGATAAAATAGATTTCCCTAAAGTTATTATGTGTTACTAATCACTTTGATTGTATTTTTTACTTTTTGGGCAATTTCTCTTGCTTTATCAATGTCTTGATGAACAATAGTGACGTGCCCCATTTTTCTGAAAGGGCGTGTTTGTTTCTTACCATAAATATGTGGTGTCACCCCTTTCATTTTCATGATATCCTCTATGTTTTGGTATACTACATCGCCTGTATAGCCTTCGGCACCTACCAAATTTACCATAATACCAGCTACTTTACTTTCAGTGGCTCCAAGAGGTAAATTCAGGATTGCTCTTATGTGTTGTTCAAATTGATTTGTATAGCTTGCTTCTATACTGTAATGCCCACTATTATGAGGTCTGGGAGCAACTTCATTAACAAGAATCTGGTCGTCTTGGGTTTGAAACATTTCTACAGCTAAAACACCTACGTGTTCAAATGCCTGAGATACTTTTTCTGCAATTTCAACAGCTTTTCTGGCAATTTTTTCTTCTATTCTAGCAGGACATATTACATATTCGACTTGATTAGCTTCTGGATGAAATTCCATTTCTACCACAGGATAAGTTTTAATTTCGCCACTTACATTACGAACAACAATTACTGCTAATTCATTTTTGAAATCAATTAGACTTTCAGCAATACATTCTGTGTCAGGTAACTTTACCAGGTCTGCTCCATATTTTACCACTGTAACTCCTTTGCCATCATATCCACCTTGCGTACTTTTCCATACAAAGGGAAGTTTGATTTTATTGCTGGTGATTCCTTCAGTAAGATGGGCTTTATTAGAAAACCTGGTAAAAGCAGCTGTAGGGATTTTATGTTCCTGATAAAAAAGTTTTTGCCTGCCTTTATTTTGTATTTTTTCTAATGTTTTAGCACTGGGATATACTTTCTTCCCTTCTTTTTCAAGTTGAACTAAAGCTTGTAAGTTTACGGTTTCAATTTCAAATGTTAAGATGTCTACTTTTTTTCCGAAGTTATAGACGGTTTCATAATCCATTAAATTACCTTGTTGAAAATGATCACACGCTATTTTGCAAGGGGCATCAAGATTGGGATCAAGAACATGAGTTCTAATGTCATACTTTCGAGTTTCATATAACATCATTTTGCCTAGTTGACCGCCTCCTAATATTCCTAGCTTAAAGTTCGATGAGAAAAAATTTGTCATTGTAGGGTTTCAAATTTGCTTTAAAATGACAAAAATAATTTTTTCAAAAGGAATAACCATAATATTGTAAGGTAAATGCAATAGCTAAACTATTATAAGTCTTATTTGTAATTACTATCTTTGCGCCTTTAAATCAAAAAATAAGTAAGGGTAATTACAGAAAAGCATGATAAAACTGCACGACTTAGAGTTTGTTCCCTTTATTAGCGAGGATGAAATTGCAGTTGCAATAGATAAAGTGGCTATAGGATTAAACGAAGATTTAAAAGATCAAAACCCTTTGTTTATAGCAGTGTTGAATGGTGCTTTTATGTTTGCTTCAGAGGTTTTGAAGCGATTTAATTCTAATTGCGAAATTAGTTTTGTAAAATTGGCATCTTATGATGGTACCAAAACTACACATCAAGTTAACGAATTAATTGGGTTAAATGAAGATGTGTCAGGTCGAACGGTTGTCATTCTGGAAGATATTGTAGATACAGGTAATACGGTAGAGGTATTGACTACATTGTTAAAAGATAAAGGTTGTGCTACTCTTAAAATAGCTACTTTGTTTTTTAAACCCGAGGCTTATCATAAAGAAAATACTATAGATTATATAGGGATTGAAATCCCAAACAAATTTATTGTGGGATATGGATTAGATTATAATGGATTAGGTCGTAATCTCACTGAAGTTTATCAACTAAAATCAAGAAACATGACAAATTTGGTGTTATTTGGCCCTCCAGGAGCAGGAAAAGGAACACAAGCAGAAGTTTTAAAAGAGAAATACAATCTGGTGCATATTTCTACCGGAGATGTTTTTAGATATAACATAAAAAATGCTACAGAACTAGGTACGTTGGCCAAATCTTATATAGATAAAGGGCAACTTGTACCAGATGAAGTAACTATTGATATGCTTAATGCCGAAGTTGATAAAAATACTGATGCTCAAGGTTTTATTTTTGATGGCTTTCCCAGAACTGAAGCTCAAGCAGAGTCATTAGCGTCATTATTAGCATCAAAAGGTTCTGAAGTGAGTGCTATGGTAGCCCTTGAAGTCGATGATGAGGTATTAGTGCAACGATTGTTAGAAAGAGGAAAAACATCAGGGCGTCCAGATGATGCTGATGAAGGAGTGATTCGTAATCGTATTAAAGTATATTATGATGAGACCGCAATTTTAAAAAACTACTACCAGAAAGAAAATAAATATTTTGGAGTTAATGGAGTAGGTGCCGTAAATGAAATTACTATTCGCTTAAGCGAAACTATCGATAATTTGTAGTCCAGAGTTTAAGAGAACTACAATTACTATAGATGGAAAGTTAAATTTTACCTTTTCGGGCTATATACTGTAAATACCGAACAAACGAGAAAAGAGAATTATGACAGAAGGAAATTTTGTAGATTATGTAAAGTTGCATTTGACTTCCGGAAACGGAGGTAAAGGTTCTGTGCACTTACACCGTGAAAAGTATATTACCAAAGGAGGACCTGATGGTGGAGATGGAGGACGTGGAGGACATATTATTTTACGTGGTAATTCTAATATGTGGACATTACATCATCTTAAATTTAAACGTCACTTAAGAGCCGAGCATGGAGGTCATGGTAGTAAAAGTAGAAGTACAGGAGCTGATGGAGAAGATATTTATGTGGATGTACCTCTAGGAACCGTAATACGGGATACCGAGACCCAGAATGTTATTCATGAAATTACTGTAAATGGCCAAGAATACATAGCCGCTGAAGGAGGCATGGGAGGCCGAGGAAACTGGCATTTTAAAAGCCCAACAAATCAAACTCCTCGTTATGCTCAACCAGGAATAGAAGGCCAAGAACATAATATCACCTTAGAACTTAAGATATTGGCAGATGTAGGTTTGGTAGGGTTTCCTAATGCGGGGAAATCTACATTGTTGTCGGTAATCACATCAGCGAAACCTAAGATTGCGGATTACGAGTTTACTACCTTAAAACCAAATTTGGGTATTGTAGAGTATCGTGATTTTCAAACCTTTGTTATGGCTGATATCCCGGGTATTATTGAAGGAGCTGCAGAAGGAAAAGGTATTGGTCATCGTTTTTTGCGTCACATTGAGCGTAATTCTACTTTATTGTTTCTGGTTCCTGCTGATGCTCAAGACATCAAAAAACAATACGAAATTCTATTAGATGAATTAAGGCGTTATAATCCCGACTTATTAGATAAAGAACGGCTTTTAGTGGTTTCTAAATGTGACATGCTTGATGAAGAGTTACAAGAAGAGTTAAAAGCTGAACTTGATGAACAACTTAATATTTCTTACTTGTTCATTTCTTCAGTTGCTCAACAAGGATTACAGGAATTAAAGGATAAATTATGGCAAATGTTAAATACTTAATCTTGTTATGAGTTGAGTGTTCTTATTTATGGTTAGTGAGTCATATTTATTTTAGAATTTAGAATAATAGTTTTTTTTAATATTATATCATAGGCTGATTCTTTGCGAAAAGAAAGAATCAGCCTTTTTTATTAGAAATAACTTTAATACTCTAATCACTATTTTTTTTATCGAATAACATATCGATTTCAAGATACTTTTCGTTGATCAAGCTTAATCCAAAACCGGCTGCTGCTGCAGAGAATACAGAGTAGTCCAAAGGAGCTTTAATTCCTGTGGTAATGGTCATTGCTACTCCAAAAATGAGAATTAAAAAACCGCTTAATTTTCCGGATAGAGAGGTTTTAAAACCGATTAACAGAAATATAGCTAATATAATTTCAGTAGCAGTTGCTACAATTCCAGTAAAATTTATAAAATTTTCCGGAATCCATGGATTAAGTAGTTTGGTGTATTCGATAAAACTGCTCCAATTACCCCAAGCTGATTTTTCCTTTGGCCACATTCCAAAGCGATCTGCCACTGCAGATAAAAATCCTATAGCAATACTGACTCTTATAAAGAGTTTGATATAAATAATCTTCATGTACTACATATTTACAATTAACTTTGAGAGGGTTCAGGAGTCAATAAAGTAGCTCTGCCTATTCTGTTCCACACGTTGATGCAGCAAATGGCCATTATAATATCAGCGACTTTTTCTTCTCCAAATGTTGTGATAGCTTTTTGATATAATTCATCACTTAATCCTGATAGAGAAATGTTAGTTACCTGTTCTGTCATTGCAAGAATAATTTCTTCTTGTTCTGTAAAAAATGGAGATTCTTCCCAAAATGGTAATGCATGAATTCTATACTGTTTTTCACCCTTTTCAATGGCTTCTTTGATATGCATTTGTACGCAATATGCACATCCGTTTATCTGTGAGCCTCGTATTTGTATTAAAAGAAATTCTGAATTGGTTAATGAACTCTTTGTTAAATTATGATGTAAAGCAAAAATTGGTTCATAAGCTTTTGGACTAACCTTATTAATATTAATTCTGTCTTTTTTCATGATATATGATTTTATGTATTTAAAACAAAATTCGGGATATGACAAGACTAAAAAATTAATCTTGATTAAGAAATTTTAAATATCTACAGAATAAAAACGAATACTAAAAGAAGCTCTACAGATAATAAATTTAGATATGTAACTAAGCAATCTCAACTATATTTATGGCATAATGATGATACGAAATGCCTTTAGGTTTAAAAAAACAGAAGCAATGATTTAGGATTTTATTAAGATTTATTTAACCAAAGATTACCAAAGGAAATTATACTTGTCGCGTTAGAAAACTCTAAAACTGAAAACTCTTTATAATGAAAATTAGAAATATATTACCTTTTTTTGCCTTATCTATAATAGTGCTAACCGTTTCATGCAATGAGTCTGAGAAATATAAAGTAACAAAAGATGAAAATGGGAAATTAATAGCTCAAAAAATCTCTGAGATAAAGGAAATAGGAGAGGTAGAAGAAACATTGCCTACTATTATTGAATTTACATCGGTAGATAAAGGGTTTTCTACGTTATCAGAAGCTATTAAAACAGCTGAGCTTACAGAAACATTTACACAAGATGGAGGATTTACAATTTTTGCACCGATAAATATGGCGTTTGACAAATTGCCTCCTAAGTCAGCAGAGAAATTGTTGAAACCAGAAAATAAAGAACGCTTAGCAACAATATTAAAGTATCATATCATTCCTAGTGTAATTTCAAAAGAAGATATTGTTAAAGCGGTACAGGAAGGAGGAGGAAGTATTCCTTTAAAAACTCTTGAAGGATCTCGTATTACTGCTTCTTTAAAAGGAGGCACGGTATACTTAATAGATGAAAGTGGTAATGGAGGAAGATTAATCACTACTAATGTTGAGGCTTCTAATGGATTTATTCATACGGTAGATGCAATCATGATGCCTAAAGAATAGGAAATACCCGTCAGTTTAGTGAAATAAAAAGAAACGACTTTGTATTCAAAACAAGGTCGTTTTATTTGTTTTTATACATAGCCATTAATCCAAAATCATATGGAGTCCATAGACAAGCTTTCATATTACTTTGTTTTAATCCAGTATTTATCCAACTATTACAGGTGTTGAGACAAGTATAGTTTCCAAGAGCCTCATAGAAATCGTCATTTTTGGTGTAGCCTAAACCAGGTAACAGCACTTTTTTATTTTGAAAATCTAATCGAAATGTGTCACTTATATAGAGGTTAATTTGTTTTAATTGTGCTTGATTTATTTTTATTGCCACCCAATTTTTTTGAACTGAAGAATATCTAGTAACATGTAATAATGCTTGACTATTAAGGAACAATGCTTGAAACCCGTTCATAAAAGTAAAATCAGCCCAGGTAGGAGTCTCTACATAAAAGTTTTTATCTCCCCATCCAAATGAGAAATACCGAGTTTGGGAATTGTATACCTGATCCTTTAGGATAGTTTTGTTTAAATCGTTTTTTGCAATAATGATTTCCAGATGTATACCATTAGAGTTTAGATATACAGTATGTGTCATTTTGTTCTTGTTTTCTTGTTTGTTTACAGGTATATAGGTAAGGATTAATGATATTATAATATATAACATCGGAAGAGCGAGAAATACTCCTATAGATTTAAATACTTTTTTAATGATCTTCATATTAGGGGATGTATACTATAATTAGACCTCACAATTTGTGAGGTCTATAAAAATACTTAAAAAATAATTTTACATTATTGAATGTTTACTCTCACTCCTTCAGAATGACTAGAGAATTCTGGAGCATACATGCTTTGTATTGTGGTAATACCATTAGAAAAATTCCCTTTATTGTTTACTCTTAAGTCATATTCAAAAACATACACTCCTTTAGGTAAATAGTCAAAGAAAAAGTTAGTCGAGGCATCTTTAGTACTTTCGTAATACCCAAGACCATCTTGCCATTTATATTGTGAAATCACATTAATGGGTTCTAAACCAGAAGCTCTCATGTCTTTCATATGTACAAATTCCATAGTGCGATCAGATCTCAATTCAATTCGTACCCGAACCAAATCACCTAATTCTAATTTGGTTTTAGAAGTAATTTCTGTAATCTCTTCTCCTTTATCAGTATTCTGCTTAACAAACAATTTTTTCTTTAAAGATAATGGAGTTTTAGCGGGAGTGATTTTATCTAGATTCTCAAAATATTGCCAGTATAAAGCTCCCCAGGCAATACCTTTCCCTTTTTTAGAGATTTTGGCCGTAGCCATATTCGGTTGTATTTCATTTCCATTCCACGAAGTCTTAAAATAACCGGTTCCAGCTTCTACTTTTACGTCTTCTAAAGTAGAAGGATCGATTTTTTGATCACCTAAGACAATATCTACCATATCGGTAACAGATAACCAATCGCTTCCTTGGAGTAACAGTGCATATACAGCTTCAGAAGTAGCTTTAGTGGTTTTCCATCGATTAGTTTGTTTATTCTTAAGTAACCATATTTTTAGATTATCAATGATTTTCGTTCGTTTTGGTTCTGTTTCGACTTCGGCAAAGACTTCAATCATAAGAGATTGTGTTTCAATAGGTGCTTGATACCAATACCAACTATTGGTGTTTGATTTCCAATACATTCCTAATTCTTCACTAGAAACACTTGTCTCATCCAGAGATCGGATAATTTTAGTAGCGCTATTGCTTTTGTCATTACGATGTAATATAAGAGCAAGCATTCCTTTTGCATATAGTCCCTGACTTAGCCAGTATTTTTCTGATTGTCCCAGATAGTAAGTCCAAGCCTCATTAGTATTTTTGGCTCTTTTAATATCGGGGAAGAAACTTCGCATATATAGGTAATGAATTTGCGTGTAGCTCAAGTGATTTTTGTTGATATCAATTTTATTCCTTTTACAATAGCGTTTAAGCTCTTCATATTCTCTAACAAATTCTTGATCAAGAAAACGAACTGCATTTTGTAGCATGTTATTTGTATCTCCATTAAATTGCTTGATGCCAAGCTTCTTTAAATGTCCAAAACCAGAGGCAATATGTTGAGTGATATATCGATTTTCTCGACCTCCTTTAAACCAAGGGAAACCTCCAGAAGGATATTGAGATTGCTTTAATTTATTAAGAGCAGATTGTAACTCATTATTCATTTTATTAAGGTCAAACAGTAATGCAATTCTCTTCTTTTGCTCTGTTTCACTTTGTGCATCACGTAACCAGGGAGTCTCTTGGATCATAAGAGATTTTAATTCCTGGTTTTTTTCTAAGTTACTTAATAATGCATCAGTCGATTTCCATTGATTAAATACTTCCTGAATCCTTGGGTTAGAGTTGGCAATGTGACTTGCCAGCGTATTTGCATAATACCTAGAAAAGGTTTGTTCTGAACATTCATAAGGATATTCCATCAAATATGGTAATGCCTGTACAGCATACCATGCAGGATTAGAAGTCATCTCCAATGTGAGCTTATGATGTTTTAATGTGCTAGAAGTATTATCCTTTAATTTATTTAATGTGAATGTTTTGGTTTGATCAGAACGAATCCACATAGGCAGTGTTTCTGTAACTAGCATGCGATTAGTTAAGACAGGTAATACATTTTGTTCTCCATCAGAGAAATCTCCTGCTTTAGCAATAATTTTGTATTGTACTGTTTGTATATTATCCGGAATTTGTAATTCCCAGGATACATTGGTATTTCCTTTTGTTTTTACATTAAAGTCTTGTCGAACATTATTGTTTTGTAATTCTGTATCTATTGCAGTATCGGTCATTGCATCGAATAATTGTAATTCGACAACACCGCTAAGGTCTTTTGTTGCTAGATTAGATATCTTAGAGCTCAAAACAATTTTATCCCCTTCTCTCAAAAATCTTGGAGGATTAGGAAGAATCATCAATTCTTTTTGAGTTACAGCTTCCAGAGTTGTTGTAGTTGCATTGAGTTCTTTGGTATGTGCTAATAATTGTAGTTTCCATTTGGTTAATGCTTCTGGAGCAGTAAAATTGAAACTTACATTACCTTCGGCATCTGTAGTCAAGTTTGGAAAGAAAAAAGCAGTTTCCTGAAGGTTTTTTCTAATCTTTACTCCTTCCAGAGAAGGCTCTTTTTTATCTTCTTTTGCATCCACAGAATCCTCTTTTTGTTCACGTGCGAGTCCCCCAAGAGCTTTATCATCATTCTCAATTGAGTTGAGTTCAGCTTCTTCAGCTACAATTTCATCGGCCATTCCTTCTTTTTTGGACATGGAGGCCATCGGTGATGGGGCAGAAGCAGATTTCATCATTTTGTTTCTACTTCTAAAATAATGTTGTTGTCCAAAATATAAGCCATACCAGTTAAGCTGGTCATATCCCTGAGTTCTAGAATAGAAGTAGTTACTACTTTGGTTCTCTATTCTAAAACTTTCTATTTCAAAACCCTTTGTGGCCAGTCTTCTCGATTGCGTTCTGTATATTGGTCTGTTTATCGGGTTGAAATACCATTGATGTGGTCTAAATTGATCTAAAGATGCATCGTACATACTTGCTAATAGTTCGGCACTTACTTTATCTCCTTGAGGTCCTTTTATAGTAAAACTCCATGTCTCTTGTTGACCAGGAAGTAACTTATCTCTAAATGTTTTAGTTTCTATACTAAGTTCTGTTGCTTCATAAGGCACAGCAATTGTGATTGCTCCACTTTGATAACCATTATAGTTTAGGTAACTATAACTTACAGAGAACCCTCCAAGATCTTCTTTTTCAATAGGAATCTTGATGGTTTTACTTCCGTTAGAAAGTTTGATAAGTCTGGTCTCGATAATTTGATAATTTTTTTCAATATCTACTGTAATGGTTATATCTTTTGAGGCAGAGCTTAATTTTACAATAGCTTCATCTCCAGTTTTGTATGAAGCTTTGTTGGTAGTGATCTCAAACAATTGCTGATCACTAATACTTTTATCTCCTTGGTCATATAAAGTAATATATTGTATGTCTTTTACTTCTTGTCCGAATCGATCTTTAGTATTTAATTCTACAGCGTATTTACCTGATTCCCATTTTTTGATGGTACCAAGATCAAGTTGTTGTGTTCCTTTTTCATTCTTTTCTGCCTTAGAAGTATTAAATGTTTTTTCTAATACAACTTTTCCTTTTTGCCATTGTCTATAATCATGTTCATTCTTAAATGCATCATGCGGAAACAGTTTTTTGAACTCTTCTTCTTTAAACCCTTCATAATCTGGAGATTTCCAGGGGCGAATACGTATGGGTGTAGAAGGAGCTTTTAGTTTAAAAACTTTGATCGTTCCTTTTGCCGCAATTGGTTCATTATTTAAGTTTAAAGTGGTTACTGTGAATTTATGATCTTTTTCAGTTTTGTCAATTTTATTTTGAATAGTTACAGCAGCGGTCAATGCATGATAACCGACATTAACTATCGTAGAGGAACTTCTTGTTTCTCCATTGATATCGATAACATCTGCAGTTACTTCATAATTAAAGATAGGAAGGTTTTCCTTGGATACATTTAGATCAGGAATTGCAGCAAAATCAATCGTATATTCTCCTTTTTCATTTGTTTTGGTTTCGCCGTGTGTGATTTCTTGTGATTGTGTTGAGTATCTTGGGTACCAATAGCACCAACTAGGGTATTGCACCTTACGATGTACACGATATACTACTTTGGCATCAGTAATTGAGCTTCCTGCATAAGCTGTTGCTACTCCGGTAAGTGTGATAGAATCATTTACTTTATAAGTCTTGGTAACAGGATTAAATTTAGTCTCAAATTTAGGGCGTTTATATTCTTCGACCGAGAAAGAAGTACTATGGTAATTATTCGTCTGAATAGTATAATTACCTGTTAATCCTGAGGAAGGAAGTATGAATTCTCCATTAAAAGAACCGTAATCATTTGTTTTTAGAGTTAGGGTTTTTACTTCTTGATTATTTACATCTCTAAGAGTTACGAAAGTGGTTTGATTTGACTGCACGCTAAAGTCTTCCTTACCCGAAGAGGACATCATAATCCCTTTAAAATATACCGTCTGTCCAGGTCTATAAATACTACGATCAGTAAATAGAAAGGTAGAGCTAATATTTTCATTATTACGATTAGGGTTATATCCTTGATTTAGGTAATACCCTTCAAATCGGGCTTTATCATTTTCATACGATACGGTAATGTTAACATCATAATAGTAGGTGTTTAATGTTAGATAAGCTTGACCTTTTTCATCGGTTACTAAAGTTTTGTCGAGCTTGTTACCATATCCTCTCTGGTTATCTGTTTTGAAATGTATTTTTGCATTAGGGATTGGAGCCCCGTTATTACGATCTAAAACCTGAAATATTGATTTTTGTGGAGTTCTATTTTCTATTAATGCTAAATTAGTAATCTGAGTCGAGCCAAAAGAAAACATACTTTCTTTAGAAAGCTCTTTTGTAATAGTACCTAGAATTAAGTATGAACCTTGATCTAATTCTGGTAATAAAACCTCTGTAGTATGACTTTGGTAATCATACTCGTTACATATTTCAGATTCCCATGTTTTACTAACTTTTAATGCGCTTAAGAATTTTATTTGATCTTCTGTTTGATATAAATCATTTAAGTTTTTAAGCTGTTTTGGAGTAATTTTTAAAGCTTTAAAATAAAGTTTGTCTAAATTCTTATATGTAATTAATAATCGACCTGAAGTCTGAATTGGAATATATTTTTCTGTCTTAATATCAATCTGATATTGAAGAATTTGACTCTTTAATGATTTACATTTATTAGCAGCTCTTGAGTCTGGGAATTTTTTGCTTACAGCATCGCATAAATCGATAGCTTCTTTTAATTTCCAACGATGTGTTTCATTTTCTTTTGGAATATAAGATGAGGCTTGTTCTTTATAAAGATTTGCAATTTCATGATCATATAAAGCAGAAGCTTCGTGAGAAGAGAAAAATGTTTTTTCTGATTTCAGAGACTCCAGAAGAATAGCTTCTTTATCATTAAAAACGGCATTTTGATATATAAAATTAATACGCTCAATGTTTACTTCGACAAGCGCCTCAGGTGTTGTATCTTTTTTATGAAATTGAATTAAATTTTGAAACAATTTCAAAGCATTAAACTGCAATGATAAAGAGTCTTTGGTTTCTATTTTTAAAGATGAAAAAGTAGTGTGTTCTTGTAAATATTTTTTATCGTCTATTGCAAAGGCATATGCCGGTTTTGTAATATTGGTTTCAGAAGTTTTGTAAAAATCTAAAGCATTATGCGTTAAAAAATCATAAAGCGTGGGTCTGTATTTTTTTGAGCCAGATGAGGTGCTTAAAATTTCATCAAATTTCTTTAGTTCTGTTTGTTGTGCTAATACTCCATTCTGAAGAGATTTTTGATAATATGTATGCACTTCTGCGAATAAAGTTTCTAAATCCCAGGTCCTGAAATCTTCTTCATCGACTTTTTCAGAAGTTTGAGTTCTGTTGTAAAATTTCCATCTATTTTGTTGAAAATATTGCCAGTATAAGTTAGCAAGGATACTTTCTAAGATATTTTGTTTAGGAAATACACTCTGACTAATTTCATTTTTTAAATCCTTAATAATAGTAAGCTGCGCATTTTCTTCAAGAGTAAGCATGTATTTTGCCTTATGAATTAAAGCCTTTATGACCTGATTATCATTATTTTCTTTTTTTGCATTACTATATATTGCTTCTACTAATTCTACCGCAGATTTTGGTAGTCCTTGTTGATCAAAAGCTTTTACTTTTTTCCAATCATTTTG
The DNA here is from genome assembly GCF_900312735.1 of Aquimarina sp. AU119. Lineage (NCBI taxonomy): Bacteria > Pseudomonadati > Bacteroidota > Flavobacteriia > Flavobacteriales > Flavobacteriaceae > Aquimarina > Aquimarina sp. AU119. The sequence goes on along the minus strand of NZ_OMPF01000007.1, from coordinate 129,506 downwards.
ATAATCATTTTGACTATTCATAGTATATAGGTTTAATATACATAGTATAATAAGGATGATATGTTTTTGCATCATAATGGTTTTAGGCTGTTAAACAAACGTAAACAAGTGTTATGCCATTGTGTTTGGTAACGTCTTATAATTTGTAAATAACATTATAAAGCTACGTATTTGAAATGAGCCATAACAATTTTGTTGATATAAATTAAAAATCATCGTTGTACTGATTTGACCACTAATAAAATAGTTAATAGTATTATATAAAATGACTATTGAGGGAAATCCCCGTTTTGTTTAGGAATCCTCGCTTAGAAATGAGGAAAAGATTTAATATGTGTGTGTTTGTTGTCTTTTTGACGTGTTATTTTTCATGACTTCATTATTTTATAAGCTCGTTGTTAATTGTATCTTTACCCTTAGATTTAAGAGTTAATTATGCGAGTACATTTTATTGCAATAGGAGGAAGTGCCATGCATAACCTAGCCATTGCTTTGCATCAGAAAGGATATCAGGTAACAGGAAGTGATGATACTATTTTTGAACCATCAAAATCGAGATTAGATCGGTATGGTTTACTTCCTGCTGAATTTGGCTGGTTTCCAGAGAAAATCAGTTCTGATCTTGATGCAATTATTTTAGGGATGCATGCCAGGGGTGATAATGCAGAGCTTCTTAAAGCACAAGAATTAGGACTAAAAATCTATTCATATCCAGAATTTTTATACGAACAATCAAAAAATAAAACTCGTGTGGTCATAGGAGGATCACATGGAAAAACAACTATCACCTCCATGATTTTACATGTATTGCATTATCATGAAAAAGAAGTTGATTATATGGTAGGAGCACAATTAGAAGGTTTTGATACTATGGTTCACCTTACCGATGAGAATGATTTTATAGTTTTAGAAGGAGATGAATACCTGTCATCACCGATTGATCGTAGACCAAAATTTCATTTGTACCAACCTAATATTGCTTTAGTGAGTGGTATTGCATGGGATCATATTAACGTATTCCCGACTTTTGATAATTACGTTGATCAGTTTAAAGTTTTTATGAACTCTATTGTTAATGGAGGAGCATTAGTATATAATGAAGAAGATGTTGAAGTAAAAAAACTAGCCGAGTTAACAGAAAATCCAATCCGTAAATTTCCATATACTACACCAATGTATAGAGTAGAAGATGGGGACACTTTATTAGATACTCCAGAAGGAGAAATGCCAATTGAAATTTTTGGAGGACATAATTTAAGTAATCTAGCTGGAGCCAAATGGATATGCCAGCATATGGGAATTGATGAAGATGATTTTTATGAAGCTATTGCTTCTTTTAAAGGAGCTTCAAAACGATTAGAAAAAATTGCAGAAAGTTCTAATGCGGTCGCATATAAAGATTTTGCACATAGCCCGTCTAAAGTAAGTGCTACTACCAAAGCTGTAAAAGAGCAATATCAAAATAGAAAAGTGATCGCTTGTTTAGAATTACATACGTATAGTAGTTTAAACGCAGAGTTTTTAAAAGAGTATGAAGGTGCTTTAAATTCGGCTGATGAAGCTGTGGTCTTTTACTCTCCACATGCGGTAAAAATCAAGCAATTAGATGAAGTTTCAGAATCTCAAATAGCTCAAGCCTTTAATCGTAATGATTTGGTTATTTATACCGATCCAGAACAATTTCAACATTATTTGAAACAAAAAGATTTTACCAATTCTGCATTATTATTAATGAGTAGCGGTAACTATGGAGGGTTAGATTTTGATGAGGTAAAACAACTTGTTGAAGACTAGAAGTGATTTTTAAATAATTGATTCACAAAGTCTTCAATATTGTTTTGATTGTTTTTGATTAATTCTTGTTTTGCATTTTCTATATCTGCAGGAACTTTATCCTGACTCAATTTAAATTTCCCTTCCCAATGTTGTATGTCAATTTCAAAACCGTGAATATAGTTAATAAGACGATCCATCCTTTCGTCATTGTGATCCAAAACAAATCTATGATTCGGAGCTTCTAGGTATTCGGTCATTGTCACTATGGATCTTTTAATAATATCAGAGTCTTTAATCTCTTTTACAATTCCTCTGGCATGAGCAATGATGTAGTTCCATGTCGGTAATGATTTGGTGGTATAGATTGAGGGAGAAATATATGTTTGAGGTCCCTGAAAAATAGCAGTGACAGGATAATTGTCTTTTAATAATTCTACATGAGGGTTATTTTTATCAATGTGACCTACAAGTTTATCATTGTGGAACACTAAAGGAACATGTGTCACAAAAGGTGTTTTTTCTTTAGCAGAAACTAAAGTTGCAAAAGGATACTCTAAGGCTACTTTTTTAATATTTTCAATATTATACTCTTGGTGATGTTTTGGTGGATACACAGTAATTATACATTAAATTGTTGAAGATGATGATCAAGGTGTTTGTATTGCATTTTTCCCCATTGTTCGTTTGTGAAATTTCCAAACATGGGATGCGGATCCCATTCTTTTTTATCTTTTTGATTAGAAAACTCGGTTACTAAGCTTAAGAGTATTTCTTTTTCTTTTTCAAAATTCTTTTGTTCAATAACTTTGAGTTTAGAATGTGTAGGCAAATTTTTCCTCCAAGGCTTATCATTGTACATTGATTTCTTGAAGAACAATTTTGCAAACAGGTTGGGCTTAAGCTCTGGATGTTCTTTTCTTAATGCAATTTTTAAAGGAAATTGACAATGATGAAACATCTGTGAAATATTCATTTTCCCCCAAACTGGTCTACTCGATACAGATAATTGATGAATGCGATTTTCAATTTCATGTTGAGTAGATTCTTCAAACAAAGATTTCATAGGACTTAATTTTTAAAATGATCATACTCAAAAATAATATATTTAAAAAAAACAAAGGCTAATCGTTACGATTAGCCTTTGTTAAAATATGTATATATATGTTTTTTAACTTACTTCATCAAAGAAAAGACTTAAGAAACCATCTAAATCATCATTGGTTGCAATGTCTTTTGGAGTACCCAAATTGATCATTAAAGGTTGATCTTTAATAGTACCATATAGAAAGTACTGAAACGTAGTTCCCATTTTAAACTTATATCCTTTTAACTGAGATCCAAAAGAAGTAAAAGTTACTTCACTTTTAGAACCATTACTTTCAGCAAAAGCACTTATCGTAGCATCAAAAACTGCAGATAACATATCATCAGTATAATAATCCCACTTTATGGATGTTCCATTACAAGCTTGCAATTCATACTCTGATTGAGCTTGGCAACCATTAGGCACTTGTATGTTATTTCCTACTAAATTAAGAAACGAAATCTTCTTATCCTGCCCGTAAAAACTCAATGTTGCAAGAAGTAAAACGAAAGTAAAAATATTCTTCATAAATAGGTTAATTTGAAGTTGTTAAAATGTTCATTTTTCAATTAAGGGTGCCCAAATATAGTAAAACTTTCATTTTCAAACAAATAAATGGGGTGAATTTCTAAAGAATTGTTAAAAATACCACTTGGTTTTTATCATATTTATTCTTCAATAATACATTGTGTTTGAGATAAATAGTTTATATTTTTGGACAGATAGTCCTACTTTTTTTAACTATTAAATTGATGACATGAGTAAATTAAATGCTTCATTTTCTATCAAGGAGTGGAGTGAAAATGATCGTCCAAGAGAGAAATTAATCGCTAAAGGGAAGAATGTATTAACAGATGCAGAACTTGTGGCTATATTAATAGGTTCGGGCAATCGAGAAGAGAGTGCAGTGGGATTAAGTAAACGCATTTTGGCTAGTGTAAATCATGAGATAAATGCTTTAGGTAAATTGTCTTTAAAACAGCTGATGAGCTTTAAGGGAATTGGTGAGGCAAAAGCAATAACTATTGTTGCTGGGTTAGAACTGGGTAGAAGAAGAAAAGATGAAAGTGTTTCTAAAGTTTCAAAAATCACGTCTAGTAGAGATGCTTTTCATCTATTTCAACCTATTATTGGTGATCTTGAGCACGAAGAATTTTGGGTGTTATTTTTAAATAATGCAAATGATGTAATTCGTAAAAAACAAATTAGTGTAGGAGGAAAAACAGGAACCTTGGTGGATGCACGTATTGTTTTTAAACTAGCCTTAGAATATGGAGCTACTAGCTTAATAATTGGGCATAACCATCCAAGTGGTTCTTTACGGCCCAGTCAATCTGATAAAAACTTAACGCAGAAATTAAAAGCAGCTGGTTCAACATTGGATATTAAATTATTAGATCATATTGTTGTTACAGAAGATCGTTATTTTAGTTTTGCAGATGAGTTAATATTATAATTGTGTTATTTTAATTAAATAAAAAGTAGGGTATTTCTGGACCTGTTTGTTGTAGGTATAGAATAGTTTGAAAAATAAAAACTTACTTTTAAGAATATTAAAAAGTTTGGAACATTAAAATAGAACATTCTATAAAAAATATATGTTACTAATTCACGTACAGAAAATTACTCCTAGAGTATCCTATACCTTTAAACAAATTTGCAAGCGAATTTTGGGACTTAATGTTGATTTGACTTCCAAAATAGAAACTTTTATAGCGCATGAAGGTCCTAAACTGTCATATGGAAAACAGCCTTTAGGTAAGGAGTTGTATTTTCAAAGTGCAGATTTACTCTTTGAACATGGTTTAAACGATCTTGATATACAGGTTTTTGATTGGGAAGAAACAAAATGTTTTTTTGAAGTAAAACATAAAGACTCAGCTTTACCATTTGATATTTTTGCTGCTACTTTTTATTTGCTAACTCGATATGAAGAATATCTGCCTCATGTAAAGGATGCTATGGGACGTTTTCCAGCAACAGAGAGCATTGCATATACTCATGATTTCTTACACGATCCTGTTGTAGATATTTGGTCTTACAAATTTAAAGAAGTACTTCTTGAAAAATATCCCGATATTATGTTTCAAGAAAAGAAATTTACAATTATACCAGTCATTTCTGTACATCAAACGTTTGTATACAAAAACAAGGGTATTCTACGATCTGTAGGTGGAGGTTTAAGAGATTTATGGAGATTAAGACTTGACAAGTTAGGGGATAGAATAAAAGTGCTGATTGGCCTTAAAAAGGATCCTTATAATACATTTGATTTTATAATAAAGCTTCAGAAAAACAAAAGGAGAAAAGCTAAAGTATTATTTGGATTAGGAGATTATTCTAATTACGAAAAAAATGTTGGCTACAATAGGCCACAACATCAAACCGTTATTAAACATATAGCTGATTATATGGATGTAGGTCTTAAAGCATCTTATGAGGCTGTTTGTGATTTATTGGTTTTAAAAAAGGAAAAATTACGTATAGAAACGATTTTAAACAGGAGATTACGGTATACAATGTGTTCTTTTTTTAAAATAAAATTACCAGAAGCATATCGTAATTTTATTGAATTAGAAGTCGGTGAGGATTATTCAATGGGGTATTCTAAGTATTCAGGATTTCGTGCAGGAACATGTTCTCCATTTATGTTTTATGATTTGGATTATGAAGTACAAACTCCTTTAATAGTAAACTCCTTTTGCTATGTGAATTTAGGGACTAAAAATGATGTCAGTGATTCGTTATCTGCTAAAAAAGAAATTATAGATTATATAGAAAAAGTTAAAAAGGTAAATGGAGTTTTTATTCCGATTTTTAGTAATGTATCTCTTAGTGACCTTGAGCAACAACCTTTTTGGAAATCAATTTTAGAATTTATTTGGAATATAGAGGATGAAAAATAAAATAGAACATATCTTTTTTGATCTGGATCATACGCTTTGGGACTTTGATAGGAATTCGTTATTAGCGTTTAAACTGATTTTTGAGAAGTTTGATATTGATATTGATATCAATATTTTTTTAAAGACGTATCAGCCAATAAATATGAAATATTGGAAATTGTATAGGGAAGAAAGAGTAAATAAAGAGGAGTTACGCAGAGCAAGACTTATAGAAGCTTTTATGTGCTTTGAGAAGAATTTTTCTATAGGAGTAATTGATGATATATCTGAAGATTATATAAATTTCTTACCGCTTCATAATTATTTGATCGATGGTACTCAAGATTTATTAGAATATTTAAACCCAAAATATGAATTACATATTATCACCAATGGGTTTGAAGAGGTGCAAAACCAGAAGTTGTTAAATTCGGGTATACGTCATTATTTTAATACAATTACTAATAGTGAGGAAACAGGAGTGAAAAAACCAAATCCATTTATTTTTGAACAAGCAATACAGAAATCTGGTGCAAAATTTGATAACAGTATTATGATAGGGGATAATTATGAAGCTGATATTAAAGGAGCTGAAGCAGTGGGTCTAGATACCATCTGTTTTAATTATCACAAAGAAGAGTTGCCTTTTCAGAATATTCAAGTTTCTGAATTGAAAGAAATTAAAAACTATCTTTAGTGTAAGTATTTGTATTTTAACTAATTATAAAAAAAAAAGAACACGCCCCAGAATGAAGACTAAAAAAAACTATGTATTGCTATACATTATATGCTTGATTGCTTGCATGACTTCTTGTGTAAAAGATGTGGATTTTGATCAAGCAGAGGATGTGGTGTTGACTCCAGTTTTTGAAGTAGATTTTGTGTATTCTAGATTTGACACCGATCGATTTATAGATCCAGGTATTGATCCAAGTATTATAGTGCCCGAAGTTATTGTTAGGGATACATTAAATTATGATCTTCTAAGCACTGATTTTATAGTTGATAATCTGGAACGGGTAGAATTAACTTTCGAATTCAGGAATACAATTGAGAGGGATTTTGAATTTACTCTTGGGTTTCTGGATGATAATGACGTCTTAATAGGACCTTCTTATACCATTACAGCCAATGCCGGTAACGGCGAAGGTACAACACCAATTGTAACTACACAGATAATTACGTTAGATAATGCTACGATTAATATATTGGCAACTACGGCAAAACTAATTTCTGCAATACGTGTTCAGAATTTAAATAGCTCTTTGCGTGGAATTCTCGAATTGAGGTCTAAGGGGACTTATTTCTTTAATTACGACTTATGAGAGCTATCCTATTATTTGCTATAAGCTTGTTAAGTCTTTTTGGGTATTCTCAAAATAAAGAGACTTTATATGATTTTACAGATCTTCCTCAATCCTTGTTGCTTAACCCAGGAGCAGATGTGAGGTTTAATTATCATCTTGGAGTACCTTTTTTATCTCAAATTCATGTCAATGCTGGGCTAAAAGGGGCTTCGCTTTATGACGTTTTTGCAGATGATGGTAGGGATATTAATGATAAAATAGAAACTACACTTAATACATTGACAAGTAAAGACTATCTAACTGCTACTCAACAATTAGAAATTGTAAGTTTTGGTTGGAAGAGTAAAAAAAATGAGAAAATCTATTTTTCTGGAGGGATTTATCAAGAATTAGATGTTATCGGGTATTTTCCCAAAGATTTTGCTGTTTTGGCTTACCAAGGTAATCAGGATTTCCTTAATCAGTCATTTCGTTTTTCTACTATAAGTGGTTCTGCAGAGCTACTTGCTGTATATCATTTTGGATATACTAAAAAAGTCAATAAAAGCATGACTTTTGGGGCAAGAGCAAAACTTTATTCTAGTATATTTCATGCTAGAAGTGCCAAAAACAAAGGAACTTTTACAACGTTAGAAACGCCGCAAGGAAGTAATATCTACCAGCATGTAATAAGTAATGCAGATGTCACACTTAGAACATCTGGGTATAGAGGTCTTAAGGATTTGGAAGGGAAAGAAATTGCAAATAAGTTGATTGGCAGAGCTCTTTTGGGAGGAAATTTAGGGCTTGGCATTGATTTAGGATTTACTCATAAAATAAATGAACAACTTGCAATTACAGGTAGTGTGAACGATTTAGGAGTCATTGTGTATAATAAGGATGTAGAAACCTATCGCGCACGGGGTAATTATGTGTTTGAAGGTTTTGAAACTCCAATTCAATTCTCTGGTCAAAATCCTGAAAACTTTTTGGATGAACTAGAAGAAGCTATTCCTTTGGATACATTAAGTACAACGTATGTGACGATGCGACCACTAAAATTTAATGGATCAGTTAAATATTCTTTTAATAAATATGATGATGGAACATGTAATTGTTATCTCGAAGGAGAGCAACCTCCTTATCTGGATGCTTTTGGAATACAGTTGTTTAGTCAGTTTAGGCCCAAGAGACCGCAATACGCAGCTTCATTGTTTTATTACAAGCGTTTCTTTAGTTTTTTAAGAACAAAACTAACATACACGATTGATGATTATTCATATAATAACATAGGATTTCTATTATCTACCCATATTGATAAAATTAATTTTTATATTTCGGCTAATAATTTACTAGAATATACTAATCTTGCAAAAGCAAGAGGTGCTTCTTTGCAACTGGGGTTTAATATTATAATGTGATACATATGTTACGTACTTTGTTTTTAGGGCTTGTTTTAATTTTTACGCTCAGCAGTAATGCTCAAAAAAATATTAATGATTATAAGTATATAATTGTTCCTGAAAGTTATGGTTTTCTAAAGGGTAATGATACATATCAACTTAATTCGCTCACGAAGTTTTTATTTAATAAATATGGGTTTAAAGCCTTTTTACAGAGTGATAATTTGCCTGATGAACTTAGAAGGAATGGTTGTTCTTCATTAAGAGCTGATGTTAAAAAGAGAAACGGTGTTTTTGTTACAAGGCTTACTATTGAATTAACAGATTGTAGTGGTAAGGTGGTGTTTTCATCTTCAGAAGGAAGCACTAGGGAGAAAGATTTTAAAAAAGCGTATCAATTAGCCTTAAGAGATGCATTTAAAGATGTAGAGGCTCTAAATTATACGTATAGTGGTTATAAAGAAGAAATTGTAGCCCAAAATGAAAATGCACCTACGAAAGAAGAAGTAGTAAAGAAAGAAGAGCCTAGGGTAGAGGAAGTAATAGCTAGTGCTCCTGTTTCAAAGGAAGAAATTACTTATTTATTTAATGATACAGGTTTTGTTTTTAAGAAGCAAGAATATGGATTTGAATTATTCCAAAAAGATGAGAAAGTTGCTATAGGGAAACTTTTTAAATCCACAAATGGAAAAACGTATATCGTGAAAGCGGGAGATTTAAGCGGAAATGGATATTTTGATGCATATGGTAATTTCATTTTGGAACGCATCAACCCCGTTACGAATAAATTGATCACTGATACCTTTGCAAGGCAATAATCTATTTATGATCAAGAGGTAGTTTTGATGTATTTTATGGTTCAATAACTAGTATTTGTACTTATCTCCCCATCTTGTTTTTAGAAATGTTCTAAAACCATTTTCTCGCTGGTTATCTCCTGGATTATATAATTTGGTATTTGTAATTTCTTTTGGTAAAAATTCTTGTTTAACAAAGTTATTCTCATGCTCGTGTGCATATTTGTAATCTTCTCCATAACCTAATTCTTTCATGAGCTTAGTAGGAGCGTTTCGTATATGTAAAGGAACAGAAAGATCTCCTGTTTGTTTTACTAATTGCTGTGCTTTATTAATAGCCATATAAGAAGCATTGCTTTTTGGAGAAGATGCTAAATACACAGCGCATTGACTTAGTATTATTCGGGCTTCTGGGTATCCAATAGTGTTCACTGCCTGAAAGGTATTGTTTGCCATGATTAAAGCTGTAGGATTAGCATTTCCAATATCTTCAGAAGCTAATATAATCATCCTTCTAGCGATAAATTTAAGGTCTTCTCCTCCTTCAATCATTCGCGCAAGCCAATAAACAGAAGCATTAGGGTCACTACCGCGAACAGATTTGATAAATGCTGAAATAATATCATAATGCTGTTCTCCAGTCTTGTCATATCTAACTGTGTTTTGCTGAACTAGTTTTGATACAAGATCATTCGTAATTGTAATTTTATCTTGATCCTGACTTGAGATTATCAACTCGAAGATGTTAAGTAGTTTACGAGCATCGCCGCCACTTAGCCTAAGTAAGGAATCCGTTTCTTTAAGGTTGATGTTTTTAGGTTTAAGAAACTCATCCTCGCGCATTGCCCTTTTTAACAAAGCTTCTAATTCTTCTCTCCCAAATGGATTAAGAGTGTATACCTGACAGCGTGATAGGAGTGCAGGTATTACCTCAAAACTTGGGTTTTCTGTTGTAGCACCTATAAGAGTAATCCACCCTTTTTCTACTGCTCCTAATAAAGAATCTTGTTGAGATTTGCTAAAACGGTGAATCTCATCAATAAATAAAATAGGGTTTTTGGCAGTAAATAACCCTCCACTGTTTTTTGCTTTGTCAATGACTTCTCTTACTTCTTTTACACCGCTATTTATTGCACTTAGTGTGTAGAAAGGCCTTCCTGATTCATTTGCAATGATATTAGCCAAAGTTGTTTTCCCTACTCCAGGAGGACCCCAGAGTATAAGGGAAGGAATGAGTCCTTTTTTGATCTGTTGAGTCAACGACCCATCATTGCCAATTAGATGTTCCTGACTAAGGTATTCTTCTAATGATTTGGGACGTATACGTTCTGCCAAAGGTTTGTTTATATCCATACGTACAAAGTTACGAAGCTTCCATCAATCTAAATAGAAAATAAATCAACAGACAAATGAGTTAATATGTTTAAGGATGTAAGACTAAAGTTTAAAAATACTGCCATTTTAACCGAACTTGATGTTTTGGAATTTTTTTTGATATATTATAGATGTTATGAATGAAGAAAGTGATCATTTTAGATTTAATACCGGGGTGATAGGGTATCCTTTATTATTCGTATTGCTAATCTGGATTGTGTTTTGGATTGAAGTTAGATCAGGGATTAATTTTAATGATTTTGGAGTTTATCCAAGAACGGTTGTTGGGTTGCGAGGTATTATATTCTCTCCTTTTATTCATTCAGATCTTACTCATTTATGGCATAATACATTGCCGTTAATGATATTGTCAGCAGCATTGTTCTTTTTTTATCAAAATAACGCCTGGAAAGTATTGTTTGTAGGAGTGTTCCTAACAGGCTTTCTTACATGGTTATTGGGCAGGCCAGCAAATCATATTGGAGCAAGCGGAGTAATTTATATGCTTTTTGGGTTTTTATTCTTTAAGGGAATTATTGCAAAGCATTTTAGATTAATAGCTTTGTCCTTTATTGTTGTTTTTATTTATGGTAGTATGGTAATGTATGTGTTGCCAATTGATCCCAAAATTTCATGGGAAGGCCATTTATCTGGTATTATATCTGGTGCTATATTAGGTTTTTTTGTAAAAAGAGGGGTAGTGAAAAAACAATTGTATACTTGGGAATCTGAAGATTATAATCCTGAGGAAGATGAATTTCTAAGGCATTTTGATGAGCATGGTAATTTTATAGAAAATATAGAACAAGAAGATGCAGAAGAAAGTGTGGAAATAATTTATGAGTACAAAACCAGAACCGAAGGAGATAATAAACCACCAACGCCAGACGTAGAATGATGGACTAGTTGTTATAAGCGCTGTCTAATGGCTTCGTACAGAATTACACCGCAAGCAACAGAAACGTTTAAAGATGCAATGTCACCATACATTGGTAATTTTGCACTTTGGTCCACTAATTTTAATACTGAAGGAGATATGCCTTTTCCTTCACTTCCCATAATAATTGCAGAAGGAATAGTTAAATTTGTGTCATAAATAGTAGACTCTGCTTTTTCTGTAGCAGCCACTACTTGTATGCCAGATCCTTGTAAATAAAACATAGCATCTTTGATATGATCTACTTTACAAATTGGGATTTTAAAAACGGCACCAGCAGAAGTTTTAATGGTGTCTGCATTCACAGGAGCTCCCCCTTTTTTCTGTATGATGATACCATCGACTCCTGTGCATTCTGCTGTTCTAATAATAGCACCAAAATTACGAACATCAGAGAGTTGATCCAGAATTAAAAACAAAGGTGTTTTTCCTGATTCTATTACATTCATTACAAGGTTTTCAAGATCATAAAAATCAATAGGGGAGATGTAAGCTACAACACCTTGGTGATTGTTTCTTGTCAGCCTGTTTAATTTTTCTACAGGAACATAGGTAAAAGTGATGTTATTTTTTTTTACCAAACTCATGAGCTCTCTAGATAGTTCGCCCTGCAACCCTTTTTGAATAAATAGTTTGTCAATGCTTTTATTGGCAGTTATTGCTTCTATAATGGCTCTAGTGCCAAAAATAAGAGATTCATCTTTCATATGGATCAAAGATATATATAATAGAAATTAGTTTTGAATATTATATATAAAAAAAGAGGTTATCCACAAGATAACCTCTTTTAAATTTTTAATAGTCTGACTTTTATTAATCAAAAGCCCAAGTTGCACCATCTAATAAATGACTTCCTTGTCTAGAAATAGCTTCCTGATAAGGACCAGGGTTAGATACCCTTTCAGAAATTGGATACAACCAACGTCTTGGGATTACACCTGACGGGTTAAATCCATTTGATCCATTTGCATTTGGTGTCAAAGCAGGATATCCTGTTCTTTTATAGTCATTCCAAACTTCAATAGGTGTGTTGCCATATAAAGCTTTATATTTTTCAGCAATAATAGCTTCGATATCAGCTTCAAGAGTTCCTCCTAATGCTAAACCAGCAGTATATGTCGTAATATCTCCAGCGGCAACACCGATGAATTCCATATTAGCAGTCACAGCAGCAACTAAGGCAGCAGTACCATCTCCACCAGTTCTTTCTAAAGCTTCTGCTTCAATAAATTTCTGCTCGGCATAAGTCATTAATAAACCTGGAGCATCAAATCTTGACCAGAATAAATCTGTACCACCATCTACATAGAATAATGGATTTGCACCAGAATTATCTATGTATATTGGTTTTCTTGGATCACCAGTCATCAATGCATCAAATTGTGGATCAATGATCATAGTATTTGGTCTTCCTTGTCCAAAAAGTCCTAAAGCATTACCACCATTTTGAGTATTCTCAAAGTTAAATTGAGCTTGATCAGCATTGCTATCCATCGCATTTGCAATCGCAGTAAGTGCGCTATTTGCTGCATTTGGATCTCTTTTTGTTAATTGGATATAGTAACGAGCTTTTAAAGCGTTTGCCACTTTTATCCAACCAGCATTACTAAGAGTCACTAAACTTCCTTGAATTGAACCAAGATCATCAGTAGCTAATAAATCTGCTTCTGCTTCATTTAATAATCTGAATATTTCAGCATATATAGACTCTTGAGTATCATATGCAGGGTTTAGGTTTTCTTCTCCAACAAAAGCTTCAGAGAAAGGCACATCACCCCAAGAGTTTGTAGTCATACCTAAGTTAGCCGCAAGATATATTTTTGCAACACCTCTACTATTTACTCCTTCAGTATCAGTACTTCTATTAATGATGTCAACACAATCTCTCATAGAACCTGTATAGATACCAGTATCCCAAAAGTTATCAGTATCAGTTTCACCAATTACATAACTGGTATAAGCTACCTGTTGTGCATCAAAACCTATCCATTGTTGCATTACAATTCCTGATAGACGACCTAGTCCTGCTGTAATATTTCTATGTGATTGCGTTTGCATAATTGGCATAACCGCATTTATAGGAATAATATCACCACCTGGACGGGTAGGGTCTTCGTTTGTAGTACCATATTCACATGATGTAAGCGTTAAAGCTAATGCCATCATGAAAATAAAAACCTTATTGATTTTATATATTCTTTTCATTTTTACTTTTTTTAGAAATTAAGTTTAAGTGAAACGGCATAACTTCTAGTATTTGGTTGGTTAAAATATTCCAGACCAATACCATTAGAATCTCCAGTTAGGTTAGTTTCAGGATCGATACCAGGGTAATCAGTATCTAACCATAGGTTTCTTCCAGAGAAAGTAATAGAACCAGAAGTAATAGGAGTACCATTTAATAACTTCTCTCCTAAGTTATAGCTTATAGAAGCTTCTCTTAGACGAACCCAAGATGCATCATATACACTATCTTCTCCAACTCCTCCAAAACCATATCTAACCCATCTGTTAGCACCTAAACCTCCGGCAGGATCAGCTAGAGCAACTTGCTGAGTATTTGGTTGACCTGTAGATTGTACAACTCCTTCAAATACGAAATCTGTAATTCCTCTTTGATCTGCTGTAGTTTGACCAACTCCGAAGTAATCAATGATACCACAAGTACCACACCATACATCACCACCCTCTCTTATATCAAATAAGAACGATAAAGAAAGGTTTTTATAAGAAACAGTATTTTTAATACCCATTTGCCAATCTGGTATTGGATCTCCAATTACACCAGATGTAGGGTCAACAATTGGGAAACCAGTATCGTCAATTAATACATTACCACTATCATCTCTTAGGAATCTGTCTCCAAATATTGCTCCATAAGACTCTCCAGGAAGTACTCTAGAAGAAACTGAAGTAAATCCAGCTAAAGTAAATGATTCAACTCCAGGAGCTAATTCAATAACTTCAGAATCATAAGCAGTCCAGTTTACATTAACATCCCAAGAGAAATCATCTGTACGAACAGGTGTAAAGTTAGCACCAATTTCAAAACCGTTATTTTCAATCTTACCTACATTAGCATTACGACCATTAAAACCAGTAGAAGGAGCTACATCAACAGCAAATATCTGCCCGGTAGTTTCTTTATCGTAATAAGTAATATCTAAACCAATTCTATTGTTGAAGAATTTTAGCTCTCCACCGAATTCTAATTCAGTAGTTTCTTCTGGCTCAATTTGCTGACTTCCAGATTGTCCACTTCTTTCTAAAGCAACAGCTCCAAATAAAGGAAATTGATTTCCAGGGTTAATAAAACCGTCACCACCAGCAACACCACCTTGATAGAAAGTTTGCGTAGCATATATTGGTGCATCATTACCAGTTCTACCGTAAGATGCTCTTAATTTACCATAAGTAAATACGTCACTTTCGATAAGTTCACTAAATACAAAACTTAAACCCGTACTATAAGATAAGAAATCGTTATTGTCTTCTGGTAAAGTAGAAGACCAGTCATTTCTAACAGAACCATTAATAAAGATCATGTCTTTGATTCCAAACTTAGCGTCGGCAAAAATTGCATCTGTCTTTTTCTTAAATACTGAATTTGTATTAACCTGAGTTGAAGAGTTTGAAACATCAAAGAATCCAGGTATAGTTAAACCATCAGCTTGTACACTTCTTCTTAAGAAATCACTTTGGTAGTTTTCATAACCTAAAATACCATTAAAGGTAATGTTCTCAGAAATGTCTTTATTAAATAAGGCTAAGAAATTAGCTGTAATATCTTCATTAAAAATATTATCATCAAATACTCTACCTCCAGGATTTGCAGCTGAGTTGATATCTTGAGATGCTTTTCTAACATCACTATATCTGTCATACGAATATCTTCCTTGTAATGTTAACCAATCCATAGGTCTGTACTCAAAAGATAATCTTCCTGTAAATCTGTTTACATCATCACTAGATGGGTTTTTTGCAACAGTCCAGAACGGGTTATCATATACACCAGCTCTATAACTTCTTTGAGTACCGTCAGGCAATTGGAATACAGAATTAGTTTCTGCAGCATCTCTACCTGTTAATCCGTTACCATTATCAAAAGTTGGAGTTGTTCTTAACAAACCTAGCATAATACCAGAGATGTTAGATCCTCTTTGTACTCTTCGTCCACCTGAGTTTACGAATGAACCACTTGCAGAGATTTCGAATTTTTCAGAAAGATCAGCAGTAATATCTGCTCTGAAAGATCTTTTGTCAAAGTTTTCAGTTGGAGCAACACCTGTTTGATCTAATTTACCAGCAGATAAATAATATCTTACAGTTTCAGTACCACCTCTTACAGATACGTTAAGATCTGTTAATAAACCATTAACAAAGAAGTCATCTACATGATCATAAGATTCAGCAGCTCTCCCATTCCCTGTTCCAGCTGGAACTAATCTTCCGAATCTGTGGTATGGGTAAGAAGTGTCTCCGTCGTACTCAAGACCAGAGATAGCTGGACCCCAGCTAAAACCTTCTTGTGTTTCAGGTCCTCTGTAAGTAGGAACTCCACCTACTGGTCTACCTTGAGCAAATTGTCTTTGTAAATCTGGTGTTTGAGTAATTTCACTAATTTGAACAGTTGAGCTTACAGAAACAGTAGGAGCACCAATTTTACCTTTTTTCGTAGTAATTAATACAACCCCGTTAGCGGCTCTTAAACCGTATAATGTTTGTGCTGCAATACCTTTAAGAATTGAAATACTTTCAATATCGTTTTGATTGATATCGATTGCTCTGTTCGAGATGTCAACTCCGTTAGTAGCATTTCCTGTACTTGTATTATCAATAGGCACACCATCAACAATAAATAAAGGAGAGTTACTTCTTGAAATAGAAGTATTACCACGAATTCTAATGTTAGCGGATGCACCAACAGAACCTGAAGACGTTACAACCGAAACCCCAGGAGCTTTTGCTGTTAAGGAACTTACTAAGTTAACCTCACCTGTGTTTTCAATTTCATCATCTGCGACTGTTGCAATTGCATAACTCAAGGATCTTGGTTTTGCCTTAATACCTTGTGCAGTTACAACAACTTCTTCCAATTCTGAAGCAGAAGCTGATAATTGAATATTGATGGAGTCACCATCCCCGATTACAACTTCTTTAGTGTCAAAACCGACATAACTAAAAGAAAGTACTGCGCCCCGATTCGCTTGAAGGGTATAATTACCATCAAAATCAGTTTGCGTACCGCTTGCTGTATTTTTTACAACAACATTAACCCCAGGAAGAGGTAACCCTTTATCATCGGTTACAGTTCCTGAAATTGTTTTTTCTTGTGCAAAAGTGAATTGCACAACAAACGCTAGTAATAGCGTTAAAATTCCACTAAACTTTGTTCTCATTTTACAATTTATTTGAATTAGCCAGTTCCAAAAATCATAATAATATCTTTATAAAACAACTTTTTGTTATTAAAATTTAAATTGCAGCTATTTGGATATATCCAAATTATTAGATGTTGTTGTAGGTAAGTTATACAGTGGTTGTGAAGTTTTTTGTGTTTTTTAATTTGTTTAAGTGTCAGATAATGAACAACTTCTTAAGGAGTTGTTAAATGTTGAGTTGTATTTGTTTTGTTGGTCTTGTGTCAAGTTATAAAAAGAGGAGATTTTCAATTGAAAACCTCCTCTTTTTATAAGAAAAAATGTATTCTAATGGTTTTTTTATGGATATTAGTCGTCTTCAGCCTTAAAAAGCACAGGCCATGTTTTACTATCTGGACGGGTCAAAACAACTGTTCCTCTATCTCCTGCAGAGTTGCTGAAGTCTATGGTAATATCGGTTCCCATTATCTGTGTTATTTTATAGGTATAGGTGAATTCTTCTTCATCACTAGTGTCTTCTTCTACTATGATTTCTCCATCAGCCACAAGTTTAGTGCAATCCCAAATAATTGTCCCTTTTGAGAAGTTAATTGTGTTAAATGTTCCCGTATAACAATTATCAAATTGCCCAAAACTTAAATCAGTGGTACTATATTCGCCTCTATCTTCATCTTCTGTCCAGGTAACTTCTCCACTAGGAAGCGACATGCTGTTACATTGACTCCTTCCGCCTGGTGCAGGAATCAAAGAGGTTACATTATAAGTATATGTACCTGCAAGAGTCTCTGTGATAGTACATCCTATTGTTGTTCTGTAAGTGTATGGTGAAGAGAAGTATGAACCTCCCGATACATTCCCATTGGCGTCATCAACAGAAAATGTCCTTCCATCTTTAAGTTTAAGTACAAATCTAATTGCAAAATCATCCTTTCCTTGAAGTTTGCTTTCATCTACTCCTGTAAATGTTAAAAATTCATCTGCAGTAAAGGTAATTACAGAAATAGGCACTCCTCTTTCTCCAGGTTGGAAATCAGAAGCTGTTAATGTTCTTATGAGTCCTTCTTCTGTTGATAAGTCATCGTCGTCGTCGTCTATTACTCCATCCATGTTAGTGTCGATCCGTGTATTTTCAACAAATCGAGCATAGATTTCAATTTGGTCTAGCAACTCACCATTTTGATTGTCTTGTTCTTCTAAAGTGAGTGTGTAATTGGCTCCTTCGTCAAATTCTAGTAATAAGTCATTATAGATAAGGTTGTTGTCAATGTCAATTGTTCTTAATACTCCACCGCTTGTAACGCTGTCAAGTATTACGTCCACAGTTTTGTCATCACTGCCGCACCCAAGGATTAAGCCTGTAAGGAACAGTATATTTAGATATTTGATTATTCTTTTCATTTTTCTATATGTTTTGTTTTAATCTTTTAAGTTTTAATTAGATTAAAATTAGTTAGCGATTGGAAATAATGGCGAATCGTCATTGTTGTCCCAAAAAACCTTTTGATCCAAATTTTGTTTAGGGTCTACAGATGAATTGTTGGTTGTTAAATCTGCCGGATAAGGAAATGATCTGATAAAATTACCTGTAGCAGGAAATGGTTCTACATTTGGTTGTAGGGTTGTAGGGTATCCTGTTCTTCTGTAGAAGTTGTATGCATCTATTCCATTTCCAAACAAAGCAATCCAATATTGTTCTGCTATAACATTCCATCTATCAACTGGTGTTGCTGCTGCATCAAAATCTGCAAGGCGATTATTAATGAAGGTATTGATTTCGGTTGCATTGGGTTCGAATACTAGATTGGCAGAGCTGTCTAAAGATCCGAATGTAGTTACCTTGCTTATTGATTTTGTTATAGCGTTTGATAAAGCTGTTCTTGCAGAAGAAGTGTTCATTTGTTCCATGGCAACTTCTGCTATCATAAAATCAACCCAAGATGATAGTAGTATAGGTGTAATTCCTGCTCCTTGGCCTCCATCACCTTGTTGAGTTCCTTTAAAGCTACTATCGTCGAAGCGACCAGCTGCAGGATAGACACCAAAATTTGTTCTTAAAAAACCGTCTGGTGGTACTCCGTCATCATCACCATGATCACGTCCCCAATACCCATTATTTAAATAACAAAACGTAAATCCACCATCAATGTAATGCTGGGGAGCACTTTCTAATGAACAGCTTAGTGTTTCTTCGTTTGGGGCTGTTTCTGCTCCTGGAACAACATTTGTTTGTCTATAATAATAATACCTTATTCTTGGGTCATTTTCATTAGGGTCGCTCGGAATGGACATTAGGTTCATTAACCAGTTTGACATATATTCATCAGCACCATCTCCTTCGTAGTTGTTGGCGTATCTAGGGTGACGATTGTCAGGTTGAATTTCGTTTGTCCCCCAAGAGAATTGAAAGTCTTCATCAGCACTTTGGATATAATCACCATCACTAATAATGTTGTTGAAGTTTGTAATAGCTTGAGTGTCAACTAATCTTTTCTGAAGGTAAATCTTCATTTTTATTGTATTGGCTGCTGTAATCCATTTTCTCCAATCACCATTATAATAGAAGTCGTTATCGGGTTCATCGGTAACGTCTTTATTGAAATTTGAAATAGCATTGTCTAATAAGTTTAGTGCAGCATCATATATTAAAGCCCCATCATCTACTTTAGGATTTAGATTTGTACTTCCCTGAAGAGCTTCACTATAAGGGACATCGCCAAAAAAGTCTACTAAGGTTACGATAATATATGCTTCAATAACTTGGGATATCGCCAAATGGTGATATAAGTTGTTTTGAGTAGCGATCGGTTCAAGTGCTCTTGCGTCTGCTAGAATTCCATTAAATCTTTGACTATGGCCATTTTGATCAGGAAATGATACTCCGGTAGATTGATATGATCCACTCCATAAGTCATTAAAATCTGAAGGGGAGTATACGTTTTGGTAGTCTCTTCCGTTCATGTTGTCTATTCTTGTGACCTGACTACCAATGGCGCCAAAGCGTTCAACGACCTTTCCAAAATCTACTTGAATTGAATTTAGAAATAGATCAGGGTTGGATTGAGAAGGGTCTAATAGATTAGGGTTCTCAGTAAGGTCTAGCTCTGTGCTTTCACAGGCGGTAAATAACATTCCTATAATCAGAATGATAATTACTGATACTTTATATGATATTGATTTTAGTATATTCATGATTGTTTTTTTTATTAGAAAGAAGCTTTAATACTCATACCATACCTTCTTGAACTCGGTCCGTTTAAGAAATCAAATCCACGACCATTACCAACACCAAGTCCGGCAACGTTAGGGTCAAAATTGGTTCCATCAGGTATGTTAAAAGCGTCGAACCATAAATTATATCCGGTAAGATTTATACTTACTGCTCCAAAAGGAGTTTTATCTAAAAATTTGGTTGGGATGGTGTATCCTAATGATAGTTCTTGTAGTCTAAGTACGGTTCCGTCAAACACACCCAATTCATCCGGGCCAAACAATACATTCGAAAAGTAAAAAGTGGAATTGTTTATTTGGATATTGTTTTGGGAGCCATCATCTCTAACTCCTGGCAAAATAAATGTGTTTTCACGATCTACTGTGTCGGTTGTTAGTCCTCTGCCTAATAAAGTAGATACGGTTCTAGAGTAAATGTCTCCTCCTTTTACAAAGGTAAATAAGAAACTTAAGTTGAAGTTTTTGAAGGAAAATGAATTATTTACATTTAACAAATAGTCTGGGTTAGGATCTCCTATTACAAATGTTCCTTCTTCCTCTCTATAGTTACCAGCATCATTTACTAAAAATTCTCCATTATCGTTTCTTTGAATTCGACTTCCTACAATTACTCCAAGTGGTTCTCCTTCAATAGCGGCATTACCTAAGTTAGAAAATCCAGAATATACTATGATATCTGTATCTGCACCAAGATCTTCAACTGTTGTTTCACTGGCTGTAAAATTGATATTGGCGTTCCAGGTAAATCCATTATTGACCTGTTTAACAATGTCTACACCTAAATCTACTTCAAATCCATCGCTTTTTATTTCCCCAATATTTTCACTTCTTATGGTGGCTCCAGTAGAAGGATCTAAAGGTCTGTCTATAATAAGATCTTTGGTTGTTCTGTTGTAATACGAAGCGTTTAGGTTAATGCGATTCTTGAAAAACCTAGATTCTATACCGAATTCTATTTCGTTTAATCTTTCGGGTTTTAAATTTGGATTCCCCTCTCTTGGAGGGATCGAGTTGGTTACAATATCATTCCCGCTGTCAGAATTCTGAAAGTTTTGAGTGTCTAAATCCAAAGTAACTGCTACAGGGAAGCCAGTGGGGAAGTTTGCGGATGTACCGTATCCGGCTCTGACCTTTAAATAATTTATTCCATTATCAGACCTTAGTCCTTTAAATGCGGTAGTTGGTAAGAAGGATACACTTGCGCTAGGGTAAAAAATAGATCTATTTTCTGTGGTCAAATTAGAAACCCAATCATTTCTTCCTGCTAAAGCAAGATAGAGCATTTTTTTATAGTCAAAATCAGCTTGACCATATAAACCGACTATGTTTCGTTCTTGTTTAAATTCAATCTCATCTTGGTTGAGAAAGTTAACGTGTCTAAATACGTCAAATTCTACTTGACTGCTGCTCGCAACACCGTTACGTTCGAAGACTTCTCTTCTGCTGGTTCCTCCTACATTAAATGTCATGCCAATGTTGTCGTTTAATGCAAAATTTCCATTAATGATAATATTGTGATCGAAGATGGTATTAATGTTGGTCCAGGTTTGGTAAATTCCACTTCGTAAGGCGGCGTCATCACTAACCCCTCCTTTGTTTTGTTGGTTGATGTTTGATTCAGTGTAGTTGTCAATTCCGAATCGATAGATTAGATTTAGATTGTCGGTAAAGTCATATTGTAACGTTCCGTTACCAAATACTCTATTTGTTGTTTGTCTGTTTAGGGCATTGTTAACCGTCCAGATAGGGTGTTGTATGCTATTGTTTTGTCGATAATATACGCTTGATCCATCTTGAGGATTCTCAGATGGTAGTCCAATTAAGTCTACACTTCTTGGAGTGAAGAATAATTCTCCAAAAACTGAAGAGCCTGTTCCGAATGATCCATTACCTCTACTTGCAGAGACAGGTGGTGATCTGAAATCTGTTTTAGAGTAATTTAATGTATTAGAGATTGTAAATTTATTAGACAGGACGGCTTTTCCTCCAAATCCAAGTGTATTTCTTCTTAGTGTGTTTCCTGGGGTGAAACCTTCATCTTCTAAATAACTGTAATTAGCATTGTAGCTTAGTTTGTTATCTGTTGATGTGCCTCTAAAATTAATTGCTGTATTAGCGACAGTTCCGGTTTTGAAGAAATTTTCAACGCTATCATATGGTCTCCATTCATAACGAGCTCCTGCAAATTCTGGAAATGCTGCTGGGATACCTGTAGCTGAAGCAGCTGTACTATATGGATGCGCTAAGGTGCCATCTTCATTAAAACCTCTATTGGGGTCGCTGTCAATACCATTTCCCCATCCGGCAACTCCTTCTCTTTCAAAACTTGGTCCCCAGTTACTAAAGAACCATCCGAATGCTTGGTCGAAACCGTTTCCATATTGATTTTGATAATCGGGGAGAGATGCGATTTCATTAAAAAATAATGATGAAGTTATCGTTACTTCATTCTTTTTAAGTGCATTTCCGGCAGATCCATTTTTTGTGGTGATTAGAATAACTCCATTTCGTCCTGCTGTACCATATAGTGTTGCGGCCGCAAGACCTTTTAGTACATTAACGCTTTCAATACTGTTAGGGTCAAGGTCTAAAAATCTACTTGAACCGGAGTTTCCGTCTACAAAATCGTTCTGACTGTTTCCGTCATTTGACCCTTGTGAATTGGTGTCGCTACTAAAAGGAACTCCGTCAACAATAAATAATGGTTGGTTGCTTCCGCTAAAAGAACTTAATCCTCTAATAACAATATTGGTTCCTGATCCAGAAAGACCATTTTGTTGTGTGATGTTAACTCCAGAGGCTTTTCCGAATAAGACACGACCAATATCTCCTTCGGCTCTTTGTTCTAATTGTTCGTTTTTAACCTCTGCAACAGCATACCCAAGAGCTTGTTTCTCTCGTTTTATACCTTGAGCTGTGACAATAACTTCTTCTAATTGAGAGGCCGAAGATTCTAATTGAATATCAACTGTGTCGCTGGTTCCTACGGTTACTTCTTTGTTTGTAAAGCCGAGATAACTAAAGACCAGTATGTCTCCCTGGGATGCTTGAAGGTTGTAGTTTCCATCAAAATCTGATTGGGTACCAGTGTTCGTGTTTTTGACAATAATGTTTACTCCTGGTAAAGGTGAGCCAATGTCGTCTGTGATTTTACCTGTTATGGTTTTTTCTTGTGCAAAAGAAAATTGCACGACTAATGCTGTAAAAAGCATTAGAATTTGCTTCCTTGATGATTTCATTGTGTGTGATTTATTTAAATTGGTCAATTTCAAAATTCACAATAAAATAGCATTAAATAGGTGTATTTTTGATTATTTTAACTTTTATTAAGATTTTTAAATGTTAAATTATAATAATTTAATAATCATTTTCTTTTTTTCTTTAAAATGATTGTTTCTTTTTTCTACTTTGATTTTAATGCTTAAAAAAGGGGCTTGTGTGTTGTGGTTAGGTCTTGTTTGATGTGTTATTGTGTTGTGTTTTATGTAATATAAGGTTGACTTAAGTGGCTATAATGATGTGTCTGTAGTTTAATGTTGTGTTTAAGATTTTGTTTGATTAGATAATATTAGTTTTGAAGCTTGGAAATAATCATAATCTCATTGTTTTTGTTCGATAAGTTTTGGGTGATATATTTAAATGAATAAAAATTAATCAATTAGGATTTGATTTGCTGAAAAATATTTCTACCTTTGCAGCCCTTTTAAAGGGAATATTATAAAAATTATTTAATATATAGTGTAAAGCAAATTATGCCAACAATTTCACAATTAGTAAGAAAAGGTAGAGCCAAAATAACTAAGAAGAGTAAATCGGCTGCTTTGGATTCGTGCCCGCAACGCCGCGGTGTTTGTACGCGTGTTTATACTACTACACCAAAAAAACCAAATTCAGCTATGCGTAAAGTAGCTCGTGTTAGGTTAACAAATGGTAAGGAAGTAAACGCATACATCGGTGGTGAAGGTCACAATCTCCAGGAGCACTCGATAGTATTAGTTAGAGGTGGAAGGGTAAAAGATTTACCAGGAGTTAGATATCATATTGTTCGTGGAGCTTTAGACACCGCAGGTGTTGAAGGTAGAACACAACGTAGATCTAAGTATGGTGCAAAACGCCCTAAGAAGTAATTAAAAAACTTTAAGAAGAAGACATGAGAAAAAGAAAGGCTAAAAAAAGACCAATTTTGCCAGATCCACGTTTTAACGATCAATTAGTGACTCGTTTTGTAAACATGATGATGTGGGATGGTAAAAAGTCAACTGCTTTTAAAATTTTCTATGATGCTATTGACATTGTAGAAGAGAAAAAACAAAATGACGAAAAAACGTCATTAGAGATTTGGAAAGATGCATTATCTAATGTAATGCCACATGTGGAGGTTAGAAGTCGACGTGTAGGTGGAGCTACTTTCCAGATTCCAAATCCAATCAGACCAGACCGTAAAATATCTACCGCTATGAAGTGGTTGATTCAGTTTTCTCGTAAAAGAAACGAGAAATCTATGGCTCAGAAACTAGCAGCAGAGATTATTGCAGCAGAAAAAGAAGAAGGAGCAGCGGTTAAGAAAAGAGTAGATACTCATAAGATGGCTGAAGCAAACAAAGCATTCTCACACTTTAGATTTTAATCATTAAGAAATGGCTAGAGATTTAAAATATACAAGAAATATAGGTATTGCTGCGCATATTGACGCAGGAAAAACTACAACTACAGAGCGTATTCTTTATTATACGGGTGTAAGTCATAAGATAGGTGAAGTGCACGATGGTGCTGCTACGATGGACTGGATGGAGCAAGAGCAGGAAAGAGGTATTACAATTACTTCGGCTGCTACTACATGTGAGTGGAAGTTTCCAACAGAAAATGGTCAGCCGATAGATGATACTAAAGGTTATCACTTTAATATTATTGATACTCCGGGTCACGTTGATTTTACGGTCGAAGTTAACCGTTCTCTTCGTGTTCTTGATGGATTAGTATTCTTATTTAGTGCGGTTGATGGTGTTGAGCCGCAATCTGAAACTAACTGGAGACTTGCTGATAATTATAAAGTACCTCGTATAGGTTTTGTAAATAAAATGGACCGTCAAGGATCTAACTTTATGGCAGTTTGTCAACAAGTTAAGGATATGTTAGGGTCTAATGCAGTGCCGATTGTAATGAATATTGGTGATGAGGCTGATTTTAAGGGAATTGTAGATTTGGTTAAAAACCGTGCTATTGTTTGGCATGATGAAACGCAAGGGTCTACATTTGATGTTATTGATATCCCTGAAGAATTAAAAGCTGAGGCTGCTGAATTAAGAGGTAAGCTTATTGAAGAAGTTGCTGCTTATGATGAAAACCTTTTAGAAAAATTTATGGAAGATGAGGATTCTATTACGGAAGATGAAGTGCATGCTGCTCTTCGTGCTGCTGTAATGGATATGAGTATCATTCCAATGATTTGTGGATCTGCATTTAAGAATAAAGGAGTACAATTCCTTTTAGATGCGGTATGTCGTTATTTGCCTTCTCCAACGGATAAAGATGGTATAGTAGGGGTGAATCCAAATACAGATCAAGAAGAATTGCGTAAACCAGATGTAAAAGAGCCTTTTTCGGCACTTGCATTTAAAATTGCTACTGATCCTTTTGTTGGTCGTTTGGCATTCTTTAGAGCATATTCTGGTCGTTTAGATGCTGGTTCTTACATTTTGAATAATCGCTCAGGTAAAAAAGAGCGTATCTCTCGTATTTATCAGATGCATTCTAACAAACAAAATGCAATAGATTATATAGAAGCAGGAGACATTGGAGCTGCAGTAGGGTTTAAGGATATCAAGACTGGTGATACTATGTCTGATGAAAAAAATCCTATTGTTTTAGAATCTATGGATTTTCCTGATCCTGTAATCGGTATCGCGGTTGAGCCTAAGACTAAGGCAGATGTTGATAAATTAGGATTGTCATTGGCTAAGTTAGCTGAAGAAGATCCAACATTTACAGTAAGAACTGATGAAGCTTCTGGTCAGACTATTATTTCTGGAATGGGTGAGCTTCACTTAGATATTATTGTTGATCGTTTAAGACGTGAATTCAAAGTGGAGGTGAACCAGGGTCAGCCACAAGTAGAGTATAAAGAGGCTATTACAGCAGCAGCTGATCACAGAGAAGTTTATAAGAAACAATCTGGTGGTCGTGGTAAGTTTGCAGATATTGTATTTACTATTGAGCCAGCTGATGAAGGTCAGGTGGGACTTCAGTTTGAGTCTACGATTAAGGGTGGTAATGTTCCTAAGGAATTTATACCGTCAATTGAAAAAGGATTCAAAATGGCAATGGTGAATGGACCGTTGGCAGGATATGAAGTGGATGCTATGAAAGTAACATTGAAGGATGGTTCTTATCACGATGTGGATTCGGATCAGCTATCTTTCGAATTAGCTGCTAAATTAGGTTTTAAAAATTCAGCGAAAGCTGCTAAAGCCGTAATTATGGAGCCAATTATGAAGTTAGAGGTTATTACTCCAGAAGAAAATATGGGTGATATCGTAGGTGATCTTAACCGCCGTAGAGGGCAAGTGAGTGATATGGGAGATCGTGCAGGTGCAAAAACTGTAAAAGCTACTGTTCCGCTTTCAGAGATGTTTGGGTATGTAACAACATTAAGAACATTGTCGTCTGGTAGAGCAACGTCTACAATGGAATTTTCTCACTATGCTGAAACTCCTTCTAATATTTCAGAAGAAGTAATCGCAGCTGCAAAAGGAGTTAACGCTTAATTATTACAGAAATGAGTCAAAAAATTAGAATAAAACTAAAATCTTACGATCATAATTTGGTGGATAAGTCTGCTGAGAAAATCGTAAAGACGGTAAAGAGTACTGGTGCTGTAGTAACTGGGCCAATTCCATTGCCAACACATAAGAAGATTTTTACAGTATTACGTTCTCCGCACGTTAATAAGAAATCTAGAGAGCAATTTCAATTAAGTTCTTATAAAAGACTTTTGGATATTTATAGCTCGTCTTCAAAAACAATTGATGCGTTGATGAAGCTAGAATTACCAAGTGGAGTAGAGGTTGAGATCAAAGTTTGATACAGCTTTTAAGTAAGAAGATCTTACGATAAATGTCCCAAGCTGCGCGCAAGGGAAAAACGGCAAAAAAATACATTCAGGGTTGAAGTATTTTGACCCTGTTTTTTTGCAAAAATAAAAATGAATACTAATTAATAATTAATAAATATGTCTGGGTTAATAGGAAAAAAGATCGGTATGACCAGCATCTTCGACGAAAATGGAAAGAATATTCCATGTACAGTTATCGAAGCTGGGCCATGCGTGGTTACCCAAGTCAGAACTAAAGAGGTTGATGGTTATGAGGCTATTCAGCTAGGTTTCGATGACAAAGCAGACAAAAATGCTACTAAAGCGGCTTTAGGTCACTTTAAAAAAGCAGGAACTGTTGCTAAACGTAAAGTTGTCGAATTCAAAAGTTTTGAGGAGGAGTACAAATTAGGAGATACGGTAACAGTAGAGCATTTTGCTGAAGGAGAATTTGTTGATGTTTCAGCAACTTCTAAAGGAAAAGGTTTTCAAGGGGTTGTGAAAAGACACAACTTTGGTGGTGTAGGTCAAGCAACTCATGGTCAGCATAACCGTTTAAGAGCTCCAGGTTCTATAGGTGCTGCATCTTATCCTGCAAGAGTTTTCAAAGGAATGAAAATGGCAGGAAGAATGGGTGGAGATCAAGTAAAAATTCAAAACTTAAGAGTGTTAAAAGTAGTTCCTGAAAAGAATTTGCTTGTTGTTAAAGGATGTGTTCCTGGACATAAAAACGCTTATGTAACGATTCAGAAGTAATGAAAGTAGCGGTAATTGATATAAACGGAAAAGAAACAGGAAGAAAGGCAGACCTTTCTGATACTGTTTTTGGTATTGAGCCAAACGATCATGCTGTGTACTTAGATGTGAAACAATACTTGGCTAATCAACGTCAAGGAACTCATAAAGCTAAGGAACGTGCAGATATCGCAGGTAGTACTAGAAAGATAAAGAAACAAAAAGGAACAGGTACTGCCAGAGCAGGTAGTATTAAGTCTCCTATTTTTAAAGGAGGGGGTAGAGTATTTGGTCCAAGACCACGTAACTATTCGTTCAAATTGAATAAAAACCTGAAAAGGTTAGCGCGTAAATCAGCATTGAGTATTAAGGCAAATGACAAGGCAATTACGGTTGTAGAGGATTTTACTTTTGATACTGTAAAAACTAAGAATTTTACTGCTGTTTTGAAGTCTTTAGGGCTTGAAAACAAAAAATCTTTGTTTGTGTTGGCTGAGTCAAATAAAAATGTATATTTGTCGTCACGCAATTTGAAAAGTTCAGAAGTTGTAACTGCTTCAGAATTAAGTACTTATAAAATACTTAATGCTAATAGTGTTATACTTTTGGAAGGTTCTTTGAAAGGAATTGAAACGAATTTAAGTAAATAGAAGCCATGAGTATCTTAATAAAACCTATTATTACGGAAAAGGCTACTGCAGATAGTGAAGTGTATAATCGCTATGGTTTTGTAGTAGATAAGAAAGCGAATAAGGTAGAGATCAAAAAAGCAGTTGAGGCTGCTTATGGTGTATCTGTTACTAAAGTTCGAACATTAAATGTCCGTCCAGACCGTAGTACACGTTATACAAAAACGGGTATGGTCACTGGTAAAACAAGTGCATATAAAAAAGCAATTGTACAGGTGGCGGAAGGTGAAGTAATTGATTTATATAGTAATCTTTAAGACTAAAAAATGTCAGTAAGAAAATTAAAGCCAATTACCCCAGGTCAGCGTTTTAGAGTAGTAAATGGATTTGACGCCATTACTACTGATAAGCCGGAAAAAAGCCTATTGGCTCCGAAAAAAAGATCTGGAGGTAGAAACAGTCAAGGAAAAATGACCATGCGTTACAAAGGTGGTGGTCATAAAAAAAGGTATCGTATTATTGATTTTAAGCGAGATAAGCAAGGAATTCCTGCTACCGTTGCTACAATAGAGTACGATCCGAACAGAACTGCATTTATAGCGCTTGTGAATTACCAGGATGGTGAGAAGCGTTATGTTATAGCTCAAAATGGTTTGCAAGTAGGTCAAAACATAGTTTCTGGTAGTAACGTTGCTCCAGAGATTGGAAATGCAATGCCATTAAGTGATATCCCTTTAGGAACTATTATTTCTTGTATAGAATTACGTCCAGGTCAAGGTGCTGTTATGGCGCGTAGTGCTGGTTCGTTTGCTCAGCTTATGGCAAGAGATGGTAAGTTTGCTACTGTAAAATTACCTTCTGGAGAAGTAAGAATGATACTAGTTAATTGTATGGCTACTATTGGAGCGATATCAAACAGTGATCATCAGTTGATCGTTGGTGGTAAAGCAGGTAGAACAAGATGGCTAGGTCGTCGTCCACGTACGAGACCTGTAGCGATGAACCCTGTCGATCACCCAATGGGTGGTGGTGAAGGACGTTCTTCTGGAGGTCACCCACGTTCTAGAAAAGGTCTTCCTGCAAAAGGATATAGAACCCGTTCTAAGACGAAAGCGAGTAATAAGTATATTGTAGAACGTAGAAAGAAATAATAAGATATGGCACGTTCATTAAAAAAAGGACCTTACGTTCACTATAAGTTAGAGAAAAAAGTGGCTGCAAATGTTGAAGCTAACAAAAAATCAGTAATCAAAACGTGGTCAAGAGCTTCGATGATAACACCTGATTTTGTAGGTCAAACAATCGCAGTACATAATGGTCGCCAATTTGTACCTGTATATATTACAGAAAACATGGTGGGACATAAATTAGGAGAATTTTCGCCAACACGTTCCTTTAGAGGCCACGCTGGTGCTAAAAATAAAGGTAAAAAATAATTTAAGTCATGGGAGTTCGTAAAAGAGAAATGGCAGATAGAATTAAGGAAGAGAAAAAGCAGATTGCTTTTGCTAAACTTAATAACTGCCCTACATCACCTCGTAAGATGCGTTTAGTAGCTGATCTTGTACGTGGTGTAAAAGTTGAAAAGGCGCTTCAGATTCTTAGATTTAACCCTAAAGAAGCATCACGTCGTTTGGAGAAGTTATTGCTTTCAGCAATAGCTAATTGGCAGGCGAAAAATGAAGACGCTAGCATCGAAGATGCTGATCTTTTTGTAAAAGAGATCCGTGTAGACGGAGGAAGTATGTTAAAAAGACTTCGTCCTGCTCCACAAGGTCGTGCACACAGAATAAGAAAACGCTCTAATCACGTTACAATTGTGGTTGCAGCAAACAATAATACACAAAGCTAATAATAGATATGGGACAGAAGACAAATCCAATCGGAAATCGCCTTGGTATTATCAGAGGATGGGAATCCAACTGGTATGGAGGTAATGACTACGGTGATAAACTTGCCGAAGACGATAAGATTAGAAAGTATGTACACGCACGTTTATCAAAAGCTAGTGTATCTAGAGTAATTATTGAGCGTACGCTTAAACTTGTAACCGTTACTATCACCACTGCCAGACCCGGTATCATTATCGGAAAAGGTGGACAGGAGGTAGACAAGTTGAAAGAAGAGCTTAAGAAAATTACTGAAAAGGAAGTTCAGATCAATATTTTTGAAATCAAAAGACCAGAACTTGATTCATTTTTAGTAGGATCTAGTGTAGCAAGACAGATTGAAAGTCGTATTTCATATCGTCGTGCTATCAAGATGGCTATCGCGGCTGCAATTAGAATGAATGCAGAAGGTATTAAGATTCAGATTTCAGGACGTTTGAATGGGGCAGAGATGGCACGTTCAGAGTCTTATAAAGAAGGTCGTATTCCTTTATCAACATTTAGAGCTGACATAGATTATGCTTTAGTAGAAGCTCATACCACTTACGGTAGATTGGGTATTAAAGTGTGGATCATGAAAGGTGAAGTATATGGTAAAAGAGAACTTTCTCCTTTAGTTGGTTTATCCAAGAAACAAGGAAAAGGTGACAACCGTGGAGGTGGACGAGGAGGTAATAACAAATCTCGTCGTAGAAAGTAATTTTTTAAAGTAAATTAACAATGTTACAGCCTAAAAGAACAAAATTCCGTAAACAACAAAAAGGACGTATGAAAGGTCTTTCCCAAAGAGGACATACACTTTCTAACGGTACCTTCGGAATTAAATCATTAGATTCAAGTTTTGTTACTGCTAGACAAATAGAAGCAGCTCGTATTTCTGCTACTCGTTATATGAAAAGAGAAGGTGCTCTGTGGATTAAAATTTTCCCGGACAAGCCTATCACTAAGAAACCTCTTGAAGTACGTATGGGTAAAGGAAAAGGTGCTGTTGAGTATTGGGCAGCAGTAGTAAAACCAGGAAGAATTTTATTTGAAATAAGTGGTGTGTCTTATGACGTTGCTAAAGAAGCATTACGTCTTGCAGCACAAAAACTTCCTGTAAAAACTAAGTTTATCGTAGCTAGAGATTATCAAGCTTAATATTTGAGAGACTATGAAACAATCAGAAGTAAAAGAATTATCTACAGCTGAATTACAAGAGGAACTTGGTAAATCTCAAAAAGCGTATTCAGATTTAAGAATGGCTCATGCCATGTCACCGCTAGAAAACCCTTTACAATTACGTAAAGTAAGAAGATCTATTGCGAGAATGGCTACAGAGCTAACAAAAAGAGAATTAAACGGTTAATTCTGCTGAAAGATGGAAAAAAGAAATTTAAGAAAAGAACGTATAGGTGTTGTTACTAGTAACAAAATGCAGAAATCAATTGTGGTTGCTGAAGTTAAAAAGGTAAAACACCCGATGTACGGAAAGTTCGTGTTGAAAACGAAAAAATACGTTGCACACGATGAAAAGAACGACTGCAATATTGGTGATACTGTAAAGATCATGGAAACAAGACCTATGAGTAAAACCAAATGCTGGAGATTAGTAGAAGTAATTGAAAGAGCGAAGTAATTATGGTACAACAAGAGTCTAGATTAAAAGTAGCAGACAACACAGGTGGTAAAGAAGTTTTAGTCATTCGTGTTTTAGGTGGTACAAAAAGAAGATACGCCTCTGTAGGAGACAAAATCGTTGTCAGTGTAAAAGAAGCAACTCCAAATGGAAACATTAAAAAAGGAGCCGTTTCTACTGCAGTTGTAGTTCGTACCAAGAAAGAAGTGCGCAGACCAGATGGTTCTTATATTCGTTTCGATGATAATGCATGTGTTCTTTTGAACCCTGCAGGAGAAATGAGAGGAACACGTGTTTTTGGTCCTGTTGCAAGAGAACTTCGTGACAAGCAATTCATGAAGATTGTTTCACTAGCGCCAGAAGTGCTTTAAAACATTTGTAAAGATGACTAAGCTAAAAATAAAATCAGGAGATACAGTACGAGTTATCGCTGGAGACAATAAAGGTCAAGAGGGTACGGTGCAAAAAGTATTGAAAGATAAGAACAAGGCGATCGTAGAAGGTGTTAATTTAGTTTCAAAACACCAGAAGCCTAGTGCAACAAATCCACAAGGAGGAATTGTAAAACAAGAAGCACCTATTCATATTTCTAATTTATCGTTGTTAACTTCTAAAGGAGAAACTACAAGAATTGGATATAGAGTAGAAGGAGATAAGAAAGTGAGATTTTCTAAAAAATCTAATGAAGTAATATAATTATGGCTTATATCCCAAGATTAAAACAAGAGTACAAAGACAGAGTAATGTCAGCTCTTACAGAAGAATTCAGCTATGATAATGTAATGCAAGTACCAAAGCTTAAAAAAATTGTTTTAAGTAGAGGTGTTGGAGCTGCAGTAGCTGATAAGAAGTTAATCGACTATGCAGTAGACGAATTAACAACTATAACTGGTCAGAAGGCTATAGCGACAATTTCTAAAAAAGATGTTGCTTCTTTCAAATTACGTAAAGGAATGCCAATTGGCGCAAAGGTTACGTTAAGAGGAGAAAGAATGTATGAGTTTTTAGATCGTTTGATAACTTCTGCCTTACCACGTGTTAGAGATTTTAGCGGAATAAAAGCTACAGGTTTTGATGGTAGAGGTAATTACTCATTAGGTATTCTGGAACAGATTATTTTCCCTGAAATCGATATTGATAAAGTAAATAAGATTTCTGGAATGAATATTACCTTCGAAACTTCGGCAAAAACCGATAAAGAAGCAAAATCATTGTTAACCGAACTAGGATTACCTTTTAAAAAGAATTAATTATGGCTAAAGAATCAATGAAAGCCCGTGAGGTGAAAAGAGCAAAAACTGTAGAGAAATATGCTGAAAAACGTAAGGCTTTAAAAGAGGCTGGAGATTATGAAGCATTACAGAAGTTGCCTAAAAATGCTTCACCAGTTCGCAAACATAATCGCTGTAAGCTAACAGGAAGACCAAAAGGATATATGCGTCAATTTGGAATTTCTCGTGTTACTTTCAGAGAAATGGCGAATAAGGGATTAATTCCAGGTGTTACAAAAGCTAGTTGGTAATAATAAATTAAATTAATTGGTTTAAGGTTCGATTAAACAAATTGAAAACCAATACCATAAATTAAATACAATGAATACAGATCCTATAGCAGATTATTTAACCAGAATTCGTAATGCAAATAGTGCTCAACACAGAGTGGTTGAGATCCCTGCATCGAAGGTTAAAAAAGAGATCACTAAAATATTATTCGATCAAGGATATATTTTGAGTTATAAATTTGAAGATAATACTACACAAGGTACTATCAAGATAGCACTTAAGTACAACAAGTTAACTAAAGAGCCAGTTATTAAAGAGTTACAGAGAATCAGTAAGCCAGGTTTACGTAAGTATGCTGGGTCAAATGATATTCCAAGAATTCTTAATGGATTAGGTATTGCGATAGTTTCTACTTCTCACGGTGTAATGACCGGTAAGCGCGCTAAGCAAGAGAACGTAGGTGGTGAAGTGCTTTGTTACGTATATTAACAGTATAAAAGGACAAAAGAAATGTCAAGAATAGGAAAAAATCCAGTAACTATTCCGTCTGGTGTCACTGTTGAAGTGACAGGTAATGTTGTTACTGTTAAAGGAAAATTAGGAGAGCTTTCTCAAGATATCGATAGTATCGATGTGAAAGTAGAGGAAGGCCAGGTAGTTTTAGAAAGACCTACTGAAGCTAAAGATCATAAGGCAAAGCACGGTTTGTACAGAGCTTTGATTAATAATATGATAGTTGGTGTTTCTGAAGGATTTACTAAAGAGTTAGAATTGGTAGGAGTTGGTTACAGAGCTTCTAATCAAGGTCAGAAATTAGATTTGGCTTTAGGATTCTCTCATAATATAGTTTTAGACTTAGCACCAGAAGTTAAGGTTGAAACAATTTCAGAAAAAGGTAAAAATCCTATAGTAAAATTAACTTCTCATGATAAGCAATTGGTAGGACAGATAGCAGCTAAAATTAGAGGCTTCCGTAAACCAGAGCCTTATAAAGGGAAGGGAATCAAATTCGTAGGAGAACAATTAAGAAGAAAAGCAGGTAAATCTGCATAATAACTAACGTTATGGCATTCTCAAAAGATTTAAGAAGATTAAAGATAAGAAAGCGTATCCGCGGAAGTGTAAGCGGAACAGAACAACGTCCTAGATTATCTGTTTTTAGAAGTAATAAAGAAATCTATGCTCAGGTTATAGATGATGTAACTGGTAAAACTATCAGTGCTGTTTCTTCAAGAGATAAAGACATTGCTTCGGCAACAGGAAATAAAATAGAAAAAGCAAACTTGGTAGGGAAAGCGCTAGCAGAAAAAGCTAAGAAAGCTGGTATCGAGACTGTGTCCTTTGATAGAGGAGGATATTTATATCACGGTAGAGTAAAATCATTAGCAGAAGGTGCTAGAGAAGCAGGACTTAAATTCTAAGAAATTATGTATCAGAAATATAAAAACGCAGAATTAGTAAAACCAAGCGGACTTGAACTTAAAGATCGTTTAGTTGGTGTGCAACGTGTGACTAAGGTAACAAAAGGTGGTAGAGCATTTGGTTTCTCTGCAATTGTTGTTGTTGGTGATGAAAATGGTGTTGTAGGTCATGGTTTAGGAAAGTCTAAAGAGGTAGCAGAAGCTATCGCTAAGGCAGTAGAAGATGCAAAAAAGAATTTGGTTCGTATTCCATTACATAAGGGTACTTTGCCACACGAACAAAAAGGTAAGTATGGTGGAGCAAGAGTATTGCTTTTACCTGCTGCAACTGGTACCGGGGTAATTGCTGGTGGTGCTATTCGTGCAGTATTAGAATCTGTAGGAGTACATGATGTACTTTCTAAGAACCAAGGATCGTCTAACCCACACAATGTGGTGAAAGCAACATTTGATGCTCTGTTACAGATGCGTAGTGCGCAGCAGGTAGCAGCTCAAAGAGGTGTTTCACTAGAGAAAGTGTTTAAAGGATAAATCAGGAACGATGGCAAAGATTAAAATTACTAAAGTAAAAAGTGCAATTAACCGCACTCAAAGACAAAAGAGAACCTTAGAAGCTCTAGGTCTTAAAAAGATCGGCCAGGTTGTGGAGCATGATGATACTCCGAATATCCTTGGGATGGTAAATAAAGTTAAACATTTAGTTTCTGTAGAAACAAAATAATTAAAGCAAATGGATTTAAGTAACTTAAAACCTGCTGCAGGTTCGGTAAAAAATAATAGTAAGCGAGTAGGTCGCGGACAGGGTTCTGGTAAAGGAGGAACTGCTACTCGTGGACATAAAGGAGCGAAATCAAGATCTGGTTATTCTAAAAAGATCGGTTTTGAAGGAGGGCAAATGCCACTTCAAAGACGTGTACCAAAGTTTGGTTTCAAAAACATTAACAGAAAAGAATATCAGGGGATTAATTTAGACACACTACAAAAGTTAGTAGATGATGGAAAAATTAAAGATATTGCGGATCTGGATGTGTTTTTAAATACGCGTCTTGCTGGGAAAAATGATTTGGTTAAAATATTGGGAAGAGGTGAACTGAAGGCTAAATTAAAAGTCTCAGCTCACAAATTTACAGCCACTGCAAAAGCTGCTATAGAAGCAGCAGGTGGTGAAGCAGTAACCTTATAATAGACAATTCATGAAATTTATTGATACAATAAAAAACATTTGGAAAATCGAAGAGCTAAAGAATAGAATTTTAGTTACACTAGGACTTCTTTTAGTATATCGATTCGGAGCACAAGTAGTACTTCCAGGAATAGATGCCTCAGAACTAGCAAACCTTGGTACACAGACCCAAGACGGTTTGCTGGGACTCCTTAATGCATTTACAGGAGGAGCTTTTGCTAATGCTTCAGTATTTGCACTAGGTATTATGCCATATATATCTGCTTCTATTGTAGTGCAGTTAATGGGAATAGCAATTCCATATTTACAAAAATTACAAAAAGAAGGAGAGAGCGGTAGAAAAAAGATTAACCAAATTACACGTTGGTTAACTATTGCTATTACTTTGGTTCAGGGGCCTGGGTACATTTATAATTTATTTGCTACACTTCCTCCCTCTGCATTTAGTGCTGAAATAAGTCAAACAGTTTTTGTTGTATCTTCTGTAATCATAATATCTACTGGTTGTATTTTTGCAATGTGGTTAGGTGAGAAAATTACAGATAAAGGTATAGGTAATGGTATCTCCTTATTGATTATGGTAGGTATTATCGCTACACTTCCGCAATCATTTGTACAGAACTTTTCTTCAAGAGTTTCTGGTGATGGTGGTGGAATGATAATGGTTTTAATTGAGCTTGTTATTTGGTTTGTAATCATTTTAGCTTCTGTTCTGTTAGTAATGGCTGTTCGTCAGATACCAGTTCAGTATGCGAGAAGAACAGCAGGTGGTGGATATGAGAAAAATGTTTTTGGATCTCGTCAATATATACCATTAAAATTAAATGCTTCTGGTGTAATGCCAATTATCTTTGCTCAGGCAATTATGTTTGTTCCTGCGGCGGTTGCTGGTCTTTCAGATTCAGACGCTTCGCAAGGTGTGGCAGCTGCTTTTAGTGATATTTTTGGACTTTGGTATAATGTTCTATTTGCGGTGCTTATTATTGTGTTTACATATTTTTATACCGCAATTACAGTACCTACAAATAAAATGGCAGATGATTTAAAACGTAGTGGAGGTTTTATTCCGGGTATTAGACCAGGAAGTGAAACTTCAGAATACTTAGATAAGATAATGTCACAAATTACATTACCAGGTTCAATTTTCTTAGCTTTAATAGCAGTATTCCCTGCAATAGCGGTTAAGTTATTAGATGTGCAACAAGGTTGGGCGTTATTTTTTGGAGGAACATCACTACTTATTATGGTAGGTGTAGCAATTGATACGATGCAACAGGTTAATTCATATTTGTTGAATAGACATTATGATGGATTGATGAAAACAGGTAAAAACCGTAAAGCAGTAGCATAATGGCAAAGCAACCGGCAATAGAACAAGACGGAAGTATTATAGAGGCATTGTCTAATGCAATGTTTCGAGTTGAGTTAGAAAATGGTCACGTTGTGACTGCCCATATATCTGGTAAAATGCGTATGCATTATATAAAATTATTACCAGGAGATAAAGTGAAGTTAGAAATGAGTCCTTATGATTTAACTAAGGCTCGGATAACATATAGATACTAAATAAATTAAGAATATTGTAAATTAAGATTTTTTGTGTACTTTTGCGGGCTGAAAAATCTTGTTACTGATTCATTTTAAAATATGTTTCGACGTGTTTTAGAAATTAAAAACAAAGAGATGAAAGTTAGAGCATCAATAAAAAAGAGAAGTGCCGAGTGCAAGATTGTGCGTAGAAAAGGCCGACTTTACGTGATTAATAAAAAGAATCCTAGATTTAAACAAAGACAAGGGTAATTATGGCAAGAATTGCAGGGGTAGATATACCTAAACAAAAGCGAGGAGTTATAGCATTAACCTATATCTTCGGAATTGGTAGAAGTAGAGCTAAAGAGATTTTAGCGACTGCCAAAGTAGATGAGAGTATAAAAGTTTCTGATTGGAATGATGACCAAATTGGTCTTATCCGTG
This sequence comes from Aquimarina sp. AU119, assembly GCF_900312735.1. Lineage (NCBI taxonomy): Bacteria > Pseudomonadati > Bacteroidota > Flavobacteriia > Flavobacteriales > Flavobacteriaceae > Aquimarina > Aquimarina sp. AU119. The sequence continues at coordinate 91,314 of NZ_OMPF01000007.1, read as the reverse complement.
AAGCCGTTGGAGCCTATACCATAGAAGGAGAATTACGTTCTGAAGTACAGTTGAATATCAAACGTCTTATGGATATAGGATGTTACAGAGGTATTCGTCATAGAGCTGGTTTACCGCTTAGAGGACAACGTACTAAGAATAACTCTAGAACACGTAAAGGAAGAAGAAAAACAGTTGCTAACAAGAAAAAAGCGACTAAATAATAAGTAGTATGGCAAAGTCAACTTCAAAAAAACGTAAGGTAATTGTTGAGTCTGTTGGAGAAGCACACGTAACAGCTTCTTTTAACAACATTATTATCTCACTAACAAATAAAAAAGGAGACGTTATTTCATGGTCTTCTGCTGGTAAAATGGGCTTTAGAGGTTCTAAAAAGAATACTCCTTATGCGGCTCAATTGGCTGCAGAAGATGCTTCTAAAGTTGCTATCGAAGCAGGACTTAAGAAAGTGAAAGTATACGTAAAAGGTCCAGGTAATGGTAGAGAATCTGCAATACGTTCTCTTCATAATTCAGGAATTGAAGTTTCAGAAATCATTGATGTAACTCCAATGCCTCATAATGGATGTCGCCCTCCTAAAAGACGTAGAGTATAATTTTATCCCGAACATTGTTCGGGATCTTTATTATATATAAATTAAAATAAGTAAGTAAATCTAAATGGGGAAAAATGATTATCGAAGGAAAGAGACCTTAATTCATAATCATCCTCAGTAACTAAATTATTAATAATGGCAAGATATACTGGTCCAAAAACTAAAATCGCTCGTAAATTTGGTGAAGCGATATTCGGAGATGATAAATCATTCGAAAAAAGAAATTACCCTCCAGGGCAACACGGAAATAACAGACGTAGAGGTAAGAAAAGTGAATATGCTATCCAGTTAATGGAAAAGCAAAAAGCAAAATATACTTATGGTGTTCTAGAACGTCAGTTCCGTAATATGTTCGAAAAAGCTACACGTGCACAAGGTATTACTGGTGAAGTGTTACTTCAGTTATGTGAATCACGTTTGGATAATGTAGTATTCAGAATGGGATTAGCAAATTCTCGTAGAGGAGCAAGACAATTGGTTTCTCACAGGCATATTACTGTTAATGGTCAACAAGTTAACATTCCGTCTTACCAATTAAGAGCTGGAGATGTGGTTGGAGTAAGAGAAAAATCAAAATCATTAGAAGTAATTCAAAATTCTCTTGCTAATAATAGCAAAGTATATGAGTGGATTACATTCAATAACGATACTAAAGAAGGTACTTTTGTGTCGGTTCCGGCAAGAATTCAGATTCCGGAAAATATAAACGAACAATTCATTGTCGAATTATACTCTAAGTAATAACTCTAAGAAGAAAAAATAACATGGCAATATTAAATTTTCAGAAGCCCGATAAAGTTATCATGATCGACTCTACTGAGTTCGATGGTAAATTTGAATTTAGACCATTAGAACCAGGGTATGGATTAACAGTTGGTAATGCTTTACGAAGAGTTTTGCTATCTTCTTTAGAAGGATTCGCTATAACTTCTCTTAGAATAGAAGGTGTAGATCATGAGTTCTCTACAATCTCTGGAGTAGTAGAAGATGTTACAGAAATTATCTTAAATCTTAAGCAAGTACGTTTTAAGCGTCAGATAGAAGATATAGATAATGAATCTGTTACTATTTCTATTTCAGGTCAAGAGCAATTAACTGCTGGAGATTTTCAGAAATTTATTTCTGGATTTCAGGTATTGAATCCTGATCTAGTTATCTGTAATATGGATAAAAAAGTAGCACTTAACCTTGAGATTACTATTGAAAAAGGTAGAGGTTATGTTCCTGCTGAAGAAAATAAGAAAGCTAACGCTCCTATTGGAACCATTTTTACAGATTCTATATACACTCCGATTAAAAATGTTAAATATAGCATTGAGAATTATCGTGTAGAGCAAAAAACAGATTACGAAAAATTAGTTTTCGAAATTGTAACTGACGGATCTATTCATCCAAAAGATGCATTAACTGAAGCTGCTAAAATATTAATTCATCACTTTATGTTATTCTCTGATGAGCGTATTACATTAGAAGCTGATGAGATTGCACAAACAGAAACTTATGATGAAGAATCACTTCACATGAGACAATTGTTAAAAACAAAGTTGATCGATATGGATCTCTCTGTACGTGCACTTAACTGTTTAAAAGCTGCAGAGGTAGACACTTTAGGAGACTTAGTATCTTATAATAAAAATGACTTAATGAAGTTCCGTAACTTTGGTAAGAAATCTTTAACCGAGCTTGAAGAGCTAGTTAATGTTAAAGGACTTAACTTTGGTATGGATCTTTCTAAATATAAATTAGATAAAGACTAATCCATCATATTTTGCTCCCCAGAAAGGGTTGAAGCAAGATGATGATTAAAATTAAATGTCATGAGACACGGAAAGAAAGTAAATCATTTAGGGAGAAAAACGGCACATCGTAAAGCTATGCTTGCGAATATGGCTTGTTCTCTAATAGAGCACAAAAGAATCAATACTACAGTTGCAAAAGCAAAAGCGCTTAAGCAATTTGTGGAGCCGTTAGTAACTAAATCTAAAGAAGATACTACTCATAACCGACGTATTGTTTTTAGTAGATTACGCAATAAATATGCAGTAACCGAACTATTTAGAGACGTTGCACCAAAGGTAGGAGATAGACCAGGAGGATATACAAGGATTATTAAACTTGGAAATCGTCTAGGTGATAATGCTGATATGGCAATGATTGAACTAGTGGATTATAACGAGTTATATAACGCTGGAAAACCTGCAAAGAAGAAAGCAAGAAGAAGAGGAGGAAAAGGAAAGAAAGCTGAAACTGCTCCGGCGGCACCAGCTAAAGAAACTGCTAATTCTGAAGAAGAATAAATGAATAGTGTATATCACACATAATACTAAAAGGATAAACGTTCGCCGTTTATCCTTTTTTTTTGAATAATTGTAATGGTTTAATTTCCGCCTTAAAGGAAATATGTTGTTAAATTAAATAGAAGATAACAGAATTTGAAATTATTATAGTAACAATATAGTTACTTTGTAGATTCTGAAAGATTTTTGAAAACAATAAACGTAAATAAATGAAATATCAATCTCGAAAAAAAGCAATCCTGTTATTAGCTGATGGTACAATTTTTCACGGTAAAGCTGTCGGTAAAGAGGGTAGTGCCTTTGGTGAAGTATGTTTTAATACGGGTATGACAGGTTATCAGGAGATTTTTACTGATCCTTCATATTATGGACAATTAATGGTTACCACTAATGCCCATATTGGTAATTATGGTACTAATGATGAAGAGGTCGAGTCAGATTCTGTAAAAATTGCTGGACTTATAGTAAAGAACTTTAGTTATGAATATTCTCGTGACCTTGCGGATAGTTCTTTACAAGAATTTTTAGAGAAAAATAACCTCCTGGCAATTTCTGATGTAGATACACGGGCTTTAGTAAGCTATATTAGAGATAATGGAGCGATGAATGCTGTCATTTCAACTGAAATAGATGATATAGATAAATTAAAAGAACAATTGGCAGCAGTGCCTAACATGAATGGTTTAGAGTTGGCCTCAAAAGTTTCTACATCTGAACCTTATTTTGTTGGAAATCCTAATGCTACTTATAAAATTTCGGCATTGGACATAGGGATAAAGAAAAATATTCTTCGTAATCTAACCAAAAGAGATGCTTATGTAAAAGTGTTTCCATATAATGCCACCTTTGCAGAGATGAGTGAATGGGGTCCTGATGGATATTTCTTATCAAATGGACCTGGAGATCCTGAGCCATTAACAGAGGCTATCGCGACGGCAAAAGATATTTTAGCTAATGACTTACCACTTTTTGGTATATGTTTAGGGCATCAGGTTATTGCATTGGCTAATGGGATTAGTACTTATAAAATGCATAATGGGCATAGAGGAATTAATCATCCTGTAAAAAACCTAATTACAGGTAAAGGGGAGATTACTTCTCAGAATCATGGTTTTGCAATACATAGAGAAGAAACTGAAAAACATCCTGAGGTAGAAATAACACATGTGCATTTAAATGATCATACAGTTGCAGGGATTAAAATGAAAAATAAGAATTGTTTCTCTGTACAATACCATCCAGAAGCTAGTCCGGGACCAAATGATTCAGTTTACTTATTTGATCAGTTTATTGAAAATATTAAGAACGCAAAAATTACTGCGTAAAACTTAGATTGTTTAAATGATATGTAAAGCATTTTTGCAATGTATTATGCTATAACGTTATAGTTGATAACTTGACTATAATATTGTGGTTTTACTAGTAAATTAAGACTTTTTTGAAGGGATTAAAGTTTACTGGTTTTGTATATTGCGAAGAATTAAAATTATCCAACAAAATAAATTAAAGACATGAGTGTAATTATTAATATTCACGCTAGACAGATCTTAGATTCACGTGGTAACCCAACTGTAGAAGTAGACGTGATTACTGAAAATGGTGTTCTAGGAAGAGCAGCGGTTCCTTCTGGAGCGTCCACTGGAGAACACGAAGCTGTAGAGTTACGTGATGGAGGTAAAAACTATATGGGTAAAGGAGTGCTTAAGGCTGTTGAAAATGTAAATACAATAATTGCTGAAGAGTTACTAGGCTATTCTATATTTGATCAGAATTTATTAGATCGAACTATGATAGAACTTGATGGAACTCCTAATAAATCAAAACTTGGGGCGAACGCAATTCTAGGTGTTTCTTTAGCGGCTGCAAAAGCAGCTGCAAATGAATTAAACATGCCGTTGTACCGTTATGTTGGAGGAGTGAGTGCTAATACACTTCCTGTTCCTATGATGAATATAATTAATGGTGGATCACATAGTGATGCGCCAATAGCATTTCAAGAATTTATGGTGATGCCTGTAAAAGCTGAGAATTTTACTCATGCCATGCAAATGGGAACAGAGATCTTTCATAATCTTAAGAAGGTATTACATGATAGAGGATTAAGTACTGCTGTTGGTGACGAAGGTGGTTTTGCTCCGACTTTAGATGGTACAGAAGATGCTTTGGATTCGATTGCTCTAGCTGTGGAAAAGGCAGGATATAAATTTGGAGACGAGGTAATGGTTGCTCTAGATTGTGCCGCAGCAGAATTTTATGTTGATGGTAAATATGATTACACCAAATTTGAAGGAGATACCGGAGTAATTCGTACAAGTGAAGAGCAGGCTGATTACCTTGCAGAGCTCGCTTCAAAGTATCCTATTATTTCTATAGAAGATGGTATGGACGAAAATGATTGGGATGGTTGGAAATACCTTACAGATAAAATAGGAGATAAAGTTCAGTTAGTTGGAGATGATTTATTCGTAACCAATGTTGAAAGATTGTCTAGAGGAATTGAAAATGGTATTGCAAATTCAATTCTTATTAAAGTTAATCAAATAGGAACACTTACCGAAACTATTGCAGCAGTTAATATGGCTCATAATGCGGGATATACTTCTGTAATGTCTCATCGATCCGGTGAAACCGAAGATAATACAATAGCAGATTTGGCAGTAGCTTTAAATACAGGACAGATAAAAACAGGTTCTGCATCTAGAAGTGATAGAATGGCAAAATACAATCAATTACTTCGTATAGAAGAAGAATTAGGTGTTGTTGCTTACTATCCAAAAGAGAACGCTTTTAAGATAAAATAATACGATATATTAATAGTAACAAAGAGGCTATCTGAAAAGGTAGTCTCTTTTTTTTTGAATAATTTAGGAAATAGGTTGTAAGGGTAAAAATCATCTTACGATTAATAACATATTAACACTATATTTCGTAATTTAGCGAATCTACAATAACAGCAAAATTCTAAAATAATCACATGTCAAAAACAGCTACGTTAGAAATCGACGGTAATAGGTATGAGTTCCCAATAATAGAAGGGACAGAGAATGAATTAGGAATTGATATTAAGGCACTTAGAGGGGTAACTAATGGAGTTACTACAATTGATCCAGGATATAAAAATACTGGAAGTTGCGAGAGTGCTATTACTTTTCTAGATGGAGAAAAAGGAATCTTAAGATATCGAGGATATTCTATCGAAGAATTAGCAGAAAAAGCAGATTTTTTAGAAGTTGCCTACTTATTAATTTTTGGAGAATTACCTACTGCAGTACAATTAGAAAAATTCGATAAAGATATTAAGGAAGAATCTCATGTAGATGAGGATATGAAAAAAATCTTAGATGGGTTCCCTAAAAGTGCTCATCCAATGGGAGTATTGTCTTCTTTAACAAGTGCATTGATTGCTTTTAATCCAGGATCTGTTGATGTTGATTCTGAAGAGGAAATGTACAATGCTATTGTAAAAATATTAGCAAAATTTCCTGTACTTGCAGCTTGGACGATGAGAAAAAGAAAAAGTTTACCATTAGATTATGGAGATAGTTCTTTAGGTTATGTAGAGAATCTGCATAAAATGATGTTTGCAAGACCTAATAAAACATATGAGCCAAATAAATTAGTCTATGATGCACTTGATAAATTGCTAATTCTTCATGCTGATCATGAACAAAACTGTTCTACTTCTACAGTAAGAATAGTAGGTTCTTCTCATGCTGGATTATTTGCGTCATTATCTGCAGGGATATCTGCACTATGGGGACCTCTTCATGGAGGGGCAAATCAGGCAGTTATAGAAATGCTTGAAGCTATTAAAGCAGATGGTGGAGATACGGCAAAATATATAAACAAAGCTAAAGATAAAAATGACCCTTTCCGTTTAATGGGATTTGGACACAGGGTATATAAGAATTTTGATCCTAGAGCTAAAATCATTAAAAAATCTGCAGAAGAAGTGCTAGGTGATTTGGGTATCGAAGATCCTGTTCTTGATATAGCAAAGGGACTATCCTCTGTTGCTTTGGAAGATGAATATTTTGTACAACGAAAATTGTATCCAAATGTGGATTTTTATTCAGGAATTATTTATAGAGCGTTAGGTATTCCAACCGAAATGTTTACTGTAATGTTTGCTTTAGGAAGATTACCTGGATGGATTGCTCAATGGAGAGAAATGCGTCTTCGTAAAGAACCAATAGGGAGACCAAGACAAATATATATTGGAGAAAATCATAGAACGTTCAAAACAGTATCCGAACGTTAATATTTAATAATATTATGTAAAAAGGCGTTGAGTTATATTCAACGCCTTTTTTGTTAGATTGATAAGATGAGCTTCTCTAAAGATGCTCATTTTTCGAATTTAATAAAAGAATTGATATTTTTTTGCATAAAATTGGTTTTCAGAGATTGTCTATTTATATATTTGCCTAACTACTCGGGTTAACATAATTATTTACACTTAAAAACTTATTTTTTTGCAACTAAATATACAGAACGAAACGTCTAGATTAAGAGCAGTGGTTTTAGGAACGGCAAAGAGTAATGGTCCAGTTCCAAAAATAGAGGAAGCTTATGATCCTAAATCTATTGAACATATAAAGGCAGGAACGTATCCTGAAGAATCTGCTATGGTTACAGAAATGGAATCTGTGGCCAAAGTTTTTGAAAAATATGATGTAAAAGTATATCGTCCAGATATAATAAAAGATTATAATCAAATCTTTGCAAGAGATATTGCTTTGGTAATAGAAGATAAATTTATCAAATCTAATATCCTTCCTGATAGAGAAAAAGAAATAAAAGCAATTCAATATGTTATAGACCAAATAGATCCTGATAAAGTCTATAAAGCTCCGTCAGAAGCTATTCATTTTGAAGGCGGTGATATCATGGTACATAATGATCATATATTTATTGGGACATATAAAGGTGATGATTACTCAGATTGTATTGTTGCCAGAACAAATATGAAAGGGGTAGCCTATATACAATCTCTTTTCCCAAATAAAATAGTTAAAGAATTCGATCTTAATAAGTCAATGAAAGATCCCAGAGATAATGCATTACATCTGGATTGTTGTTTTCAACCCGTAGGAAACAATAAGGCTATCATCCATAAAGAAGGTTTTAGAGATGTTTTAGATTATGAATATCTTGTTAATCTATTTGGTAATGAAAACCTTTTTCATATTGATAAAAATGAAATGTATAATATGAATTCGAACATTTTTTCTATAGCAGAAGATGTTGTTATTTCAGAGAAGAATTTCACAAGATTAAATACTTGGATGCGTAGCAATAATATCATAGTAGAGGAAGTCCCTTATGCAGAAATAGCAAAACAAGAAGGGTTATTGCGTTGTTCTACAATGCCATTAATAAGAGATTAATAAAATATACAATACTATTTATTAGTATATCATTTAGAGAAGTAAATATTATATACTATCTCGAATCTTAAAAAAAATAAAACAGATGAGACAAGTAACGAATACCATAGTTATGATTCGTCCGGTACAGTTTAGGATGAATGAGCAAACAGCTGTAAATAATTATTATCAAGAGAATCCTGGTATTATTGCAGAGAAAGCTAATGTAAAAGCACAGCAAGAATTTGATCAGTTTGTAGCTTCATTAAAAAAAGTTGGAGTTCAGGTTATAGTGATTGATGATGACCCCAAAAATGATACTCCAGATTCTATTTTTCCTAATAACTGGGTGTCTTTTCATGAAAATGGAGATGTTGGTTTATATCCTATGTTTGCTGTTAATAGAAGAAAAGAACGTAAACCAGAGGTTTTAAATCAGATAGAAGCTACAGGCTTTGAAATAAAAAACATTGTAGATTATACTTCTGCAGAAGATGAAGAACTATTTCTAGAAGGTACAGGAAGTATTGTGTTGGATAGAACTAATAGAAAGGCTTATTGCGCTTTATCTGCTCGAGCAGATGAAGGGCTATTTATCGAATTTTGTGAGGATTTCGAATATACCCCTGTTGTTTTTATTGCATACCAAACTGTTGGTGAAAAAAGACTTCCAATCTACCATACTAATGTAATGATGGGGATTGGAGAAACATTTGCGGTAGTATGCCTGGAGTGTATAGACGATAAAAAAGAACGAAAAAACCTTATTGATCATCTAAAGAAAGATGGAAAAGATATTATTGCAATTACTGAAGATCAGGTTAACAATTTTGCAGGCAACATGCTTCAAGTTGTAGGTTCGGGAGATAAGCGTTATCTTGTCATGTCATCAGCAGCATTTAGAAGTTTAAGTAAAGATCAAATAACCAAGATAGAAAAGCATTGTGCAATTCTACATAGTGATCTTAATACTATTGAAACTTTAGGAGGAGGAAGTGCACGTTGTATGATGGCTGAAGTTTTTCTTCCAAAAAAATAGATATAGGATTGAAGTGTATTAAAGTATTTCTTCTGGATATATCCTTTTACTATTAGTTGTATATGCTATTTGGTTGGATAAGAAAATAGTAAATATGTATAGGTGAAATAAACAAAATATGCTTTCAAAAAAAACAAAATATGGCTTAAAAGCGTTAACATATATTGCTAGAAAAAGATGTGAACATCCGGTTTTAATATCAGAAATTGCAGTTAGTGAGAATATTTCTCAAAAGTTTTTAGAGAGTATTTTGTTAACGTTGAGGAAAACCGGGTTTTTAGGATCAAAAAAAGGTAAGGGCGGGGGGTATTACTTAATTAAAGAGCCTAAAGAAATAACAATGGCTTCTGTGATTAGAGTTTTAGAAGGTCCTATAGCTATGCTCCCTTGTGTGAGTCTTAATTTTTATGAAAAATGTGACGATTGTCCCGATGAGGATAAGTGTGCTGTCCATAGTGTTATGATAGAAGTAAGAGATAATACACTTAAAGTTTTGGAAAACAAAACTTTGGAAGATTTTATAAATTGAAATTGATATCAATTTTTTGCTAATCTTTTATATTTAAAAGGACCTCTAATTTTTCCCCAAACCTGTTTTCCTTTTTCATCATATCCTCTTGTCCATATTGATATTTTATCCTTACTAACTACAAAAGAACTTGAGATATAATCTACATGATCAATACTGCTAGAGCAGGTTCCTTTATTTGTTTTTCCAGAATATATGGTCGAAGTTTTTTTCTTAAAATATACCTGACATCCTTTTCTGATTTGTAAACTATCCAAAGTCAACTTGTCAAAAACTTCTATGTCTTTCCACCCTAATTTATAATCTTTTTCATTAAGAATTCTGTATCCTGTACTTTTAAAAGTAATTGAATCTATTCTGTCATAATTTATTATTCTCTGACTGTACACATAATTGTTTTCTTTTACTGCCGACAATTCAGAATATATCCAATATCCAGGTTTATCTTTCCAGATTCTTACATTTATCATATGTGAATGGGAAAAGCCATTATCTTTTTTTGATTGTTCTTTATTAGAGAATTCACCAATCATTAATGTTGCCAAATTATGTAATTCTATATCTTTTATAGGTTTAGAATTGCAAGAATTAAATACAATTAATAGAAAAATAATTGGTAAAAATTGCTTCATATAGTTTTTTACTAAATATATGAAAAAATGTCAAAAAAATGCAATTTACCGATAAAACTTAGCGTTTTATCCTAGTAAAATTAATTTAAAGCAGCAATTTTACGAATCATACCTCCAAAAATAAAATAATGAAAGGGCACCATGATATACCAATACAATCTTCCCCAAATACCTTTGGGTCTAAAAGTAGCGGTTTGATGTAATATATTGTTTTCATCAATGTCAAATTCTAGCCACGCTTCTCCAGGTACTTTCATTTCGGCAAATAATAATAAACGCATATTATTTTTATCAGCTACAAGTACTCTCCAAAAATCTAAAGCATCCCCAGAAAATATCTCATCTGCGTGTGTTCGCCCTCTTCGTAAACCCACACCTCCAAAAAATTTGTCAAAATACCCTCTGATTTTCCACATCCAATTTCCATAGTACCAGCCCGTCTCTCCCCCGATTGCCCAAATACGATTTAATGCTTTTTCTGAGTTTATTAGTTTAATCTTTTTTTGATCTTTAAAGCAACCACGTCTGGGTACAGTAATATATTTTTGAATATCTTTTTCAAAACGTCCACTAATCATAGAATCCTTCCAGCTAGAAACAACTTGGTTTTGCTCTATTTTTATAAATGCTAATTCTAAAGCCTTGTCATACGTCATTGGTGAAATACATAAAATTTCTTGAAGACGCTTATCATTTGCGATTACAGGAATACTCATACTGTCTACTAGATTTAGTGCTAACTTATATGAGGTCGAAGTAACAAAATATAACCAATATGACGATAATTTTGGAGTCATGATAGGTAATGTGATGATGTATAATCGAATTCCTCTTACTTTTGCATACGACATCAACATTTCTCTATAGGTCAGAACATCTGGTCCACTAATATCATATGATTCATTATAGCATTTAGAGTTTCCAAGAACACCAACCATAAAATTAAGTACATCCCTAATCGCTATAGGTTGAGTTTTGGTGTTTACCCATTTTGGAGTAATCATTACAGGCAGTTTTTCGCATAAATCCCTAATGATTTCAAAAGAGGAACTGCCAGAACCTACGATTATACCAGAACGTAAAACGGTAAGGTTGTAATTTCCTTTGTATAATGTTTCTTCAACATTTTTTCTTGACCATAAATGTTTAGATAAATTCTTCTCATTAACAATACCGCTCAAATAGATTACTTGTTTTATGTTGGTGTGCTTAACATATATATTGAAATTTTTAGCAGCAATCTCTTCTTTTTTATCAAAATCACTTGTAGAGGAACTCATAGAATGAATTAGATAATATGCCGCATCAATATCTTTGGGTAATAAAGAAGTATCAGGTGTGTCTAAAAAATCTATTTCGACGATTTCTACTCTTTCTTTAATTTCCTGATCAATAGAAAGTCTATTCTTATCTCTAACACAACATATTACTGTATGCTCAGCATTAAGAAGTAAGGGTAAAAGTCGCATTCCAATATATCCATTGGTTCCAGTAAGAAGAATTCGCATTTTTAATGTTTAAGGTACGAAGAAATTAACTTAGATACATAAGAATTATTTTTTCATTTTCTATAAGTCATGAATGTTAGAAGGACTGTTATCTATTTTATAGGACAAGATTTTTTTTACAAATTTGTGTATTGCTACATCATTTTTTAATGCTCTAAACTTAATAAAATAGTGATCTCGGTAAATTGAGTATTCTTCGGCTTTTCCTTTGTAAATATTTAGTTTATAAAAAGGGATGACTAATAGGTATGTTTCTAATCTCACATGAAAACCTATTAGAATTCCTTTAGGTCTTAATTCTATATTGCAGGTGTTTAGTGTGTTATCAAGTATAAGTAAGTTGTGTATTTGGATACTACTTTCAGTTATATGAAGTTTAGGAGAGCCGATACCTCCTAGTTTAATACGTTGTTTCAAGGTAAAAGGAGCGCCAACTTCGTGATTTATCTTTTTGGTTAACTCAGGATTTTTGTATGAGTTGTTGACTAACATTTTTTTTATTTACAATATAGTGAAATGAAGAGGGAACGCCTATGGAGACACTATAATTTCTATTATCTTTGCAGCTTAATTTTAGAAGATGAGTTTACAAAGAACCATTTCAGAAAAAGTAAAAGAAGCTGTACAAGAGTTGTATGGTGCTGGTCTGGAATCTGTAGAATTACAAGCAACCCGAAAAGAATTTGAGGGAGATATAACTGTAGTAGTATTTCCAATGCTTCGTGTAGTAAAAGGCAATCCTGTACAGATAGGAGAGGCTGTTGGAAAATATTTGGTTTCCAATGTAGATGAAATTAATGATTTTAATGTAGTCAAAGGATTTCTAAATCTTGTCATTTTGGATGCTTATTACCTTGAATTTTTCAATGGTATCAGAAACGATGTAGCATATGGTTTTGTTACACCTTCTAAAGAAGATAAATCTGTAATGGTAGAGTATTCTTCACCAAATACAAATAAACCCTTACATCTTGGTCATGTTAGAAATAACCTGTTAGGATATTCTGTAGCAGAGATTATTAAGGCGAGCGGCAAGAACGTATATAAAACTCAGATTATTAATGATCGTGGAATACATATTTGTAAATCAATGCTTGCTTGGCAGGAATACGGAAATGGAGAAACACCAGAATCTACGAATCTTAAAGGGGATAAACTGGTAGGTAACTACTACGTGAAATTTGATAAGATCTATAAAGATCAAATAGTACAATTGATCAACGAAGGTAAAACAGAAGAGGAAGCAAAGAAAGAGGCTCCAATTTTGATAAAAGCTCAAGAAATGCTTCGTAAATGGGAGTCTGGAGATGAAGAAGTGGTTCAACTTTGGAAAATGATGAATGGATGGGTTTATGAAGGCTTTAATCAAACATATAAGACTCTTGGAGTAGATTTTGATAGCTATTATTATGAAAGCAATACGTACCTTCTGGGAAAAGATAATATCGAAGAAGGTCTGTCTAAAGGTGTTTTTTATAAGAAAGAAGATGGATCTGTTTGGTGTGATCTTAGTGCAGAAAAACTAGATGATAAATTGGTACTGCGTAGTGATGGAACTTCTGTTTATATGACTCAGGATATTGGGACAGCGATTCAACGTATAAAAGATAATCCTGATGTTGGTGGAATGATCTATACCGTAGGAAATGAGCAAGATCATCATTTTAAAGTACTATTTGCTATTCTAAAAAAATTAGGATATGATTGGGCAAAACATTTACATCATTTGAGTTATGGTATGGTAGATTTGCCTAGCGGTAAGATGAAGAGTAGAGAAGGTACGGTAGTCGATGCAGATGATTTGATCTTAGAAATGGCAAAGACCGCTGGAGACATCTCCAAAGATCTAGGTAAATTAGAAGGATATACAGAAGAAGATAAATTAGAGGTATATAACACCATAGGTTTAGGTGCTTTAAAATATTTCATTTTGAAGGTGGATCCTAAAAAACGTATTCTTTTTAATCCTGAAGAATCTGTGGATTTCCAAGGAAATACTGGGCCGTTTATACAGTATACATATGCTCGTATTCAGGCAATTTTGCGTAAAGCTGATTTCGAATATTCTCAAACAATTACTAATATAGATTTACAACAAAAAGAAAAGGAACTCATTAAGCAATTAGAGTTATATCCCGATGTTATCCAAAATGCAGCAAATGAACTTAGTCCTGCAATAGTGGCAAATTATACATATGATTTGGTGAAAAGCTATAATTCGTTCTTTCAGAATGTATCCATATTTGGAGCAGATACAGACTCTGAAAAAATATTCAGAGTGCAATTATCAAGTTTGGTGGGGAGCACTATCAAATCTGCATTTCAACTTTTAGGAATAAATGTTCCAGAGCGAATGTAGACTTATGTGTTGAAAATCAATGCTTTTTGGATTTAAAAAGTGAAGGTTGTCGATTTTTTAGTTCTTTCGTCTAAAAGTATAAGGTAAAAATCAGAGATAATTGCTATCTTATAGGTCATGTTTTTTATTTTTGAAGTATGAAATGCGAAGTATCTAGAGCAACTAATCAAGATTTACCTTTGATGCAACGTTTGTTTTATCAAACGGTTACTACATATGGCTCGATGATATTTACAAAATCTGAAATCAAGATTTACTCTCGATTAGCAACAAATAAAATCTATTGGCAAAATAAATTCGAAAAGGATTTTATTTATAATGCTAAACTAAATGGTGAGATCGTAGGTTCTTTTTCTATGGACAAGAAAGGAAATATAGAATATATTTTTGTTCATATGAATTATCACGGACAAGGAATTGCTAGTGAGTTGTATAAGTCTATTGAAGAGATAGCAATACGTTCAGGTATTACCGTATTAACTACTCAAATAAACCTATTAACTCGCTCATTTTTTGAGAAAAAAGGTTTTGAAATTGTAAAAAATGCTGTACAAGTTGTTGGAGGTGATGAGGTAATAACATATAGCGGAGTTAAACACATTAAAAGTTAATTCTAAATACAACGTTAGGTGTAAATCCTAGTCCGAACTGCCTAACTTCTTCCACATTTTGAGTATTATTTGTTCTATAGTAATTGTTAACTATATTTTCCTGACTTAAGATATTCCAAACCGATACACCTAAGAGACTATTCGTGTTTTTAAAAAGTTTAAAATTATACGTTGCAGATGCATCCCATCTGGTGTAATCTTCTATAGTATCACTATTAGGGTGATTATAATTAATACTGCCATCTTCACTAATTTCATCCCCGGCAATAGGAATTGTAGTAGGTTTACCACTATGCCAGTTGATACCTGTAGAAAATTTAAAATTGTCAAGAGTATATGAAACAGCAAAGTTGATATTATGTCTAATATCTATATTATTAGGAAAATCTCGTTCACTCAATGTATTAAATGAATACATGTTGGTAGCATAAGAATAACTCAACCATGCACTCAATTTCTCAAATCTCTTATTGATTAAAAAATCCACCCCTTTTACCGTGTAACTACCATGATCAGATTCAAACTCAAGCTGGTTTTGAAATCCTTGACTTTGTGATAAAATACCATCAATATGTTTATAATAAGTATCGGTACTAACTAACCAGTTATTATGATTGTAACTCAACCCAAGAGATACTTGTTGGCTTTTAAGTATTGGTATATTATTGTCATTAGAAAGTACCCATTTCCTGTTTTCTACTCCTAGGAAATCATTTTGTGATTCTATAACTTGAGAGGTTATCTGACTTTTCAATTCTGCAAGTGTTTCTACAGTAAAGTGATCAAGAAATTTATGATTAAAACTCAAACGAGGCTCTGCGATAAACGTATCGAATTTGTCAAAATAGTTAAAACGTACCCCGAGATTAAGGTGAGTATTGTTATTTTTTGATTTAAGCTCGACTTCAGAAAAAATACTATTGGTACGTACTACTTCTTTAATAAGATCTCTAAATGTAGGATTATTTACGTCCCTAAGATTTGTGATACCGGTTTCGTTAAATTGATACCCAGATTTTACATTAAAATTGGAGTTAATTTTAAGAAGTGTATTCAACTTAATTCCACTTTCTAAAACTTTATTTTCTTGCTGTAATCGCTGATCGTTAAAAATATCTGAATTTATAGCTTCTAGGGTAAAACTAGTGCCATACATAAGGATTTCACTTCTAAAAAAGTCATTCCACTTTCTTTGGTACCAAATACTTCCAGTACTATTATTTTGATTTACATTGCTTTCTCTGGCAATGTTAACCTGGTTAATAGTAGCATTCTCCTGAAAATCTAAGTCGTTTCTAATCACCAAAGCGTTTACTTTAATAAGGTCTTGTGGAGTCAATTGGTATAACCAACGCAAACTTATGTCATAAAAAGAAAAATCATCATTTGTATTAAAAGTGTTATCAGTGGTGTTTAGTACTTCAGAATCCTGAAAAGCTTTGTCAAAGTATTGAGTGTATGTTGGAGTTTCTAATACTTCGCTTATAGATTTACGCATCGATAACTGTAAAGATGATTTTTTTCCTAAAGGAGTGTCAATATACCCATCAATACTAATCATATTAATTCCTAAACTTATATCACGCTCTTTGTTAATCTCATTACTTGTGTTCATCGATATAATGCTAGAAACGCCACCACCATAACTTGCACTAGATCCGTTTCGAATTAATTGTACGTTTTTGGTTAAGTAAGGATTAAATGCAGAGATGAGTCCAAAAAAATGTCCGGATTGATACATCTTAATTCCATCCCAAAGAATAAGATTTTGATCATTGGTTCCTCCTCTTACATTGATGTCAGAAACTGTTTCTTCTACACTTAATATACCAGGTAAAGCTTGGATAGTCTGTAATAGATCAGGTTCGACCAATCCAGGAAGGATACCAAAATCATTATAATCAATACTTATAGATCCATCAGATTTTTTATCAATACCTTTTATTAAATAGTCATTTAGGATAATTTCATTTAAATATTGTACTTCTGGCATCAAAACAATGGTGATACAGGGAGTATTAATAAGTTCTTTAGCAAGAAATGTTTGTGTTTTAAAACCTATAAAACTAATACGCACTAATTCATTTATATCCTGTATCTCAAGATTAAATTCTCCCTTTTCATTGCTAATAACTGCATTATTTCTTGTCTGTATGGTAGCATTAGAAATTCTTTTTTCATTTACAAAAGATTGTAAAATTCCGCAGATTCTGTTCTCGTTTATAGTAAGGCTTAATACAATGTTTTTTGCACTTAAGAATGTATAGTTAAGAGGTGTGTTTTGTTCTAAATATTGAATGATTTCTTGTAAATCAGATATTTCTGGTGGGTTTAATAACGTAATCCCTTTGATGTCATTATCTGCATAAGAAAAACTACAATCAAATTTTTCCTGTATTTGATTTAACAATGAAAAAAGAGATATAGAGTTCTGTTCAGGCTGAGTATACATCTGAAAGAAAGTAAAAAATAAAACAATAAATAAAGCTGTGATTTTGGTTTTGATCACTCTTTGTATAAGGTTATGTTATTGTCATTGATCTTATATTTCAAACGCATAGGTATAGTAATAGATTGTATAGCAGTTTGAATATCTGAATGTACAAAATTACCCGTAAAAAGTTTATTTTGATCTATATTATTTGCAATAATAGTGACATCATATTGTCTTTCAAATTCCTTAAGAATATAGGAATAAGGAGTGCTGGAAAACATACTTTTGTTTTCAATCCAATCTGGTTGGATAATATTTGTTTCTCCTTTTGAGATTACATTTTTAAGTATTTTAAAAGTCTTTCCTGCAGGCAATTTAACTATGTTTTTGTCATAAGTTACACTTACGAGACCTTCATAACAAATGACTTCAAAGTAATGATCACGATGTTTAACATTAAATTGTGTGCCCAATACACTTACTATACCAGACGACGTTTGTACATCGAATTTTTTTCCTTTAGCAACTTTAAAATAAGCCTCTCCTTCTAGTTTGATTTTACGGTTGTTTTCCCAATCTTTTTCCTGGTATGAAATAGATGATAGAGCATTTAATTGAACCACAGTATGATCGGGTAATTCTACAGATATTTTTTGACTGGCTAATGAATCAACTGTTGTCTCAGTAGTATAAAATAGAGTAAAATAGGTGCCTATTCCTATGACAAATATTGCTGCAACTCTCATTAGAATAGTGATATAATGTTTTGATGCGGCAGTACTTTTGTGATCGATAAGAGTGGTCTTTAAATCTTCTAAATTAGATTCGATATCATATTCGGGAGCTTTAAAATTCTTTGCAGTATCCGAAATTCTGACATAAGAATCATAGGCATTTAAATTCTTAAACGCCTCTGATTCTGTATGCGTGAGTTGTGCATTATTCAACCATTTATTTATGAGATCTTTCTCTTTCATAGCAAGATTTCTATCTATATAACAATTGTATTTAAAAAATTCCTACCCTTATGTATTAAATTCCTTCAATTTCTTTTCTGAGCTTTTCTAATGCACCGTATATTCTTTTTTCTACAGCTTTTCTTGAAATACCTAGTAATTCAGCAATTTCTTTATGTTTTTTTCCTTCTGCTCTATTAAGCAGAAATGCTACGCGTTGAGGTTCAGTAAGTTTAGAAAGGGCTTTTTGATATTTTTGAAGGTATTCTTTTTCTTCTAAGATAAATTCAGGGTTTTCATTGGTTTTATCATTGTGTTTTATTTGCTGAAACTTTAATTTTACTTTATTGTGTTTTATTTGGTTTAATGATAGGTTGTTTACTACGGTAAAAAGAAAACTTCTTGCTTTTTGGAGTGAGATTTTTTTGCAATTATCCCAAAGCTTTATAAATGCTTCCTGTACCTTATCTTTTGGATGAATGTGCTCTCCATATTTATAATATATAAAGTCATGCAATTCTTTAGCATGTTTTTTAAAAAGTTCTGAGAATAACTTTTCCTCACAAACATTCTCAAATAGATCTTTTGGCATTAATTTTTTTGTTAAAATTAAAAAAAATAGTTTTTATACGTAGGAGTTTTATCTTGTATATTGTTTTATTTTAAATTATTAAGGAAAATAACGCTTTGAAAATGAAAAAAATAATATTGTGCTTTTTTGTAGTGACAGGTTTAGCATTTATAGCGTGCCAAGAGGAAGAGAGAGAGTTAATTACTCCAGCAGAGGATACTACAATTCCTAAAAATTCTCAATTGGCAGGTTTAATGAAAAATATAGTAACTCATGATGGATCGTATGATGATGTAGTGGATAATGCCAATTGTTTTAGTATAAATTTGCCATATACTATTTTGTTAAACGGCAATGAAGTCATAATTGATCAAATCGATGACTATGATAATTTGTCTAATTCTGATGTAATCGAAATTCAATTTCCAATAACAATAACACTGCTTAATCATCAAGAAGAACCTGTTGCAAGTCAGTTAGCTCTTGCTGTTTTTGCAGGGTCTTGTAAATCTGTTGATGACGATATAGAGTGTATAGATTTTATATATCCTGTGCAATTTTCTACCTTTGATAGTAATACGAATCAATTACAAACCGTAGATATAGATCATGATGCAGTGCTATTCAGGTTTATGTCAGATTTAAATGATAATACTTCAGTAAGTATAAATTATCCAATTGATTTATTACTTCATAATGGTGAAAAAGTAGATGCTCGGCATAATGAGGAGTTATTAAGTTCTATAATGGATGTAGCTTCAGCATGTGATGAAAATGATAATTAATAAAAATTAAGACATAAGAAATGATAAAAAGTCGTTATTTTGAATAACGACTTTTTTGTTTAACAAATTTTATAAAAAATTAAACAAAAAGTTAAAATAATGCTAAAATCACTTTAGAGGGTTAGAGTTTTATTTTGTAAGTTGTTTTATGATCGAACAATAAATTGAAAAACCATGAAATTCAAAACCCTTTTTAAAACAGTCTTAATTACTTTTCTCGCAGTAACTGTTTTTTCTTGTAGTGATGATGACGATACAACCTTTCCATCCACATCTACAACAATTGCTGACTTTGTAGCAGAAAATGCAGATTATAGTTCTTTATTAGCAGCTTTGCAAAAAGCAGAATTAGTAGAGACGCTTTCTGGTAACGGACCTTTTACTGTATTTGCACCTAATAATGCAGCTTTTGATGAGTTCTTAACCGCAAACGGATTAACATTAGAAACAGCAACTAAAGATCAATTAACTCCGATATTGCTTAACCACGTTTTAAATGTTAAAGTTACTTCTGGCGAAATAGAAACCGGTTATGTTACTAACGTTGCGGACTTTAGTTCTTATATCTCAAAATCTGGTAGTGAGGTTAAAATTAATAACCAAGCTACGGTAACAACTGCAGATGTTGATCGATCAAATGGTGTAATCCATGCAGTAGATAAAGTAATTAGTATTCCAAAAATGATTGATTTTGTAGCGATCGATCCTAATTTGTCTTCTTTGGCAACAGTAGCAACTGATAACAGTGCTACGGTAAGTTCTGCATTAAGTGATGAAGCTAGTAGTTTAACATTGTTAGCGCCAAATAATGCTGCTTTCACTGCATTAGGAGATGTTTCAGGATTGTCTTCTACACAACTTGAACAAATTCTATTAAACCATGCAATAAGTGGTAAATTACAATCAACAGATTTATCTACAGGATATGGTAATACTTTGGCAACCTATGGAACTACAGATAAAAACTTAAGTATATATATAAATACCGATGGAGGAGTAGAATTTAATGGTATCTCTACTGTGACTACAGCAAATATTGTAACAAGTAACGGAGTGATTCATATTGTAGATGCAGTAATAACACTTCCGACTGTTGTAACTTTTGCTACTGCAGATGCTAATTTTTCAACCTTAGTTGCAGCTTTAACTACATTAACGCCTTCTACTGAGTTTGATGCTATTTTAAACACAGCATTAGGAACAAGTCCTGCGCCTTTTACAGTATTTGTGCCTAATAACGATGCATTTGCAGCTATTACGGTACCAACAGACGAAAATGATGTGGCGGCAATTTTAAATCATCATGTTGTTGCAGGAAGTAACGTAACTTCTGATATGTTAGCAAGTACTTCTATGGCAATGACTTTAAATGGAACTATTACTTTAACGGCTATGCCTCCAACAGTTAAAGGAGCTACTAATATGGATGCAAGTAATATAGTCGCTGCAGATGTACAAGCATCAAATGGCGTAATTCATGTTATTGATCAGGTATTGTTACCTGTAATGTAAAATACCACCCATTCCTTATAAAAATTTCTAGGCTGTTTCCTGTTCTCAAGTTACATTTTTAGGTAACAGCCTAGATCCTTTACACACATAATCTTTATTCACTAATTTTAAAACTTACTAAAATGAAAACGCTAATCAAAAGGTTAACGGTACCCTTCTTGTGCCTTATTTTAATGAATTTTCTTATCACTTCATGTGAAAGTGATGATAGTGCAACCACCACGCCAGAACAAGGTGTTGAATTTGAAGAATCCAAAATAATTAGCTTCGATGCTATCGAAGAGATGACAAAAAATATAATGGAGGGCGAGCTATCCGTCGAAGAAGATAAGACATCTAATGACGATAGTAAATTCTTTGGTTTTGACATCAGTAGAGAAAAAAGAGTATATGATTTCTCAGGAACTGTTAATAGTGGAGCTGCAGTTGGAACAGAGTTAGCAGGAGAGTTAAAACTTAATTTTACGTTATATCATTCTAGTTTTACTATTGTAAGAGGTAATTTAGAGTTGCCAGATGGCACAAAAGCGAGAACTCGTGGTGCTATTATTAGTGATGGAATAGTGTATCTTATTATAAACCCTCCAGGACAAGATCTGATTTTTGGTATCGGAAGGGTAGGAGAAGAAGGAGATTTAGAAGGAAGTTTTAGGTTATTTACCTCTTCTGGTGTTGGAAGAGGAAGTTGGGAAGCTAAATTGATAAATACAGTTTTTCCTGACAAGACTATAGTAGAACTTATTATAGAAGATGGTCGATTTACATCATTAGTTGGAGCTTTACAAGCAACAGATTTGGTAGAGCCACTTACAGGTGATGGGCCTTTTACAGTATTTGCGCCAACAGATGATGCATTCGAAGCATTGGATCAAATACCTGCAGCAGATCAGCTAAAAGAAATTTTGTTATACCATGTAGCTAGCGGTAGATTAAATACGCCAAAACTACTTGAGCAAGAAATGATTGAAACCCTACAGGGAGAAAATATAAAAGTAAGCCTTAATGATGATAATGAAATTGTTATTAATGATACGGTAAAATTACTTTCTGCTAATATCGGAGGAACCAATGGTGTTGTACAAGTAATCGACGCCGTTTTACTACCGCCATCCACTCAGCCATTACAGAGTATAGTAGAGATCGCTGTTGCAACCCCAGAATTGTCTACATTGGTAGGAGCATTACAGTCTGCAGATCTTGTTGATGCTTTAAGTGGAGATGGTCCTTTTACAGTTTTTGCTCCGACAAATACTGCTTTTGATGCTCTGGATGCAATTCCTGGTGGAGATGCATTAAAAGAGGTGTTATTATATCATGTTGCTGCTGGTAAATTTGCAGCCGCAGATTTACTTGAAAAGCAAACGGTTACCACGTTACAAGGAGATGAGGTTACTATTGAAGCAGACGTTGATGGCAATGTGTTCCTTAACGGAACTATTAAAGTTGCTTTAGCCGATATTGAGGCTTCTAATGGTATCGTGCATGTAATAGAAGGGGTTTTACTTCCGCCTACAAATTTACCATCAATAGTAGAATTAGCCATAGCAACTCCAGAGTTGTCTACACTGGTAGGAGCATTGCAG
This sequence comes from Aquimarina sp. AU119, assembly GCF_900312735.1. Classification (NCBI taxonomy): domain Bacteria; kingdom Pseudomonadati; phylum Bacteroidota; class Flavobacteriia; order Flavobacteriales; family Flavobacteriaceae; genus Aquimarina; species Aquimarina sp. AU119. The sequence continues at coordinate 68,534 of NZ_OMPF01000007.1, read as the reverse complement.
TCTGCAGATTTAGTTGATGCTTTAAGCGGAGATGGTCCTTTCACGGTTTTTGCTCCGACAAATGCTGCTTTTGATGCTCTGGATGCAATTCCTGGTGGAGACGCATTAAAAGAGGTGTTATTATATCATGTTGCCGCTGGTAAATTTACAGCTGCAGATTTACTTGAAAAGCAAACAGTTACTACGCTACAAGGAGATGAAGTTACTATTGAGGCAGATGGTGATGGCAATGTATTCCTTAACGGAACTATTAAAGTTGCTTTAGCCGATATTGAGGCTTCTAATGGTATTGTGCATGTAATAGAAGGAGTTTTACTTCCTCCTACAAACTTACCATCAATAGTAGAATTAGCCATCGCAACTCCAGAGTTGTCTACATTGGTAGGAGCATTGCAATCTGCAGATTTAGTTGATGCTTTAAGCGGAGATGGTCCTTTTACAGTTTTTGCTCCGACAAATACCGCTTTTGATGCTCTGGATGCAATTCCAGGTGGAGACGCATTAAAAGAAGTATTACTGTATCATGTAGTTTCTGGAAAATTTACTGCGCAAGATTTATTGCAAGAACATACTGTTACTACTTTGCAGGGTGAAAAAGTAACTATCCAAAGAAATTATAGAGGTCAAGTGATCCTAAATCATCGAATAAAAGTAGATATTGCTGATATTGAGGCTTCTAATGGTATTGTGCATGTGATTAAAGGAGTGTTAATTCCACCTTCTTTTACCCATTAAAAAGAGTGAAAAGTTGTATAAGCAATCATGATTCATATTTTTATGAGTTTTGATTGCTTTTTTTATTGTTGAATTTTTACTGAAAATAAACTAAAAAGTTCATCTGTTTTTTAAATAAGTTTAGCGTTTAATTAGGAATCTATAATTCTGTAATTGTGGGCTTTCTTTATACATTTCAAATCCTTAAATTTGCACCGATCTATCGATAAAGATAGTGTTTTCATAATACCAGAAAATATATGTTTGATAATTTAAGTGATAAGTTAGATAAAGCCTTACACATTCTAAAAGGGCATGGACAGATAACAGAAGTAAATGTTGCTGAAACTCTTAAAGAAGTACGTCGGGCCTTGGTAGATGCTGATGTAAATTATAAAATAGCAAAAGAATTTACTGCTACTGTAAAGGAGAAAGCTTTAGGTCAAAATGTACTTAAAAGCCTTAAACCAGGACAGTTGATGGTAAAACTTGTCAAAGATGAATTGACAGAATTGATGGGAGGAGATGTAGAAGATATTGATTTATCTGGGAAACCATCAATTATTCTAATGTCAGGACTACAAGGTTCTGGTAAAACTACTTTTTCTGGAAAACTTGCTAATTTTCTAGCCACTAAGAAGACAAAAAAACCGCTTCTTGTTGCTTGTGATGTATATAGACCGGCTGCAATAGATCAGTTACATGTAGTTGGAGACCAAATTGGTGTAGAGGTTTTTAGTGATCGTGGTAATAATGATCCTGTTGCTATTGCAAAAGCAGGTATAGCACACGCAAAAGAAAACGGATGTAACGTTGTGATTATAGATACTGCGGGGCGTTTGGCTGTGGATGAAGTTATGATGACAGAGATAGCTAATATTCATGAGGCAATTACACCTAATGAAACACTATTTGTAGTTGATTCTATGACAGGTCAAGATGCAGTAAATACAGCAAAAGCCTTTAACGATGTTTTAAATTTTGATGGAGTAATCCTTACTAAACTCGATGGTGATACAAGAGGAGGGGCAGCAATATCTATTAAATCTGTTGTAAATAAACCAATTAAGTTTATTGGTACAGGAGAAAAAATGGAAGCTATTGATGTTTTCTATCCTTCTCGTATGGCAGATAGGATTCTTGGGATGGGAGATGTAGTATCTCTTGTAGAGAGAGCTCAGGAGCAATTTGATGAAGAAGAAGCTAGGAAATTACAAAAGAAAATTGCTAAAAATCAATTTGGATTTGATGATTTTCTAAAACAAATTCAACAGATTAAGAAGATGGGTAATATGAAAGACCTAATCGGAATGATCCCTGGGGCAGGAAAAATGATGAAAAACATGGATATTGATGACGATGCTTTTAGACATATTGAAGCTATTATTCATTCTATGACTCCGGAAGAACGATCAAAACCACAAATCATTAATTCTAGTAGAAAAAAACGTATCGGTAAAGGTTCTGGCACATCGATACAACAGGTAAATCAATTACTTAAACAATTTGATCAGATGAGTAAGATGATGAAAATGATGCAAGGAGGCGGTGGAAAACGGATGATGCAAATGATGGGCAAAATGCGATAAGTATAAAACTAAAGATAATATTATTATAAGGTAATTAGGGGGAATGGAAATATTAGATGGAAAAAAAGTAAGCAATGATATTAAGGACGAAATAGCTGTTGAAGTTCAAAAAATGAAAGAACGCGGCGAAAAAGTCCCACATCTTGCAGCAGTATTGGTAGGAAATGATGGAGCGAGTTTAACCTATGTTGGTAGTAAAGTAAGAGCTTGTGAGAGAATAGGATTTGAATCTACTTTGGTTAAAATGCCAAGTACTACAAGTGAGATAGAATTATTAGCTAAGATCAAAGAGCTTAACGAAAATGATGATATCGATGGTTTTATCGTGCAATTACCACTACCACCACAAATTGATACGCAAAAAGTTTTATTAGCAGTAGATCCTGATAAGGATGTAGATGGTTTTCACCCAATGAACTTTGGGAAAATGGCATTAGATATGTCTACTTTTATTCCTGCAACGCCATTTGGTATTTTAGAATTGTTAGAACGCTATAATGTAGATACTAAAGGGAAACATACAGTAGTTATTGGAAGAAGTCACATCGTAGGTAGACCCATGAGTATTTTGATGGGTAGAAAAGGATGGCCTGGGAACTCTACAGTGACATTAACACATAGTCATACTAAAAATATAACACAAATTATTTCTCAGGCAGATATTGTAATTTCTGCATTAGGAGTGCCTAATTTCCTAAAAGCAGAGATGGTAAAAGATGATGCTGTGGTTATTGATGTAGGAATTACAAGGGTAACTGATGAGTCTGCTACAAAAGGATATAAGATTGTTGGTGATGTAGATTTTGAAAATGTAAGCAAAAAAGCATCTTTTATTACACCGGTTCCTGGAGGGGTAGGACCAATGACAATTGCAATGTTACTTAAGAATACATTATTAGCAAGAGAAAGGCATCGTAGTAATAAAAAATAATTTTTATTACGTGAAAATATAAATTAAAGTATTAAAAAAGCCTGCGAAACATAATGTTTCGCAGGCTTTTTTAATTGTATAAGATTAATTCTGCTAGAATAATCTTTATAATACATAAAATCCAGAACTCTTTTTTGAGTTCTGGGTTTTATGTTACATTTATATTTTGGTGATTATAATATGTAGTATTTTAACAATGATTAATTAATGCTTTTTTTAGTTTGCATTAAATTCTCCTGCAGATATGTCATCCTTACTACCAGTACTGTATCCACCTCCACTAGGAAGTAAATCCAGTGCTAAGTTATAAGAAGGAACATTAATACCTTTTGAGGTCTTAACAGTGTTAAAATCTAAGATTTGTTTACCTTGCTCATAAAGTGCATTCTTAGTAAATGTACCGAATTTTTTACCATCAACAATAGTTTCTCTCCAGTCTCTACCGTAAGCTATTTTTAAATAATATTCACCAACTGGTACGTTTCTAATAAATTGTGTAGTGTTTGAATTGATATAGGTAACACGAACTAACTCATCGTCAGCCTTGGTTTTACCCATTTTGTACATTTTAACAACTACTTCTGTATTTTTTCCTACTTTAATTTTTAGGTAGTTGTCTAATTTATAGTCAAACTTACCTTTGAAATTAAATGATTTTGGAGTTGCACCAGACTTATAGGTCTTTTTCTCCCAACTAGAATACTTATCTTCTCTAGATACTTCTATAGAAGCAGCTCTAGGAGTACTTGTTGTTGTAGAAGAACCATAAGAAGGAGATGCAGACTCAATAGGAGCAGAAGTAACAGCGCTACCTTTGGCAGCTCTTCTGTTTGCTTCTTCTAGTGCTCTTCTAGTTTCTTCTGTATCAGCCAGTGCTCTTTTTGCAGTAGCATCTTGTGCTCTTTTTGCAGCTTCTGCTTCAGCAATAGCTTGTGCTGCATTAGCTTCAGCTTCTCTTTTTAAGCGTTCTGCATCAGCAATAGCTTTTCTTGCAGCTTCTTCAGCAGCTCTTTTTGCAGCTTCAGCTCTTGCGATAGCCTGAGCAGCAGCTTGTTTTGCAGCTTCTCTTTTTGCAGCAGCTTCTTTTGCTGCTCTTTCTGCGTCAGCAATACTGCTGTCTTTTGTTAAGTTTTTGGTTAGTACAAAACCATTCATACTCTTGTACTGTATAGCACTCCAGTCTCCATAATTAGAACTCATAATATATACTTGAGTTCCTTGAGGAACCTCAGCAATAGTATTAAAGTTTAAACCTGGACCACTATGTACTGATAATTTACTAACAGACATTAAATATTGTCCATCTTGAGCATGAGACGAAAAGGTAATCACCAAAAGCAGAATAAATGTAAAAATAGATTTCATATCTCTTGTTTTTAAGTAGATTGGGTTATAATTCAAATTCAATATTAATATTTTCTTAACTTAAAATGTTATAAAAAACATAATTTACCATCAAAAAATCGAACTCCAAAAAAGGTGCCAAAAATAATTTAGCGCTAATTCAATACTTTAATACGATGTATTAAAACTATCAAAAAATACAATTTTTAAAAGAACATTTTATCTGTTAATAGTTTGTTTTTCAGTGTGTTAATTCGTTTTTGCTCTAGCAAAACTTCAATATTTACGATTAAAATACTGAAAAGAAAACCATTAAATCAGACTCAAAAGTAATGTTTTAATATGAAAAACACAACTTGTTTTCATTTTATTTGCATAAAAATAGTGTTTTCTTTACATCAAATTGTGTTTTTCAACGATTTTTTTTAGCATTACAACCGATTTGATTCATTTTTTATAAGCTTCTTGTCGGTTTTGTATTTTAAGTAAAAAAGACAAAATAAAATTGAAAAATGTCTAATTTTATGGGGTGTCCGGGATGTATTGTTTTTAACACAGCTTTAACAACGCGGTTATTATGTTGTTATCACCAAATTTATTCCGGTTTAAGTAACGAGATATATCTGTTTTTAGTGTTTTTCTTTAATAAGATTAGGAAATTTTCTTTGAAATTTTAGTAATCGGGGTATAGAAACATTGCGAATGTAAGGGTTATTTGGATTTCTTTTCTCATAATCCTGGTGATATCCCTCACCTTTCCAGAATTTTTGAAAAGGCATAACTTCTGCAGCAATTCTTTTGTTTAGCTTTTTGGAAAGAGCTTCCTTTTTTTGTAGTATTATTTGTTTTTGTTCGTCGTTTTGGTAAAAAATAATCGATCTGTATTGTGATCCATGATCTGGGCCTTGTCCGTTTACTTGAGTTGGATTCTGTGATCCAAAATAAACATCAACAAGTGTTGAGAAGGAAACAAGTTTAGGGTCGTATATTATTTCTACCGCTTCGGCATGTCCGGTTCGTCCTGTATTGCTTGATTGGTATGTTGGGTTTTCTGTATGTCCTCCAGAATACCCTGAGATAGATTCTTTGACTCCTATTACACTTTCATAAACGGCTTCAACACACCAAAAGCATCCACTGGCAAAATAAGCTCTTTCTAATCCGTCAACGGATTCAACCTGTACAGGGGTTATATTCTGTTTTTGGCTATTTTCTTTTTCGCCTTTTACTGATTGACTATTACCTTGACAACTGGATAGTAATAACGTTGCACTCCATAATATATATAATATATTCTTCATAGTGTATATTTTTTGTGTTTGGTCAACTTCTTTTTAAAAAACTTTCAGGTGACTGGGTTTAAAAAGTAAAATTAAATAGAAAAAATATAATGTATAGGGTGGTGGTAAATAAAAAGACGGCTATCAATTTTTGATAACCGTCTTTAATTTTTTTATGTTCTTTGGTGTTACAATATTTATCCATTCATAGAAATCAGGAATTCATCATTGTTTCTAGTTTGTTTGAAACGCTCATTAATAAATTCCATTGCTTCAACAGGATTCATATCTGCTAAGTATTTACGCATTACCCACATTCTCTGAATTGTTGTTTCGTCAAGTAATATGTCATCACGACGTGTACTTGAGGAAGTAAGGTCGATGGCTGGGAAAATACGACGATTAGATATTTTACGATCTAATTGAAGTTCCATGTTACCTGTACCTTTAAATTCTTCAAAGATGACTTCATCCATTTTGGATCCTGTTTCTGTTAATGCTGTTGCAATAATAGTAAGTGATCCTCCATTTTCTATGTTACGAGCGGCACCAAAGAAACGTTTTGGTTTGTGTAATGCGTTAGCATCAACACCACCACTCAATATTTTACCACTGGCAGGTTGTACTGTGTTATATGCACGAGCAAGTCTGGTAATAGAATCTAATAGTATTACCACGTCATGACCACATTCGACTAATCTTTTTGCTTTTTCTAAAACAATGTTAGCAACCTTTACATGTTCGTTAGCTTCTTTGTCAAATGTCGAAGCGATTACCTCTCCTTTTACATTACGTTGCATGTCTGTAACTTCCTCAGGTCTTTCATCTATAAGTAGAATCATTTGGTATACCTCTGGGTGATTTGCTGCAATTGCATTGGCAACATCCTTTAGTAGCATTGTTTTACCAGTCTTAGGTTGTGATACAATCATACCACGTTGTCCTTTACCTATAGGTGCAAAAAGGTCCATTATCCTAGTAGAAATAGTACTTTGTCTTTCTGCTAGTTTAAATTTTTCTTGAGGAAATAGCGGAGTCAGGTGTTCAAAAGAGACTCTGTCCCGCACGACTTGAGGGTCAAGACCATTAATTTTATTTACCTTAATAAGAGGGAAATACTTTTCTCCTTCTTTAGGGGGTCTAACCTGTCCTAATACGGTATCTCCTGTTTTAAGTCCAAAAAGACGTATTTGTGATTGAGATACATAAATATCATCAGGAGATGAAAGGTAGTTATAATCACTTGATCTTAAGAATCCATAGCCATCTTGCATGATGTCTAGAACTCCTTCACTTTCAATAATGGCGTCAAATTCGAAGTCTGGTTCTTTATAACGATTTCTGTTATCCCGATTTCCGTTTTCTTTTTTGTTATTGTTTCGAGACTGTTGCGGTTGTTTGTTTTGTTGAGATTTTTCATTACCTCTATTTCTGTTGTCTCTATTTTGCTGAGGTTTTTTCTTTTCAGAATTGTCATTGCTTTTTGCAATAGCGTCCTCTGGTGCAGTTGGTTTTGTCTCGTTTTTTTGCTCCTGTGGTGCTTTTGTTTCCTTGTTAGCGGGAGCAGGTTTTCCAGTTCCTTCAGGTTTTCGGGCTCTGGGTCTTCTCTGGCGAGGATTTGGTTTTGGTTTGTCAGAATTTACTTTTTCTGAAGTCTCACCAGGTGTATCCTTTTTTACTGCATCAGGATTTGCTGCTTGGTGATCTAATATTTGATATACTAAATCTAATTTTTTTAATGTGCGAAATTTGGGTACATTAAGGTTTTTCGCAATCTCTTGCAATTCAGGAAGCTTTTTTGCTTTTAATTCAGAAATCTCTAACATTTAAATGTGTTATATAATTTACGTTTAGATATAAATTTTCTAAAGAAGAATTCTAGGAAAATTTTGTTTTGAAGGTAAGTAACCTTAGTTGAGAAGGTTACAGGTTTTGCGTTGCAAGTATACAACTTTATTTTAATATTTTGCACATATTTTTAAAAAGAAACTCTTATTTTTGCTTTTCCTTAAGAAAAAAATGTAATGATACAAAGGATTCAAACTATTTACCTTTTATTAGCAGCCATAGTCTCTGGTGTGCTTTGTATGTATTTACCATATGGGTTAGGTGAAAATGGTGAAGAGTTATATATAAAGGAGGATTTTTTTCTTCTAGGAGGGTTTATGGGATCATCGATGCTATCTTTGATTTCCATTTTTTTATTCAAAAATAGAAAGCTTCAGTTTGTACTGGGGCGTCTCAATATCTTATTAAACTTTATTTTACTAGGAGTATTTGTTTATTGGTCACTAACATTACCTGGAGGATCTGATCCTATGAAGGGTATTGGGAAATTCATTCCTATTATTTCTATCGTTTTATTAGTGATGGCCAACAAGGCTATTAAAAAGGATGAAGATCTTGTAAAATCTGTAGATCGATTACGATAAACCTAAAATCTTAGTAGTATTAGTGCGTTAAAACCCGGAGTATGCCAACTCCGGGTTTTATTTTTTCCCTAATTCGATGACCTCTAAATTTTCAATATTGCCAGAGTCTACAGTAAATCTAAGCATTGTTCTAACTTTATGAAATCCATGTTTTCCTGCAGCTCCAGGGTTCATGTGTAGTACACCATTTTTTTTGTCTGGTATTACTTTAAGGATATGAGAATGTCCACAAATGAAGAGTTGTGGTGGGTTGGCCTTGATCTCGTCTCTAGTGTTTATATTGTATTTGGGAGGATATCCACCAATATGGGTTATCCAAACCGACACTCCTTCGCAAACAAATCGTTGGTGTAAAGGATATGTAGTTCTGGCTTTATCATCATCGATATTACCATATACAGCTCTGAGAGGTTTCAGAGATTCGATAGTGTCAGTTACTTTAAGGTCTCCAATGTCCCCGGCATGCCATACTTCATCAGCTTCATTTATATAATGAATAATTCTGTCATCAATATAGCTGTGTGTATCACTAAGTAAAAGAATTTTTTTCAAAATAGGATTATAATTATGAGTTATAGAATGATAGAAAAACAGAAGACAAACCGTAACTTCTGTCTCCATTTTTAAAGTATATTTGCCTCTGCTTTGTGCAAAAATAGAATATTACTTTTTGAAATGATGTTAATGTATAGTTTACCTTAATCAATACTTTATACATTTTGGTTGAATGATATTTAAAGATATATAATTAATAGATGAGATATTTTTTAGAACTTTCTTATAACGGAACTCCATATCATGGATGGCAACGACAACCAAATGCAATTTCGGTGCAGGAAGTTTTGGAACAGGCATTATCTACATTATTAAGAATTAAAGTTATTGTTGTAGGCGCAGGAAGAACAGATACAGGAGTTCATGCAAAACAAATCATGGCACATTTTGATTATGAAAATAGATTAGAATCAGAAGAATTAAAATATAAGCTTAACGCAATTTTGCCAGCACAGATTGCTGTTTATAAATTGAGTAGAGTAAGAGACGATGCTCATGCTCGTTTTGATGCGATAAGTAGATCATATGAGTATTATGTTACGATGCTTAAGGATCCTTTTAAGATCAATGCTTCATATTATGTAAAGAAACCGTTGGATATCGTTGCGATGAATGAAGCTGCTAAATTACTGTTAAACTACACTAATTTTAAATGCTTTAGTAAGTCTAAAACCGATGTAAAAACGTATAATTGTACGATAACAAATGCTTCTTGGGAGATTGAGAATGATCAAATGATATTTAAAATTTCTGCAAATCGTTTTTTAAGAAATATGGTAAGAGCAATTGTAGGAACTCTCATCGAGATTGGAGAACATAAATTGAATAAAGAAGATTTGATACATATTATAAAGAGTGAAGATCGTAGCCAGGCTGGATATTCGGTACCGGCTCATGGTCTATATTTAACAGCAGTAGAATATCCCAAAATAATATATAGTATATAGATGGCAGAAAAGAGTGGTAAAGCTTTTGATTTTAAATTATTCAGACGGTTGATTACATATACTAATCCGTACCGACTGACTTTTTATTTTGTAGCCTTTTCGGCTATATTATTATCAATATTTGCTGTTTTAAGACCGTACCTGTTACAGCAAACAATTGATAAAACAATTATACCAAAAGATAATGAACTTTTGATATTCTTTATCAGTTCGATGGTTGGAGTTCTTTTGTTGGAAGTTATTTCGCAATTCTTATTCATATATTTTGCTAATTGGTTAGGGCAAGGAGTGATTCGCGATCTTAGAATAAAGCTATTTGAGCATATGCTTGGCTTTAAAAAGCAATATTATGATCAATCTGCGGTGGGTAGATTGGTAACAAGAGCAGTAAGTGATATTGAAACTATAGCCAGTATTTTTAGTCAGGGATTATTTATGATTATTAGTGATCTCTTAAAGATGTTAGTGATTCTTGGTTATATGCTATATCAAAGTTGGCAACTTACCGTATTAGTATTAGCAGTTTTACCTTTAATAGTATATGCTACCAGAGTTTTTCAGAAAAAGATGAAAGCAGCTTTTGAAGAAGTAAGAACTCAAGTATCTAATTTAAATTCTTTTGTACAAGAGCGAATCACCGGGATGAAGATTGTTCAGTTGTTTACCAGAGAAGAAACTGAATATTCTACTTTTAAAGAGATCAATGAAAAGCACAAAAAAGGGTGGATAAAAACAGTTTGGTATAACTCTATATTTTTTCCCATTGCAGAGATGTCTAGTTCGGTCGCTATAGGATTGATTGTGTGGTTTGGTGGGTTAAAAGCAGCTCAGGGTGATGTAATTACATTGGGAGTAGTTATTGCTTTTATAGAATTGGCTCAAATGCTTTTTAGACCATTACGACAGATTGCAGATAAGTTTAATACGCTACAAATGGGGATGGTTGCTGCTAATAGAGTATTTGCTATTTTAGATACTGAATCTAAAATTGAAAATAATGGAGAACTGATGCTCGATAGTGTAAAAGGGAAAATTAAATTTGAGAATGTTAGATTCAGTTATATTAAGGATGAAGAGGTTTTAAAAGGGATCTCATTTGATGTTGAAGCAGGAGAAACTGTTGCTATAGTTGGTGCAACTGGAGCAGGGAAATCAACCATCGTTAATCTGTTAAGTCGATTCTATGAAATAAACAATGGTGTGATTTCTATTGATAATACAGATATAAAAGATGTAGAATTAAATTCGTTAAGGAGTCATATTGCTGTAGTGCTACAAGATGTGTTTTTGTTTGCAGATACCATCTTAAATAATATTACTCTTAATAATCCTCATATTCTCGAAGAAAATGTGCATAAAGCGGCAAAAGAAATTGGAATCCATGATTTTATAATGAGTCTTCCGGGAGGATATGAGTATAATGTAAAAGAAAGAGGGGCAATGCTCTCATCTGGACAACGACAATTATTATCTTTTTTACGAGCTTATGTAGCTAATCCAGGTATTTTGGTATTAGATGAGGCTACGTCTTCTATAGACTCTCATAGTGAGCAGCTCATCCAGGATGCTACAAATAAGATCACAAGAGGCAGAACTTCTATAGTTATCGCACATCGATTAGCTACGATTAGAAATGCTGATAAGATTATCGTAATGGATCAAGGCGAAATTGTAGAACAAGGTAATCACAACGAATTGCTAGAGATTAATGATGGGTATTATAGAAGCTTGTACGAAGTTCAATTTGCTACCGTTACGGAGTAATGATGCCTTCTTGGATTTATTTAGCAGGGATTTCCATAGCTCCAGTATGAGCCATGATTAAGCCTATAATTATTCCTATGATCAAGTAGAATATTACTCCAAAGATGAAAAATAACAAGGTTTTAATAAGTGTTCTCCTTAGATTAATTTGATAAAGTCGTTTTAAAACGTATGTAATGTAAATGATATATATAGAAAATTGAATTATCATTATATTAAAGATATTATCAAACCAAAAAGTAATAGGGAGTAATATGATTGTCATAAAAGCTACTATATGCGAATATGCATATAGATAAATAACAAAGTGTTCTGTTAAGTTATATTTTTTATAATTCCAGAAAACTAATCTTGATAATAATGCGAGCACTGGTATTAACAACAGATTTAATAGTGATTGATATTTAAAAGTGAAGTCTAGAGCAATTTCTTGAGATGCTATTTGCTCTTCTGGAAGAGAACTAAATATTTTGTTCATAAGTTCTGCCAGTCTGTTTTTTGCCAAAAAAGAATATATCCCGGTAATGGTTATAGAGATAGCAAAATAACTAAATGCATTTATGTATCGTTTTCTAAGTCCATTTATAAAACCATCAATTACTTCATCAGGTTTTGTGAATAAATGTAAAAAAGTTCTGAAAAACGAATTGTCTAGATTAAGAAAGCGATCGGCAAATTCATGAAGCAAGTTTTTAAATGTAATTCGTTTGTTGATTTTTTTAGCTCCGCAATTGGGACAAAAATTATAAGTTTCTATTTGTTGATTACAATTCTTACAATTTGTGATAGGTATTAATTCATTCATTAATCTAAATCCCTTTTTATTTTTTCTATTAACTCTTCCTCTGTTTTATATATAACAAACTCTCCATTTTTAATATAAGAGAGCTTACCAGTTTCTTCACTTACTACTAGAGCCAAAGCATCTGTTTTTTCGGTTATTCCAACTGCGGCACGATGTCTAAGTCCAAAACGCAAAGGCATATTGTTGTCATTCGTAACTGGTAAAATTGCTCTTGTGGCTACGATGTGATTATCTTCTATAATCATTGCGCCATCATGAAGCGGACTATTTTTGTAAAAAATACTTTCTATTATAGGAGTATTAACTCTTACATCCATAGAATCACCAGAAGTTTTGACAAAATCTAAAGAAGTGGTTCTTTTTATAACAATAAGAGCACCAGTATGAGTCTTACCCATTTCTATACATGCGGTAACAATAGCAGGGATATTGGTAAGGCTGTCTTCAGGAGTATCCCTAATAAATTTTAGTTGTCTTAGGAATTTACGTCTTCTTCCAAAATTAGTAGAACCGATCATTAAAAGAAATTTTCGTATTTCTTGTTGAAAAACAACAATTAAAGCAAACATTCCTACTCCAATAAATTCTCCTAAAACACTACTTAGCATCTCCATAGCTAAGAATTGTGTGAGTTTCCAGACTAGATAAATAATTACGATTCCAATAAAAATATTAATCGCAGCTGTACCTTTAACCAACTTATAGATATAGTACAATAAGAAAGCAACAAGTACAATATCAAGTATGTCTAGTATTCTAAGGTTTATTAAATCCAAATGTCTGGTGTTTTTGTAAAAATAGAAAAATTAGCGAAATTTAGATTTGAAAAGCTTAAAAAGCATTTTTAAATCTAGGTTTATTATAGATGATTCATCAGGTTTAAGCATTCCATGGCTTCTTTAACATCATGAACTCTTAATATAGAAGCTCCATTAAGTATTGCCACTGTATTGAGCGCAGTAGTACCGTTTAAAGCTTCTGAAGGGTTTAGATGTAATGTTTTGTATATCATAGATTTTCTTGAAATTCCAGCTAGAATTGGTAGGTTATGAAATTGTAACAGCTTTAGATTTTTTAAAAGCTCAAAATTTTGAGAAATGTTTTTAGCAAAACCAAATCCTGGATCTATAATAATGTCATTCACTCCGTGTTTTTTTGCTTCGGCAACTTTTTCTGAAAAATAAGTGTTTATTTCAAGAATAAGATTATCGTATTGATCTAGCGTTTTCATAGTTTGTGGAGTTCCTTTCATATGCATCATAATATATGGGACTTCTAATTCTCCTACAGTAGGAATCATATTTTGATCCATATTTCCAGCAGAAATATCATTAATAAGTGCTGCTCCGGCTTTTATACATGCCGTTGCGATTTCACTTCTAAATGTATCTATTGATAATAAAATTTCAGGAAATTTATCTAGTAGTAATGATACTATAGGTAATATTCTTTTTTTTTCCTGTTCGGTAGAAATATGATCCGCTCCTGGTCTGGATGAATAAGCTCCTAAATCGATAAAAGTAGCTCCTTCGAGAAGCATTTGTTCCACTTTTTTTAAGATCTCAGTTTCGTTTTTATACTTTCCTCCATCATAAAAAGAATCCGGAGTTAAGTTAAGAATACCCATCACTTTTGGAGTAAATAAATCGATTAGGCGGCCTCTGCAATTGATTGTCATTTTTGAAGTTTGATTGGTTTATCGATAATGATTTTTAATGCTCAAATGAAATTGATTAATAGTCATTTCGATTAAGATTGGTAGCATTATTATGGCTCATTTCACATTTTTTGTTTCTAAACTTGAGGTATGATTTTTTTAATTCCCATATTAAAGCGAAATTTACGCAAAATTCAACAGTTTTATGCAAGATACGTCTACACAATATGACGCAGTAATTACAGTATGTCGTGATCTATTTGTCAAAAAAATGAAAGATTATGGCAGCGCATGGAGAATACTACGTCTCCCTTCTTTAACCGATCAGATTTTTATTAAAGCTCAACGTATACGGAGTTTACAAGAAAATGAAGTACGTAAAGTAGATGAGGGAGAGGTTCCAGAATTTATAGGGATCATTAATTATAGTATCATGGCATTGATTCAACTCGAAAAAGGAGTTGCCGAACAACCAGATTTATCTTCAGAAGAAATTTCAGTATTGTATGATAAACATATTGATATTACAAAAACATTAATGATGAATAAAAATCATGATTATGGTGAGGCTTGGCGTGATATGAGAGTAAGTTCGCTTACTGATTTAATTATTCAGAAGCTATTACGAGTGAAACAGATTGAAGATAATAAAGGAAAAACTTTGGTTAGTGAAGGGATTGATGCGAATTATCAAGATATGATTAATTATGCTGTTTTTGCAATGATTCATCTGGGTGAAGCAAAATAGTGATTTGTATAAAATACTGTTAAACTAAAAATGACATAGTGTATTCATAACTATATTGTGAAATTATATAAAAACATTAGGGCTTAAAAATGAAAATACTCGTTAACTTTTCCAGAATATTTGTAGCTGCACTTTTTTTATTTTCAGGATTTATTAAACTAAATGACCCTTTAGGGTTTTCATATAAACTTCAGGAGTATTTTGGAGAAGGTGTGCTTAACTTAGAATTTTTGATTCCGTTTGCGCTTTTGATAGCGGTTTTTTTGGTGATTTTCGAAGTGATATTAGGAATTACCTTGTTATTAGGGTACTTGCCAAAGTTTACAGTATGGTCGTTATTGTTAATGATTGTCTTTTTTACATTTCTTACGTTTTATTCGGCGTATTTTAATAAGGTTACAGATTGTGGGTGTTTTGGAGACGCCTTACCATTAACTCCTTGGGAGTCTTTTACAAAAGATGTAATTCTTTTAGTTCTTGTATTGGTTTTATTCTTTGGTAGAAAATATATAACACCTATTCATCCATTAGCGATTCATAAATGGGTTGTTTTTGGTTCTTTTACTGCTTGTTTAGCTTTTGCGTATTATGTTTTAATGCATATGCCTGCTTTTGATTTTAGAGCTTATAAAGTAGGAGTCAATATACAAGAGGGGATGGCAGTTCCGGATGATGCACCAAAGGCGGAGTTTGCATACCATTGGAAATTTAATGTAAACGGAGAAGAAAAAATTGTGACTACTAGTGGAGATTATCCAAAAGTAGATGGTGAATTTATCGAAGTTGAAACAGAAACTGTAGATGAAGGATATGAACCTCCTATCCATGATTTTGCAATAGAAAAGAATGATATTGATTATACTGTTGAATTTCTTGAAAGAGAAAATTTAATACTGATTGTAACTTATAACTTGTCTAAAAGTGAAGCTGAAGGTTTTAATGCGGTAAGAGATATTACAAATAAAGCGATATCTCAAGGTTATGAAGTAATTGGTCTTACAGCTTCTACTCCAAAAGATATATCGCAGGCGAAGCAACAATATGATCTTAACTTTGATTTTTACACCACTGATGAAACTGCTCTGAAAACAATATTGCGTTCTAATCCTGGGATTGTAAAACTTAAAAAGGGAACTATAGTAGAAAAGCTGCATTGGAATGATGCAGAAAAGCTTACGCTGGAAAAAGTTGACCCACCTAAACCTAAAGTTAATAGAGAATTAAAAGCTCAATTAGATAGTATTATTAATTTAGGTCCAAAATCAGAAGATGGAAGCCTACAGCATGATATTTCGTGGGAACAAAGAAAAGAAATTGATAGTACGCAATTGGTTTATGTAGAAGAGGTATTTAAAAAGTATGGATATCCTGGTAAAACTTTAGTTGGTGATTCTCCGACGAATGTAATTGCTTTGCATGTGATTATGAATTCTAATAAATTCGAAGAATATTATCCTTTAATTAAAGCAGCTGGAGAAAAAGGAGAATTTGGTTCTGATTACGCTGCTATGGCAGAGGATCTTCATCTGGTAAAGCAAGGTGCAGCGCAGACATATGGAACATATATTGAAACTATAGATCAAAAAGAAGGAAAATCGATTAGTTTGATTTGGCCAATTAAAGATCCTGAATCTGTTAATCAGAGAAGGAAAAATGCTGGATTAAGCGAGACTATAGAGGAGTATTGTCAACGTATTTTAGGGGTTCCTTATAAATTGTATACGTTAGAAGAGGTTGAAGGGCTTATAGAAAAGAATAAATAATAATGATTAATTACCTTATCAGTAAAATAGGATATGCTTTACTTACTTTATTAGGTGTGGTAACGGTAATTTTTTTGCTTTTTACATTACTACCAGGTGACCCGGCACAAATGATGCTTGGACAGAACGAAAGTGAAGAGCAATTAAATAATGTAAGAAAGAAGTATGGTTTTGATCAGCCTATTTCTAAGCAATATTTATACTACTTAAATGACCTTTCACCTATTTCATTTCATAGTTTAAATCCCGATGATTTTTCGCATTTTGAGAGCGAAAAATATTCAGCGATTCAGTTATTTAAAACTGATCAAAGCGTCACAGTACTTAAACTTCCTTATTTAAGAGAATCTTTTCAAAAGAATGGAAAATATGTTAGTGAAGTAATAAGTGAAACATTGCCAAATACAGCGGTTCTCGCAATCTCTGCAATTTGTATTGCGATAATTGTAGGAATCCTAATGGGGATAATAAGCGCGTTGACCAAAGATCAATGGCCGGATAAGGTAATTCAATTGTTAAGTACATTAGGGATGAGTGTTCCTTCTTTTTTTAGCGCAATCATTTTTGCATGGTTATTTGGTTATGTGTTACAGGAGTTTACTAATTTAAACATGACAGGAAGTTTGTATGAAGTAGATGATTTTGGAGAAGGGAGTTATATTCAATGGAAAAATTTGATCCTGCCATCTATAGTACTTGGTATTAGACCACTAGCCGTAGTCACTCAATTAATGCGTAATTCTTTATTAGAAATAATGAGTCAGGACTATATACGTACTGCAAAAGCAAAAGGACTTTCTATGTTTCAAGTGATTAAAAAGCATGCATTAAAAAATGCTCTTAATCCTGTAGTAACGGCTATTTCTGGATGGTTCGCTTCAATGTTGGCAGGAGCAGTATTTGTAGAATATATTTTTGGATGGAACGGATTAGGAAAAGAAATTGTTGATGCACTTAACACCTTAGATCTTCCGGTAATCATGGGAGCTGTTTTGATTATAGCAACTATGTTTATACTAATCAATATATTTGTTGATATTATATATGGATGGCTAGATCCAAGGATAAGAATATAGTCACTCACCACTTTGTAATCGTATAACCACACTTTTAACCAAAACATAAAATTTAAATTAATGAGAAAAAAAATTGTAGCCGGAAACTGGAAAATGAATAAAAATCTGGCAGGAACCAGGACATTACTTTCAGAGTTGAAAACAGAACTTGGACAATCATCGAATGCAGAGATAATTGTAGCACCTACTTTTACTAATCTATACAGTGCTGTAGAAGCTTTAAAATCATCTGATGTTACTGTTGCTGCGCAGAATATGCATCAAGCAACAAATGGTGCTTATACAGGAGAGATTTCTGCTGATATGCTTAAAGATATTGGAGTGGAAACTGTGATTTTGGGACATAGTGAACGAAGAGCGTATTTTGGAGAAACAGATGCTTTACTTGTAGAAAAAGTAAATACAGCGCTAGAAAATAATATGACTATTATTTTTTGTTTCGGAGAAGAATTAGAAGATCGTAAGAGTGATCATCACTTTTCTGTAGTAGAAAACCAATTAAAGAACGGTATTTTTCATATTGCAGAGACTAACTGGAAAAATGTAGTTCTTGCATACGAGCCTGTTTGGGCTATTGGTACAGGAGAGACGGCATCTCCAGAACAAGCTCAGGAAATGCATGCTTTTATCCGTAGTGAAATTGCAAAGGCCTATAATCAAGATATAGCCGATGCAGTTTCTATTCTATATGGAGGAAGTGTCAAGCCAGCTAACGCCGAAGAAATTTTTGCAAAACCAGATGTAGATGGTGGATTGATCGGAGGAGCATCATTAGATGCAAAAAGTTTTGCAGCAATTGCAAACGCAATCTAGAAGTATCATAAAATTAAATACATTTAAAAGCATCCTCTTTATTATGAGGGTGCTTTTTTATTAAGCTAAAAGAGTATCTTTGCAAAAGCATAAAAAATCAACATGTCGAATACAAAATATATAGGATATTATTTTAAAGTTTCACCCCAAAAACCTGCAATTGAGATCTTAATTGCAGAATTAGGTTATGCAGGATTCGAAAGCTTCGTAGAAACTGAGGAAGGAGTTAATGCATTTATTCAAAAAGGAGAATGGAATAAAGAAATCCTAGAAGGGATTTATGTGTTGAATTCGGGAGAATTTGAAATACACTATACTATAGAAGAAATAGAGCAAATCAATTGGAATAAAGAATGGGAAAAGAATTTTAGCCCTATTATTGTCGATGATATTTGTAGTGTAAGAGCTCCATTTCATGAAAAACCAAATACTACATACGATATTGTTATAGAACCCAAGATGTCTTTTGGTACTGGCCATCATGAAACTACTCATATGATGATTCAGCATATTTTAAAAAATGATATGAAAGGTAAAAAGGTATTGGATATGGGTTGTGGTACTGGAGTTTTAGCAATTTTAGCCGAAATGAGAGGAGCTGAGCCAATAGATGCAATAGATATAGATAATTGGTGTTATTTAAATACTGTAGAAAATATAGAACGTAATAATTGCGAGAGTATAACTGCTTATGAAGGAGATGTTTTACTTCTTTCAGAAAAGAAATACGATGTTATTATAGCTAATATTAACAGAAATATATTGTTGCAAGATATTAAGCATTATGTGGCATCCCTAAACCCTAAAGGGAAATTGTTTTTAAGTGGGTTTTATAAAGAAGATTTAGAAATGATTACTAGAGAGTGTAAGAGCAATACTTTGAATTATATTGATCATATCAGTAGAAATAATTGGATAGCAGCATCTTATGATTTAAAATAACATATTGATTGATTGTTATATGTTATAAGTTATTATATTTGTATAAAATAATTTACCTCCCTATGAGTACTCAAGAAAAGGTTTTAGAAGAGGTTCTAGAGAAAACCGTTGATCAAAGTAATAATGAGATCGTGTTGTATAATGACGACGTAAATACATTTGATCATGTAATAGAAACATTAATATATACTTGCGAGCATACTCCTGTACAAGCAGAACAATGTGCTTTATTGGTGCATTACAAAGGAAAATGCACGGTAAAAACTGGAGTGTATGAAGAATTAGTGCCTCGTTGTTCTAAGCTGTTAGATGCAGGCTTAAGTGCAGAGATTGTATAAAAGAATCAAATAATTATATCATTTTTAAGCCCATATATTGGGCTTTTTTTTATGTTTTTTTTCTTCCATTGGGATGAATAGTGTATTTACATCATGTTATTTTTAAGTACAATTTTTCTTGATTTGTTATATATATAATTTTTTTAGTTTTTTTTAACATTTGTATTGTAAACTTTATAATTTGTAAGAAAAAACTCTCTTGTCTGTTTTTCCTGGGGTAGTTTAAGTTTTATTTAACATCCTTATTTTTCTTTTGTTTTAACAGTTTTTTCACATATTTGTACAATTCATACTTTGTGTATTTGATCGATTTTCTATTAATTACACTTTAAGTTTTCCTCGTTTTCTTTAGAAGAATCTTACGGTTTTACCGTATTTACAGAGAATTCTTTAAAATATTAACTGATATTTAAAAAAAAATATCATATCTTCAGCTCGCAAAAATTTAAAAAGTTCAAAGTTTTTTACATAATTGCATTTAGGATAGGATGTAAAAATTCTATTTTAGTTTAATAACTACACAAACTCAACTTATTAAAATGAAAAAAATCAAAGTACTAGCGCTTTGCGCTATCGTTGCTGGTTTTTCAACATCTTGTGAAAAAAGTGATGTTGCCAGCGAAGCTCAACCAGAAGCAGTTACAGAAACAGTATCTAAAAAGCATTTAGATGGATTAGCCGAAGCTGGTGTGAATCCTGCAGGGGCTTTTTATGAAAGTATTCAGCATCCAGGACAAGAGCCAGTTGACTATTTAACATCTGGTGATATTTCCATTGCTCTAGAAAACATTGCTGCACAAGCTTTGGCTCAGGATGCTGAGAATAATGCTAAGCAGTATAGAACGAATAATCTTGTAAGTAGAAACCGTACGATTAACGTTATAGGATATACAGGAGGAAGATTCGCGCTTACTAGTAGAATGAGAACTGGTTTGCAGTGGGCTGTTAATAATTATAACGCACTTAATAATTTTTCTTTAAATTTTAACCTTACGTTTGCAACTAGTACTAATGGTGATATGGTTGTCTATAATGCTGGTGGAACTGGTCAAGGAGGACAAGCAGAATTTCCAAATGGAGGTAATCCTGGTAAATTTATCCAGATTCTAGGAGGTATGGCTAATGCAAGTAATAATGTGAATGAGCATGTTATTGGTCACGAAATGGGTCATGCATTAGGTTTTAGACATACTGATTATGCACAAAGAAGATGCGGTGGAGCTAATGAAGGACAAGCTGGAGTAGGAGCAATAAATATCCCTGGTACACCAACAGCTAACAGATGGGGGCAGAATGGTTTAGATTCTGACTCTATAATGATTTCATGTTTTGATGGAACTGAAGATGGAGAATTCAGTAACTTCGACATAGTTGCTTTACAATTCTTATATTAAGTAAGAACAAAAAATATAAAAGCTTTGAACTTTTGCATAAAAACCATCCCGTTTACTAGGGATGGTTTTTTATTTTCTGATCATCATCTAACGAGGGCAACTTCTTTGTTCTCCAGCGCTTTTTCTAGGTTTATTTTAACTCGAGATATACTATTGAAGAATTTACGTCCATCTTCCCTTTTCAAAGTAATCTTGCGATTTCCTTCTTTATCTTGAGCTACTTCGGTAACGATTACGCGTTCTCCAATCAACGATTTGTAATTAGGGATACCTCCTTTTTTTATAATGAAATTTGTCTTAGGAAAGTGTATGTGCTGATATTGTTGGGCAGAAGGCTTTCCGATAACCAAAATATCTCCAACTTCAATTGGATCCTGTGCATTAGACGTGTTTCCTTGTCCTTTTGTTATAAAAAATGATAATAATGCAAAAATTAGAATTTTTTTCATGACTATTCTTATTTATGGTTACTAAATGGCTTGTCTAATTATAAAATTATTAATTATTAAGGACTTGTAAATATATCATTGGTTAAATAAAAGTTAATCTATTAGTAATTGATAGTATTACTTTTAAATTTGCACTAAATGTTTTTAAAATTAATCAAGATAAACAAATGAAATATTTACTTCAGGATTTGAAAGTTAGGATTAATGAGAAGATTTATATCAAAGATCCAGAATCTTCTGCATTAGGCAAAAGAATCATAGAGCATAGTATTCTTATGATTCAAGAAGTTGGTTTTGAAAGTTTCACATTTAAGAAACTTGGTGAGAAAATTGGTTCTAATGAAAGTTCTATTTATCGATATTTTGAAAACAAGCATAAGCTATTGTTGTATTTAACATCTTGGTATTGGGGATGGCTAGAATATCAATTGGTGTTTTCGACCAATAGTATTGCTAATCCGGAAGAAAAATTAAAAAAAGCAATAGAAATCATTACCAGGTCAGTAAAAGAGGATTCTTCTTTTTCTCATATTAATGAAGTGCTTTTAAACAAAATTGTAATTAACGAATATTCTAAATCATATTTAACCAAAGAAGTAGATGAAGAAAATAAAGAAGGTTATTTCTCTATATATAAACGTTTGGTAATGCGACTTAGTGATATGATTAAAGAATTTGATTCTCAATATCAATATAGCTCTAGTTTATCGAGTACAATTATTGAAGGAGCGCTACATCAACATTTTTTAAGAGAGCATTTTCCTTCATTAACTGATTGTAATAAAAATGTGACTCCCACAACCTATTTTATGAACCTTGTTTTTAATTCGATAAAGAAATAATTTATGGCAAAAAACGTTTTGACGGCTTGGCAAAGGCTAATAGGGCTTTTGAAGCTTGACAAAAAGGATATTTTGCAGACATTTTATTATGCGATATTTGCAGGATTAGTTAATCTTTCACTTCCTCTAGGTATTCAGGCAATTATCAATCTGGTACAAGGTGCTCAAATTAGCACTTCCTGGATTATTTTAGTAATTCTGGTAACCGCAGGTGTTTTGTTTGTTGGATTATTACAACTTATGCAAATTCGGATAATAGAGAATGTTCAACAAAAAATCTTTACAAGAGCCTCTTTTGAATTTTCATATCGTTTCCCGAAAATCAAAATGAGTGAATTACGTAATTATTATCCGCCAGAGTTGGCCAATCGTTTTTTTGATACGTTAACAACTCAAAAAGGATTAGCTAAGATATTAGTTGATTTTCCGGCTGCTCTTTTACAGATAATTTTTGGATTGACTCTACTTTCATTTTATCATCCATTTTTTATAATTTATGGATTATTATTATTACTTCTGGTGTATATAGTCTTTAAATATACTGCTAAACGTGGTTTAGAAACAAGTCTAAAAGAATCCAAAAGTAAATACAAAGTTGCGCATTGGATTCAAGAAATAGCGAGATCTATAGTAAGTTTTAAGCTTTCTGGAAAAACAAATCTCGCATTACAAAAAAATGATGCATTAGTATCAGAATATCTTTCGGCAAGAGAAAGTCATTTTAAAGTGCTAGTGATTCAATTCATTCAAATGATTGGTTTTAAAGTTTTGGTAACTGCTGGACTTTTGCTCATAGGAGGTATTCTTGTCCTTAATCAAGAAATGAATATAGGACAATTTGTTGCTGCAGAAATTATTATAGTATTAGTTATTGGTTCTGTAGAAAAATTAATAACTGGCTTAGAATCTTTCTATGATGTTCTAACTTCTCTCGAAAAATTAGGACAGGTTGTGGATAAAGATTTAGAACCGCAAGAAGGTGAAAAACCTTTTAAAACAAATGAAGGATTCACAGTAGAACTAGATCACGTTTCTTATGCTACTCCTGAAGGTAAAAGAAAAATATTGGATGATGTCTCACTCAAAATAACAGAAAGCTGCACTATTCTGGTGCAGGGGTCTAATGGATCTGGTAAATCAACGTTATTACGATTAATAGCTGGGCTTATCGAACCTAATAGAGGGAGTATTTATATAAATGATGTAGAACTTAGAGGAATTAATCTTAATTACTACAGAGCTCATTTGGGACAGTCTCTAACAGAGGAATCCCCTTTTGAAGGTACAATACTGGAAAACATAACTTTTGGGGATACCGATATCCCTTTTGAAGATGTGTATTGGGCTCTTGAAAAAGTTGGACTTACTCAATTTGTAAAGGAACAACCCAAAGGTCTAAAAACGATACTGTATCCAGAAGGAAAACAAATGTCTTATACTATAGCTAAAAAGATAGTTTTGGCTAGAAGTATTGTTAGAAAACCTAAACTTTTAATTTTAAAAGATCCATTAGATCAGTTTGATGATCAGGAAGTAAATAGAATTATGGATTTTCTTACAGACTCTTCCAACCCTTGGGCTCTAGTTGTAGTGAGTCAAAATAACAAATGGATAAAACGATGCGGTAGAGTTATCAATATCGAAAATGGTAAAATTATAAGTGATAAATAAAGAACTATGTTGAATATCTCACATAATACATTAAATAAGAAGGTTGACCTTTCTGATTATAATGCGATTCAAAAGGTCTTTCACAAAAGGCATCATAAATATTTTAATCGTTTTTTGAAAATATTTGCCGTATCTGTATTTATTATACTCTTTCTTCCTTGGACTCAAAATATTTCTGGAGATGGTTATTTAACCACTTTAAAACCAGATCAACGTCCGCAAACCATTCAATCACCGATACCTGGTAGAATAGAAAAATGGTATGTTCAAGAAGGAGATTTTGTAAAGAAAGGAGATACTATTTTATTTATTTCTGAAGTGAAAAACGAATATTTTGATCCTAATCTGGTAGCTCGTACTGGTCAACAAATTAAGGCAAAATCAATGGCAGTGAATTCCTATCAGGAAAAGGTTAAGGCTTTAGAAAATCAAGCAAGTGCTTTGGTTAATGAGCGAAGTCTAAAACTACAACAAGCCAAAAATAAACTGTTACAATCAAAACTAAAGGTACAAAGTGACAGTATAGATTTAGAAGCTGCAAAAACCAATGTTACAATAGCAGAACGTCAATATAATCGTACTGAGCAATTACAGAATGAAGGATTAAAAGCAGTTACAGATGTAGAGGAAAAAAGATTGAAATTGCAGGAAACACAGGCAAAATTGATTTCGCAAGAAAATAAATTGTTAGCTAGCAAAAATGAAGTGATTAATGCACAAGTAGAAATTAATCGCGTTCAAGCAGAGTACACAGATAAAATATCAAAATCGCAGAGTGATAGATTTACGGCGCAATCTAGCCAGTTTGATGCAGAAGCTCAGGTGACCAAACTAGAAAATCAATATACGAATTATGAAATGCGTAATGATATGCATTACATTAAAGCCCCCCAAAGTGGTTTTATTAATAAAACATTACGATCAGGAGTAGGGGAAACGTTCAAAGAAGGAGATCAGTTGGTGAATATAATGCCTTCTGAATATGATTTGGCAGTAGAAACCTATGTAAAACCTATAGATCTTCCTTTAATTCACTTAGGTGAAAAGATACGTATACAATTCGATGGTTGGCCTGCAATTATTTTTAGCGGATGGCCTAATATTTCATATGGTACTTATGGAGGAAAGATTGTTGCTATCGAAACTTTTATCAGTAAAAATGGAAAATACAGAATTCTAATTGCTCCTGATCAAGATGATCATGAGTGGCCAAAAATACAAGTTGGATCCGGAGCCAGAACACTTGCATTATTAGAAGATGTACCTATATGGTTTGAATTATGGCGTAAACTCAACGGTTTCCCACCAAATTATTATCAACCTAATGGAGAAAAAGTAATATCTGAAAAAAAATAAAATGAGGAACTATTTATTGTATTCCCTACTTTTTTTGGTCTCTTCACTCTTTTCTCAAGAAATAGAAACCGATACTATTGTTCTTAATTTTAAAGAATACCTGGGGTATGTAAAAAAATATCATCCGATAACTAAGCAAGCTGAGTTAAATATAGATATCGGACAAGCAAATCTTATGAAAGCTCGTGGAGGGTTTGATCCTAAAATGGAAGTAGATTATGATAGAAAGAAATTTAAAGGAACAGAGTATTATGATCTGTTAAATGCTACATTTAAGATTCCAACCTGGTATGGTATAGAGTTTAAAGGAGGTTTTGAACAAAATGATGGTGATTTTCTAAATCCCCAAAATTCTGTTCCTGATGATGGTCTTTTTAGTGCAGGAGTCTCTATCCCTATTGCACGAGGTTTATTGATTAATGATAGAATGGCAACCTTGCGTAAAGCTAAATTTTTTAGAGAACAAACTAAAGCAAATAGAGATCTATTGGTAAATCAAATTTTATATGATGCTTCTTTAGCTTATTTTGATTGGTTAAGAGCTTATGCTGAAAAAGAGATTTATAATGACTTTGTACAAAATGCTAAAATTCGCTTTGAAGGTGTAAAGAGGAGTGCTTTGGCTGGTGATAAAGCAGCTATTGATACAACAGAGGCTAAAATTGCTTTTCAGAATAGAACCTTGAGCCTTGAGCAGGCAAAAGTAAAACTCATGAAGTCGTCCTTAGCATTATCTAATTTCTTATGGTTAGAAGGTAATGTGCCAATAGAATTGCAATCTAATGTGATACCAGATCAGAAAGTTGAAGAAGTTATTGATAGTACATTAGAAATAGAAGGTAGTCCGTTAAGTAGTTTTACATTAGAAAACCACCCTAAACTTAAATCTTTAGCATATAAAATTGAAGGTTTGGAAGTCGATAGAAAGTTAAAAGCTAATAAGCTATTACCAAAGATTGATCTAGAATATAATTTTTTAACAGAAACACCAGAAACAGCACGATCTTTTAACACTGCAGAATATAAGGGTGGTGTTAGTTTTAGTTTCCCTCTTTTTTTAAGGAAAGAACGAGGAGCTTTAAAATTGGCAAAGTATAAAGTTCAAGATGCTAGATTCGAACTTGAAACTACACAGTTACAAATTAAAAATAAAGTGACAGCTATATTTGCAGAATTAGAATCCTTTATTAACCAAAATGAGTTAATAGAAAATATAGTCAGAGATTATAATACTTTGCTTGCCGCAGAAGAACGTAAATTTAGTTTTGGAGAGAGTTCATTATTTCTCATCAATTCAAGAGAAAAAAGCCTTATTGATGCAAAACTTAAGGAAATAGAAGTACAGAACAAGTTTTTCACAACAAAAGCTAAGTTGTTTAATAGTTTGGCTGTAAATCCTCTAAGCCTTTAAGTGTCTCCTTGGATCTAAATGTTAACCGTGATTTAACTGTTTTTGTTTATTTGGAAATTCGTGGTGATATTATGAATAGTTTAAAGCCATTTCTTCTTCCTGAAGAATATTAATAATGCCAAAAATAAGAGGAACATAATGCCCCAAAGGACATAATAGCTGTATTTCCACTTTAATTCGGGAATGTATTCAAAGTTCATTCCATAAACCCCTACAATAAAAGTCAGGGGAATGAAAATAGTTGAAATGATGGTTAGGACCTTCATTATTCCATTCATTTTATTACTTATGGTCGTCATATACATGTCCATTAGCCCCCAAATCATTTCACGATATACATCAATATTTTCATGAACATGAATAATGTGGTCATATAAGTCTCTAAAATAATCCTTATTTTTCTCTTGAATAAGATCGGTTTCAGATTTTATTATTCTGCCAATAACTTCTCTTAATGGTAGAACACTTCTTCGTATTCTAAGGATTTCACGTTTTAGGGATTGAATATCTTGCGTGATATTACTATTAGTTTTTTCGTTAAATAGTTCATCTTCCAAAAGTTCAACTTTATCTCCTAAATGCTCAATTACTACAAAGTAATTATCAAAGACTGCATCCAACAGTGAATACCCAAGATAATCGGAAGAAGAATTACGAATTCTACTTTTTGAATTAGATATTCTTGATCTCAGGGGGTCAAAAATATCTTCTTCTGACTCTTGAAAAGTAATTACATAGCCCTTGCCAAGCACAATTGATATATGTTCTACTGTAAATTCTTGTTTTTTATTAAAATACATCATTTTTAAAACCAAAAAAATATGAGTCTCATACTCTTCTATTTTGGCACGTTGATTTGTATTTACAATATCTTCAAGCAACAAAGGATGTAATCCATAAAATTCTCCAATTCGTGTAATCTCTTTTGTGTGACTTAATCCGTTTATGTTAATCCAGGAAGTATGATCATTTCCTTTAAATACAAAAGCATCTTCAATATTATCAGTTTCGGTTATATTATAAGAGTCTTTAGTGTAATCATGAATTTCTATTTTTGTTGAAAGATGCTCTTTTTCACCTATATATACTACAGTTCCCGGAGCTTTTCCAAAGCTCTTAGCTAACTTTGTTTTTTTGATTTTTACAGGTTGTTTTCTCTTCATGTGATATCACTTGTTTAGTAAAAATACTAAAAGATATCTTGCTGTATGAAGAGTAAAAAACTTTCTTTCTATGAAAAGGATTTAGAAATTAATACTTAAAAATATTTAGAAATTGAAATTCTGAAAAAACTATCTTCTCTAAAATTAGATAAGATTAATTCATTTTGATCGATGTTATTAAATATTCGAGCTTCTACTTCTGCAGTCCAGCTACTACCAAAACGTCGAGAAGCTTCTAGACTGAATATGGTACTATCAGACTCTAGATCTGTAATACCTCCAATTAAGATTGAAGTATCTTGAGTGTCATTAAAAGCTATTCTGCTTCCAAAAAACAGATCATTTTGCAATGCATTTAAAGCAAGTTCATCGCGTTCATCATACAAATACTCTCCTAATAATCCTATATCCAGGCCATTTCCATCAATATTAGAAAACGTATATTCCAGACCAGCAACCAAAGCAAAGAAATCCTGAGCATCTGCATTACGATAAATAGATTCTAGTTTCCAGAGAAAAGCATCATGAGTAATCTGTAATTCTAAACCAGTTTGGTTAATTACAGGATAAAAGGCATTAATATTTCCTGTAGCATCAAAATCAAAAAGAGGTTCTCGACCTGTACCGTAAAAGTGTGATACTCCAATATCCACAATATCAAAATAATGCTTCCATCTAAATGCAATATCCTGACGCCATTCTTCTGCACTGCTTTCATATTGCAAATCCTCTTTGTCAATAACTACAGGAAAACGTAATCTTCCTTTTTCACCGGCAAAAGTACGTTTACGGTGATAGGGGAGATAAAAGAAATCAAAAGTTCCTAAATTTTGAGTAATCCAGGTAAATTGTGCCATAGGCTGTCCGAGTTTTTCTTCACCATCAAAAGTTTCAACTGCATCGGTTTGGTTAATAATATCTACCAGATGGTTACTTTCGGTTACACCCCAGTATACCTTTTTGAGTCCAAGACTGAATTCCCAATTATTTTTGGCTTTTTGATAATATAATTCTCGTATATCCCAATGAGTACGCTCATCATCAACATCAAGTCTGAAAAAACCTTTAAAATTGATACTTTCATAACCTTTGTTCCAATCAATAGCGTATTCTGGACGTATAGCAAAAGAAGGGAAATGATCTTTCTGATCTTCAAAAAGAGCATCGTCATAAAAATATCGGTATTCACTTTCTAATTCTAGCTCAAAATCATGATTGACTTTTTTTACATCTTCGTTTTGAGCATATGTAGTAAATACTCCTGATAACAGAAGTAGGTAATAAATATATTTAATTTTCATGTACTATTTTTTTATTTCCTGGTCTTTGACAAGGCCAAGCACTGTAATCAATACTCCGATAAGAATCATAAAAAGCAGAGTAACGAAAAAAGAATTGTGATATACGAAGTATAGTCCTAAGGAACATAAACTAAAAAAGATACGAATCAAGATCGTCCATTTATAAATCTTTTCTATTTTATACTTAAATATTAGAGTTATAAAAGACCCTATGATTAAGAATAGTACTCCCAATAAGTTAGCCAATTCTAGCGGATATGTTGTGCTACTATTTAAAAAGGAGAACACAAGGCTTGGTTTAACTAATAATAACAATCCACTAATCCAAAGAACTGCTATAGAGTATAGTAAACTTAACCTTGTGTGTTCCATTATGATATGTATTTACTGTCCGGCACGCTGAAGCGCCACCTGGGTGAAATCCTCCTCTGCAAGTTTTGCTTCAAAATTATATTCACCAAATTTTAAAACAGTCTCTTTATTACTTTGATGATTTACCATATGCAAAGTGAGTGCTCTCCAAAATTTGCCTTTGTACAATTTATAATCACTATAATTGAGCGTTTTTAATAATGAATTTTTTCGATCGTAAAATTCCACTTTTTCAAGACGATATCCTTTTTCTTTATTATAGGTTACCAGACGTCTGGTATAACCGGATTTTGGGTCAACGGGGTCTTGTTCTACAATCAGAAGATTTCCTTTTTCCTCTAAGAATGTATAGGTGTATTTTTCAACTTCTTGAGAAGAAAGGTCTTCATACGCAAATTCACTTCCAACAAAAGGACCTGATTTGTTATTAGAAGAGATTCTTTTTACTCTTTTAATAGAAGGTAAGAACAACCATTGATCATCTGATCCGACTTTATGAGTGAAGGTAAGTGTGGAAGTACCTTTTACATCTTTTGGACTATTAAAAACGATTAAAGATTTATCCCCATCTTCTGTTTGCTCTAAAGTTCTTGTTATTAATAATCGTTCACTGGTTTGCCCATTCTTATTTTTAAGGGTCATTTTTAGGTTTACAATAGAGCTATTGAAACCTTGATCGGCTTTATCAGCTGCTTTAGCAACTTGTAAACCTCGTTCTGCAGCATTTTGAGCGTTTAAATTGGTTATTGCTACTAATGCTATTACTGTAAAAATTAGCTTTTTCATTGTTTTAATTTTTAATATTGAATATGTTATTTATCAAGTTGTACTTGTGGTTTTAGTTCCTGCACAGGAGCTTTGGTTTCACTTTTTTTACTCACAAGAATAAGTAGTGAGGGAAGTAATATAAAATCGATAATTAGTGCGGCTAGAATAATGATAACCGTGATTCGAGCCATGTAACTATTTAAAGCAAACGATGAGGTAGATAGTACTGCAAATCCTGCCAGGAGAACTATGGTTGTCGTTACTAATGCTTTACCTACGGTTTCGAAGGCATAAATCACAGCTTGTTTTGAGTCATATCCAAGTTCTCTACGAGCCCGAAGAAACTTACTCATAAAATGAACCGTATCGTCTACTATAATTCCTA
This sequence comes from Aquimarina sp. AU119, assembly GCF_900312735.1. Classification (NCBI taxonomy): domain Bacteria; kingdom Pseudomonadati; phylum Bacteroidota; class Flavobacteriia; order Flavobacteriales; family Flavobacteriaceae; genus Aquimarina; species Aquimarina sp. AU119. Next base: position 37,724 of record NZ_OMPF01000007.1, on the reverse strand, counting down.
GAGTCATACCAAAAACGATAACCATACCAGTATTAATTTGTGCTTTGTACATAGCCCAAAAACCAAACCCAACCAAGACAGGAGTCACATTCGGGATAATACTTAAAAGCCCCAGCTTAAAGTTTCTTAAAGCAAACATTAATACTAAAGAAATCAAGATTAAAGCAATAATGTTTCCTTTAAACATACTATCGGCTTGACGAAACCCTAGTTTTGAAAACATAAGTGTTGGACTTACGCCTATAGTATGCATAGGTTCTGGAGTATTATTTTTTAACCAATTTTCTGCTCGTTTAGAAAAAGCAATCATTTCTGCACTCGAGATATTTTCGATAGTTACTGTTACTCGTGTCTCAGATTTATCTACATTAATTTGGTTATTTAGGTCTAATCCAAATGGAAGAGAAAGCTCGTATAATAATAGATATTGAGCAGCTTCTTCCCTGTTGCTGGGAACATTGTAATAAGCTTCATTATCGCCATGCATGGATCTATTTACCCTTCTGGCAACCTCGCTAAAAGCATTTACATGAACAACTTCTGGTTGTTCATCTAACCAGTCTTCAAACTCATTTAATTTTTTAAGATATTGTGGATTATTAATTCCACCACTTTCACCACTTCCTACAGAAAATTCAACATTGTATATTCCAGTTAAGTTGTTACTTATATAATCAGTATCACTTCTAAATTGTACGGTCTCATCAAAATAATTGATGAATTCATCATTAAATTGATTCTTGGTTGCCAAATAAGTAAGTCCACTAATGATAGCTATTGAAATCAAAGTGAGTTTTACGGGTTGTTTGGCTACAAAAAGACCAAGGTTAGTATACCATCCCAATTTTTCTGTTTCAGTTGTTTCTTTTTTCTCTTTAACTTTTACGGGTAAAATTGCCATTAGGGCTGGTAGTGCAGTTGTAGAGAAAATAAAGGCCATTGTCATTCCGAATGCTGTGATATTTCCGAGGTCCCAAAATGGAGGAACATCCCCAAAATTCATAGTTAGAAATCCAATAACTGTGGTTAAACTGGTGATGAAAACTGGCATAAAATTAAGACGCATGGACTCGGCTAAAGCTTCTTTTTTTGTATATCCGTCTTTACGCATTTTCTGAAGCATAGTGATCAGTATATGAATACTATCGGCTACAGCGAGAGTTAATATCATAGTCGGGAATACAGAAGAAGGAGGAGTGAGTTTAATACCCATAATACCTACAAACCCTATGGCGCTCATAATAGAGAATAATACAACAACTAAAGTAGCTAAGGTGCTAAAAAAGTTTCTGGTAAGAATCAATGTAGTAATGATTACAATAATTAGCATAATCATAGTTAACATCATATCTCTCATAGAAGATTCGAAGAAAGCTGTATTAAGAGGTACTAAACCTGAAGAATGTACCTGAAAATTTGGATGTTTCTCCTGAAAATCTGAAATGGCTCCACGAATAAAAGCAGTTACTTCTGGAATTTCTTTTGCACTATCTTCTCCTGGCAGTCTAACAGTAACGTTAATTGCAGTAACACTACCTTTTTCATTTAAAATGCGATTTACAAGTAAAGGTTCTTTAAGTGCTTTTTCTTTAATAATTTTGATTTCGGCATCTGTTTTGGATGCAGATTCATAGGATAAATCATCTACATAGAGATCATCTCCTTGTGCGCTTGTATGCTGAAAATTAGTTACAGCATCTACTCTGGAAGAGTAAGGAGTGTTCCAGGCTTCTGCAGTGAGTTCTTCAATCGCAATAAGATTTTCTTTGGTAAATATATCACCATTTGAAGGGGATAAAACAATAACAATATTGTCATCTTTGGTGTACTTCTCCTGTAAAGCATCAAAGGCTTCTAATTCAGGGTTAGATTCACTAAAAAATACGTGATAATCTCCATCAAATTCCATATTACCTTGTGAACCTAGCCCTAAAGCTAAAATCAGCGTTGTAATTAGTACGGGCCATTTAAATTTGATAACAAATTCAGCCCATTTTTTTGCAAACGTATTAGTAACGTTGCTCGCTTTTTTAAGTGCATTCATTTTTTTATTGATTAGTTGACCAGTCGACTTGTTGGTTAAAATAAGAAGACATGATGCGAGTTTTATATGTAGACGAATAAATGATTAATAATTGGACACGGTACGAAAGAAAAATTTAAATACTTGACCGGTCATCTATTTTTTTGATTGTTTATTGATTTATTAAATTTTACTTCATAATTATAGGTTAGAATTGTTTAATATTAAATAATTGACCAGTCATCTATAATGTGGTCAAAAAAAAATTATTTTAAAAATACCTTTTTTGTCATTTTTAAGAGGTTGTCAATAGGCGATGCACTTTGCATTTCTTTCATAGTCGTCATAGCACCTTTACCTGCATCTTCTATAAATTCTACCATGCTCACTACATCCATTGAGGCTTCAATTTCTCCTTGTTCTTGAGCTTCTAGAGCTACTTTTGTAATTTCTCCTTTTACAAAATTATTTTTTAGCAAAACGGCTTCACGAATATTGTCATTATGTTCTGCCATTTCATTACTTAAATTGCATCCCATACAGCCTAGTTTACATTCTAACTCTTTTTTGAGTACTTCAATCCTATACTCATAAAAATTGGTTAAACGTTGTTTGGGAGAAACTGATTTATCCTGTAAAATATTTAATGCAGGTGTAAATTGCGAAGAAAAATATTTATCCAGTGCTTTAACAACAAAATCTTCTTTACTATCAAAATAGAAATAAAAAGAACCTTTAGGTACTTCAGCGGCTTTAACAATATCATTTACGCTTGTACCATTGTACCCTTTTGACCAAACAATTTCCATACCTTTCTCAAGAAGGTGATCGGCTTTTGTTTCGTGTTTTAGGGTTTTTGACATTATCTTTCTTTTCCGACACAAAAGTATGACCAGTCGTCTAGTAAAACAAAATTTTAAATGTTAAAATTTTGTTTACTTACGTGCCTAAGGTTTAAAAATGAAGAATAAATGCTTTAGTAAGTTGATTATTTACTTAAACGTTTGAGAGAAAAAGAAATGTTTGTAAAAATGTTTGTATGTATTTGATATTTAATGTTTTGTGAGTTTTTGCTGCATGTAAATATTCTTTTTTTTCGCTTTTTTGAAAGTGATTTTTGGGGTTTTAAAGCATACTTTCTTTGAATGAAATCTTATAAAAATTAATTTAGAACCCTCAAAATGAATAGTATGTATTATATAGGATTTGACATCGGAAGCTCTTCAATAAAAGCAGCTTTAGTTGATGCCAAAACTGGTAAGTCGATTGCTTCAGTAAATGAACCAGAGGAAGAAATGGATATTATTTCGGTTCATAAAGAGTGGGCAGAGCAAAATCCAGAATTCTGGTGGCAAAATGTTTGTAAAGCTTCAAAACGTATTCTTAAAGAGAATATGATCGGTCCTGATCAAATAAAAGGAATTGGGATTTCATATCAAATGCATGGATTAGTGCTTATAGATGAGGATGGAGAATTGATCAGAAATTCTATCATTTGGTGCGATAGCCGAGCTGTAGAAATAGGAAATAAAGCATTCCAAGAGATAGGGGAGGAACAATGTATGACTACGTTACTCAATTCACCTGCAAATTTTACTGCTTCTAAATTAAAATGGGTAAGAGATAATGAACCTGAAAAATATAAAAAAGTACATAAGTTCTTATTACCGGGAGATTATATTGCTTATAAATTTACAGGAATTGCTAATACTACAAGATCTGGTTTATCAGAAGGTACACTTTGGGATTTTAAAAAGGATGAACCTGCAAAATGGTTATTAGAACATTATGATATAGATCCAGATTTGATACCAGAGGTAGTCTCGACCTTTTCTAACCAGGGAGAACTATCTTCAGAAGGGGCAGAAGAAAGTGGCCTTAGTGCTGGAATCCCCATCCTTTATAGAGCGGGGGATCAGCCCAATAATGCCTTATCCCTTAATGTTTTTAATGCGGGAGAAGTTGCTGCTACAGGAGGGACGTCTGGTGTTCTTTATGCGGTAACAGATACCCTTTATGCAAAAGAAGGAGTTAAGTTTAACAACTTTGCACACGTTAATCATTCTGATACAACTACAAGTATTGGAAAACTGTTATGTATTAATGGAGCTGGGATTCAGTATAGATGGTTGAAAAATAATCTTAACCTTGAGACGAATTCTTATCAGACGATGAATTCTCATGCTTCAAAAGTGCCTATAGGTTCTAATAATTTACAATTAATTCCATTTGGTAATGGCGCAGAACGAATGTTTGACAACCAAACCATCGGAACTCATATATGTAATATTAATTTAAATAAACATTCAAGGTCTCATATCTTTAGAGCAGCATTAGAAGGAATTGCATTTTCATTTGTGTATGGGATGGAAATTTTAAAGAAAGATGGAACAGATATTAAAGTGATACGTGCTGGTAATGATAATTTATTCCGTTCAGAGATTTTTTCAAATACTGTTGCAACCCTAATAAATCAGGAAATAGAAATTTATAATACTACAGGTGCCACAGGAGCAGCTCGAGCAGCAGGTTTGAGTGAAGGTACATTTAAAGATTTTGGTACGATGATTACTAAAAATGATCATGTAATGACATATCACCCACTTCAGAATAAAGAAGATTATTTGGAGGCGTATAATAATTGGAAAAAAGAATTAAAAAAAATCATAAAAGAATAAATAGATGGCTTTAGTTGGAGATAAAGAATATTTTAAAGGGATTGGAGATATAAAGTTTGAAGGTGTTACTTCGAATAACCCATTGGCATTTAAGCACTATGATGCTAATAAAGTGGTTGCTGGTAAAACAATGAAAGAACATTTTAAATTTGCTATTGCATATTGGCATACCTTCTGCGGCACAGGAGCAGATCCATTCGGGCCAGGGACGTTAAATTTTGCATGGGATTCATCTCAGGATGCCATTACGGCGGCAAAAGAAAAAGCAGATGCAGCTTTTGAATTTATTACCAAAATGGGATTTGATTACTTCTGTTTTCACGATTATGATTTGGTAAGAGAAGCATCGACATTTTCAGAATCTGAAAAAAGATTATCGAGCATTGTAGAGTATATAAAAGAAAAGCAAAAAGCTTCTGGTGTAAAATTATTATGGGGAACTGCGAATTGCTTTTCGAACCCGAGATACATGAATGGAGCTGCTACAAATCCTGATTTTAATGTGCTAGCGAGAGCTGGAGGTCAGGTAAAGTTAGCATTGGATGCAACCATTGCCCTAAATGGTGAAAATTATGTTTTCTGGGGAGGAAGAGAAGGATATATGTCACTTCTTAATACCAATATGAAAAGAGAGTTGGACCATATGGGTAAATTCCTTACTGCAGCAAAAGATTATGCAAGAGGGCAAGGGTTTACAGGAACATTTTTTATCGAGCCAAAGCCGATGGAACCTATGAAACATCAATATGATTTTGATACGGCAACCTCTATTGCTTTTCTGAAAGAACATGGATTAGATAAAGATTTTAAGATTAATATAGAAGTGAATCACGCTACATTGGCACAACATACATTTCAGCATGAAATACAAGTTGCTGCAGATGCAGGCATGCTAGGGAGTATTGATGCTAATAGAGGAGATTATCAGAACGGCTGGGATACAGATCAATTTCCAAATAATATTGCTGAGGTAACAGAAGCAATGTTGGTTTTCCTTAAATCTGGTGGTTTACAAGGAGGGGGCGTAAATTTTGATGCAAAAATAAGAAGAAACTCTACAGATATGGAAGATGTATTCCTGGCGCATATTGGAGGTGCAGATGTATTTGCAAGAGCTCTAACTATAGCAGATAAGATTATTTCATCTTCTTCATATGAGAGTTTAAGAGAAAAAAGATATAGTTCTTTTGATTCAGGTAATGGTAAAGCATTCGAAGAAGGAAAACTAGATCTTAACAAACTTTATGATATCGCTGTAGAAAATGGAGAATTAGAATTACAAAGCGGTAAACAAGAGCTTTTTGAAAATATTATAAATCAATATATATAAGATTTTTTTAGAATTTATTTTTTTGGTCTATTGAGTGTTCTTGAAGAATACTCTTAACAAACATAAAAACCAAAAACTACTATTTTAAATAGTAGTTTCTGGTTTTTTTTAAATGTTCAATTCGGATAGGTTGTGATATTTTGTAAAATAAATGATATTAAAGATTCTTACCGATTATATGTATAACTTTGATTAAATTACAATAAATAAATTTTTAGATTGAGGAAATTAAAAACACGAATACAGCAGAAATCATTTGGCTTTCATAATCAAAAAGAAGTATTCATTTTATCGATAAAAAATAACAATGGGATGCAATTGCAAATTACCAATTTTGCAGCAACCATTACGAGTTTAGAAGTACCAAATATTGAAGGAGAATTAGTTAATGTGGTTGTAGGTTTTGATACATTGCAGGACTATATTACAAAATCAGAAGGAAAAGAATCCAAGTTTTTAGGTGCTTCTGTAGGGAGGTATGCAGGTAGGATTTCTAAGGGAAAAATAATTGTAGGCGGTATAGAATATCAACTTCATAATGAACAAGGGGTTCATCTGCATGGGGGAAGAAAAGGTTTTGATGAAAAAGTTTGGGAAATAGATGATATCGATGAAGAAGAATTATCAGTTTCTCTTTCTTACTATAGTGAACACATGGAAGAAGGATATCCAGGGGCCCTTGGGGTTAAAGTGACGTATCAATTGACTAATGATAATGAATTAAATATTATATATCAGGCAATTTCAGATCAGGATACTATAATAAATCTTACAAATCATGCATACTATAATCTAAGTGGAGAGAATACAATTGCTGATCATGAGTTAAAGTTGAACTGCTCTACTTATTTAGAGGTTGATAAAAAACATTTACCAACAGGAAAAATACAGTCCGTTGCTAATACAAAATATGATTTTTTGGTATCAAGAAAACTAGATACACTTGAAGAAAAAGGAATCATTGATGATGCTTTTATTTTTGATAAAGAAAAAGAAGCAAAGGCATCTGTTTATTCTCCAAAAACAGGGATTCAGATGGATGTGTATACAAATCAACCTGCAGTTGTTATTTATACCTTGGAAGAATTTCCGGATTGGAACTTCAGAAATGGAGTAAAATATGGTACATTTCCTTCTATTTGTTTTGAAACTCAGAATTATCCAGACGCTCCCAATCATGAGCATTTTCCGTCTGCACTTTTAAAGGCAAAAGAACTTTATAAAAATAGCAGCACTTTTAAATTTAGTATAGCAAAAAATATACGTTAATAGAGAGGTTTGGTGGTTTCACGTTCTATGAGATTGGTCTTTATCACTTTTGTAGTATGAGACGTTTCAGAATTCTCATTTTCTAATTTTTCAATAAGCATTTTAGTAGCAGTTTCTCCCAAGTAGATACCATGTTGACTAATTGTAGTAATGGTGGGTGTAACATATCTAGGCAGGACTCCGTTAGTAAAACCAATAATAGAAATATCTTCAGGAACTTTATATCCTTTTGAAGAAACCATTTTTAATGTATTTACTGCAGAATCTTCTTCTAAGCATAACATAGCATCAACTTTTCTAGAGTCTAGCAAGGCTTTTAGTAAAGTATTGATATCGTTAAATTCATCCACTTTTAAGATAAGAGATTCATCTACCGGAATACCTGCTTCCAAAAGTGCTTTCTTATATCCTTCTAATCTTAGTTTCCCTACGCTTAGGTTATGTATAGTAGAAACAATAGCTATGTTTTTACAGCCAGTTTCTATAAAATGATTTGTGGCGTTATATGCTCCTTCTTTATCGTTAACAATAACTTTGTCACATTCAATATCATCAGTTACTCTGTCAAACATAACAATAGGAATGCCTTGATTTATTGTGTTTTGAAAATGAGTGAAGTTTTGTTTTACCTGCGTTTCTTCTGCTATAGAAAGAATAAAACCATCTAATGCAGAGTTTTTAAGAAGCTCCATTGCGCTAACCTCTTTTTCATAAGATTCATTAGAAATACAAGTGATGAGGTTATAGCCTTTTTCGGTAGCTGTCTTTTCTATACCAACAAATACTTTGGTGAAAAAATGATTTAAGATATTCGGAATAATAACCCCAATAGTTTTGGTCTTCTTATTTTGTAAGTTTAACGCAATACTATTGGGTTTGTAATGATGTTCTTTTGCGTATTCCTGAATTTTAGCTTTAGTCTTAGTGCTAATCTCGTAACTATCATTGAGAGCTTTAGAAACTGTAGCAATAGACACATTAAATTCATTTGCTATATCTTTTAAGGTTATTCTTTTCTTTTTCATTGTATGCGATAATAAATGCTCAATTTATAAGAAACATTTGAGATATAACAATAAACATAAAAAGAATGTAAAGGTTTATCAGGATAATTATCAAATCTGTTATCATCCTAAATTTAAATTTTCATATACTTAGTATTTTTGAAAACGCTATTTGTTTCTTATAGGCAACATATTCGCTGTGTCCACAGGAAAACTATCGTATTTATTATACAATTTTAAGTATTTTTCAGGATCAATAGGTTGATCACTAAGAGTTTCATTCAACCCTCTAAAAAAACCTTCCCGCTTTTGAGATGGATTGAACATAAGGGTTATGTTGACTTCTTCATTAGTGTCATTCTGAAATCCATGGGGAGTAAATCTGGGTGCATATATCACGGTACCTGGTCCAACTTTATAAGTAGTATTATCTGTACCGGTAATAATTGTTAATATTCCTTTATTTACAATAAAAGTTTCATCCATAAATCTATGATAGTGCAATTTTGCACCAATTGCTCGCGGAGCTAAAACAATATTGTAAACTCCCAATTGGTCATTAGACAATTTACTGGTAATTTTAAAAGTAAAAGAAATACCGTTCATAGTAAACGTTTCTCCTTCATTGGGTTGAACAACTACAGCATTGTTTTCTAATGCATCATTAAAAAAATCTTCTTTCATGGTATACTATTTTTAAATGTTTTCTTGAATTTGTTGATGAATTTCATTGAGTTTTTTTTGTAATACTTCTGGGTTAGAAGTACCTTCAATAGAAAATGTATTTTTTACATCAATACCAATGTGATGTAAAATTGCTTTTAGATAAGGCTCCTGAAAATCATATTTTTCCATTGGAGTTCCTTTATAAGAACCTCCTTTTGCAAGTGCTAGGTATGCTATTTTTTCTTTTAGCATTCCAAAATAATTCCCTTTTTCATCAACTCCAAATGTTTTGCCAACTCTGGTAACTTGATCAAAATAGGCTTTAAGATTAGAAGGAACGTTTAAGTTGTATAGCGGACTGCTAATAAGAATTTCGTTTGCATTTTCTAATTCACTAATTAACTCATTAGAGGTTGATAGTGCTTTTTTAAGGACGTTGTTGTGTTGGTGTTCTGGAGTATAAAAACCAAGGATAGTATCATTTTGTATGTGTGGTATGTGATATGTTGCTAAATCACGATATCGTACTTGGCCATCTGGATGATTAGATTTCCAATGTTTTTCAATAAAATCTGCAAGTTTCCTTGAATGTGAACCTTCTGTTCTTGAGCTGGAATCAATCCGTAACAATATTTTCATTTTCTTAAATTTTAGATTTGCTAATAAGACAAACCAGAAAAAGAAAACGTGACATTAATTAATATGCTCAGTAATGTTAATTAGCTTTTTAGGATCTATAATAGAGCTTATGCGATAGATTTTTTCATTATCATCAATAGAGAAAACCAAGCAAGATAATAGTTTGCCTTTTGTAAAATAAAGAATTGCAGGTTGGTGATTAATTTCTGTGAGCTTTACTTCTTGGTGTTGTAGAAATTTTTTGAATACTTCAAACATGAGGTCGATACATGCTGATTTTCCGCTAGTGTGATTTCGTAACACTTTAATTTCGTTACCACCATCAGCAACAATTTGTATATCTTCTGTAAAAAGTAATTCTAGTTTTTTTACATCCCTATCCTGGATAGCAGCGATATATTTTTTTAAATAGATATTGCTTTCACTACGTTTTAGTGTGTTATTAGGTCTTTTAGAGGTTCTGAGCTTTGATTTTGCACGGCTAAGTAGTTTTCTTGAATTTTCTTTAGTCTCCGAAATTACTTCTGCAATTTCCTGATGAGAATAGTTAAAAGCTTCTTTTAAAATAAAGACAGCTCTTTCTTTTACATTAAGTTGTTCCAGTAGAATGAGTAAAGAATAGGATATAATATCTTTTAGATGTAATGCTATATCTGACTCTTCTGTAGCAATAGGTTCTGGCAGAAGAATATCTCCAGAAAGGTTCTTTTTCTGTCTATTTTTGATATTTATAGCTTGATTAATAACACTGGTAATAAGATACCCTTTTTCGTTTTTAACGGTAGCATCTATTTTTAAATATTTACTTAAAACTTCCTGAACAACATCTTTAGCATCTTCTGCAGACCCTAAAATATTATAAGCGTAAGGAAACAAGAGGTTGTGATAGGTATGTAGATCTAAAGTGTCATTTTTCATTTCATAGTAGTGTTTAGAAATTATGAACGAATAGTATAGCTTTAATTTACATTGTAAAATAGATAAACTTTTCGTTTTAATACAATATGACAATTGAAACCTTATGAACGTGACATGCTTATTTTAAATAAATCTGTATATTTGTAAAACATACTAAATGGTAAGTTTTTGAAAAAAGGTGAATACACCAGGCATACGATTCTGGAGAAAGCGTTTGAGATATCCTACAAAAAGGGATATCAATCGACTAGTGTGGATGATATCATTGCGCTTACTTCAGTTTCTAAAGGGTCATTTTTTTATCATTTTAAAAATAAAGATGAAATGGGGTTGGCCATGATCAATGAAATAATGTATCCGGGGATGTATAAAGCATTAGTCATTCCTTTAAATGAGAATAAACCGGCAACTCAAAGCATTTATGATATGATCAAATCTATTTTGATTGAAGATCCTGCCTTTGATCCAAGATACGGTTGTCCTGCTGTAAATATTATTGAAGAGATGGCTCCACTTAATACTTCCTTTAACAAAGCACTGTCAAGACTTATTGATGAAATGCAAAATACCTTAGAAGAAGTCCTAACAAGAGGGAAAAAAGCTGGTCAAATTTGTAAAGAATTAAACGTAAAAGAATCATCTGTCTTTATTATTACAAGTTATATGGGGATTAGAAACCTAGGTAAGTTGTATGGTGTTGATTGCTATCAGGTATATTTAAAGGAGTTAAAAAGATACTTAAGCAGTATAGAGTAATTTTTTTTAATCAAAAACATACCGTTTGGTAAGTTTTAAAAAATAATAAGAGAAATAATATATGTATACTACAGTTTTGATCTTACATTCATTGGTAAAGTGGTGTGTTTTGTTAGCGTTAATATTGACGTTATACAGGTCTTATAAAGGGTACTTTTACAATTTACCATATTACAAAATAGATAATTCAATACGTCATTGGACTGTTACGATTGCTCACATTCAGTTAGTACTAGGAATTATTTTATACGCTCAAAGCCCAATTATTCAATACTTCTGGAGAAACCTTAAAGATGCTTTTTATGAAATGGATATAGTTTTTTTTGGTTTGATTCATTTTTTATTGATGTGCTCGGCTATTATAGTTTTAACGATAGGTTCTGCTTTAGCTAAAAGGAAATTGAATAAAAAAGATAAATATAAAACTACGGTGATCTGGTTTACAATCGCATTACTAATTATTCTAATAGCAATCCCCTGGCCATTTTCTCCTCTTTCAAATCGCCCTTACATAAGAACTTTTTAAACTCATTATAATGAAGAATTATTTAAACTCTACTATCGGAAGATTAAGAATATTAGGATATCTTGAGGGATGTTCTTTATTGTTATTGATGTTTGTAGCTGTTCCGGTTAAGTATATGCTTCGAGAACCAATTCTGGTAAAATTTATAGGACAGGCTCATGGAATATTCTTTGTACTTTTTGTTTTTAATACATTGAAGGTTGCAGTAGAACAGAAATGGAATTTTAAAAGAACAACAAGTAAAGTTATTATTGCTTGTTTCTTTCCTTTTGGCACTTTTTATATCGATAAAAAAATACTTAAAGAAATACATCAATCTACATTATGAACAAAATACTCTTAACACTTATACTTGTAATCATCATATATGGTACTTATAAAATATATCAGCAAGTAAATATTGCCAAGGACTTAGATCGTTTAGTAGCAAAAGGTGCAATTATTTTAGATGTTAGAACTTCAAAAGAGTTTTCAGAAGGTCATATTAATAGCGCTATTAATATGTCTCTTGGTAGCATAAGAGAAAGGTATATTGAGCTGGATACAAGTAAAATCTATATTACTTGTTGTTCTCATGGATTGAGAAGTATTAAAGCAGTGAATTTATTAAAAGAGCGGGGGATTAAAAAGGTATACAACGGAGGTATCTGGAGCGATCTTGAAGAAATCATAAATGAGAACAAATGATTTTAGTATTTAAAACGACTGTAACTTCTACTGAAAAAGCAAATTCGATCTCACCATTTATAGATGCATTACCAGCAATAATTAGGTGGAATTTTGATCTGGAAGATTGCGATAATGTATTAAGGATCGAATGTACAAATGATATTTCACAAGAAGTTATAGATCTACTCAAAAGAAATGGAATTGAATGCGTAGATTTAGATTCTGAATTGCTTTTTGATATGGATTAAAGTTTATTTAAAATTCAAAACATAATTTTAAGTCATTGCATAAGGATAATAATACAACTAGAAGAAAGGTTCTTTTTGTTGTACCTCCCAAGGTACATCTCTTAGATATCAATGGTCCTGCTCATATTTTTTACGAAGCAAAGGAGTACGGAGCTGACGTAGATTTACATTTTGTAACTCCAACTATAGAAAATAAAGTAACCAGTAGTGCCGGACTTATTTTTTCTGACTTGATTCATTTTAGTGAGTTTCAACTAACGGATAGAGATTTTATATTTGTACCAGGTATATATTTCTCACTTCTTCAGAACTCTCATTTTATTAAAAATTGTACTCCTTTTTTTGAATGGTTATCTATCCAGAATAACAAAAGAGTTCATATTTGTTCCGTTTGTACGGGTACATTTTTGCTAGCCGAATCTGGTATTCTGGAGAGAAGATCATGCACTACACATTGGAAAAGGTTAGAGACATTTAAAAAGCGATATCCAAAAATAGATGTGAAGGATAATCGATTATTTGTTATAGATGACAATGTTTATACGAGTGCTGGAATCTCTTCAGGAATCGATCTGGCATTATATATTTTGGAAGAAAAGTTTGGAAGTAAAATAGCAGTTGATGTGGCAAAGGAAGCCGTGATTTATTTTAGGAGAGGTGAATTTGATCCACAGCTTAGTATCTATCTTCAATATAGGAATCATCTTGAGGAACGAATTCATAATGCTCAGGAATTTATAATTCAGAATATACATAGATCATTTAATATTTCTGATATAGCTGAAGAAGTGCACATGAGTTCTAGAAACTTAACTAGATTATTTAAGAAAACTACAGGAATAACTATTCATTTGTATACAGAAAAACTTAGAGTAGAAAAAGCATTAAATCTACTTTCAGAGAAAAATAAAATTGAGTTAATAGCTGATGAATGTGGGTTTAAAAGTGTTAGTCAGTTAAGAGTGGTCTTAAATAAATACAGAAAACACCTTCCTGATTTTTAATGTTCTTTTAATAGAAATAATGTCCCAAAATCATCCTATTCTGTCCTTTTAATAAATAGCAGTCATAATTAATTTTGTAGTAATCAATCTTAGATACTATGAAAATTGCTGTCATATTACTCTTTTTTTTAGGTACCAATTTGTGTTTTTCTCAAGGAGTGGTAGTCCCAGAATTTTTTTTAGCATCTAATGATAAAAAAATCTATGTCTGCCCTCCATGCAATAGAAGATGTGATGATTTAGAATTTGAAACAGCAGGTGTTTGTGAGCATTGTAATATGAAGTTAATTACACAAGAAGAAATAAAAGAATCGCCTAAAAAAAATCGTATGAAAGTTGGATTTTATTTACAATCCGGAGTAGAGATATTGGATTTTGCCGGACCAATGGAGGTTTTTAATTATTCGGGATATGATGTCATTACAATTTCCAAAAATAAAGATCAGGTATTTGTTCAAGGGATACTAAAAGTTACCCCTGATTATGATTTAGAAGATGCGCCCTCTGTTGATATTTTAGTTTTTTTTGGAGGTAATGCCATTTTACCTTCAAAAGATCCAAAACTTATAGAATGGCTAAAGCAACAGAAGAATACGAAGTACTATTTCTCGGTGTGCAGCGGAGCTTTAATATTGGCAGAAGCAGGAATTTTGAATGGCAAGCAAGCAACAACGTTTCGCAATACTTTGGATGTTTTAGAACAAAACTATCCCAAAATAGATGTTTTAAGAGGGGTTAGATATGTTGATAATGGAAATGTGATTACCACTGCAGGTGTATCTGCAGGAATAGATGGGGCTTTACATATGGTTGCCAAACTCAATAGCTTAGCAATAGCAGGAGAAACAGCTTTTTATATGGAGTATGATTGGGTGCCAAATCGAGGAGTAGTACCATGTGAAGAAAACCCTTATAAAGACATGAACAACATCAAAATCTTGCAACAGTATAGAGGGGTTTTTATGTCAATATCTACTGAAGAAATATCTATTAAACTGAATAAAGAACAAGGTCAACTTCACCTTTTTAAAGAGGGGAGGTTATTTCCAATATTTTATCTAGAGAAAGATAGATTTTTGACATCACACTCTTCTCATATAATGAACTTTAAAAGAAATGAAAAGGATATCATTATCGGACTTGAAACTAGTGAATATAGAGGAGTATTCTTTAAAAAACAATAATTAATCTCATACATCATGAAAAAAATAATCGTATTAATTCTGGGGCTACATTTTCAATTTTTCGCCTATAGTCAAAATCAAACGGAAATCAAAAATATTGCTATTTTCTTACAAGATAACGTGGAGATTTTAGATTTTGCAGGACCCATGGAAGTTTTTATAGTAGCAGGTTTTAATGTATATACCGTGGCAAAAACAACAGAACCTATGAAAGCAATGCATTCACTAACCATTATTCCTGATTATTCAATAGATAATGCTCCTATACCTGATATTATTGCATTTGTTGGAGGAGGAGATCTGGCTGTTGCAAAAGAAGATAATATAAAAGAATGGGTAAAAGATGTATCTTCTAAAACTGAATTACAATTTACTGTTTGTACAGGAGCTTTTTTCCTAGCCGAAATCGGATTTTTAGATCATATGATAGCAACTACATATCATCAATCAATCGAGTATTTAAAAACTACGTTTCCAAAAATTGATGTACGAGATAATGTACGATTTGTGGATAATGGTAAAGTAATAACTACCGCGGGAATATCTGCAGGAATCGATGGCGCTCTTCATTTGGTTTCAAAGTTAAAAGGAGAAAAGTTTGCAAAACAGGTGGCCCGGGATTTAGAATATGATAAATGGATTCCCGAAGAAGGATTGATTATCAAAAATCAAAAGTTAACAGAAAATGATTTTGAATCAATGAATTGGAAAGTAGACCTATACCCAGGTGAGATACTTAATTTGTCAGATAAATTATCAAAAAAAGGCGCATATGAACAAGCTGAAAAAAGAATAAAATATGTAATCTCAAAAATGAGAACCCCTAATACAGAAACGTATGAGTATTTAAGAGAAAACTATAAGCTTCAAAATAAAGAAGTGCCTCCAACAAGTAAGGAATTTATTGAAATTATAAAAAACGAAGGCATTGAACAAGCCGAAAAAATATATCTAGAAAACAAAGCAAAGTTTAAAAACTGGGTTTTTATTCATCCCGATGATCTAATTAGATTATCATACGTTGATAATTACCTAAAAAATAATCTTCAAAGAGCAATAAAAATTCAAGATTTTGCTAAAATGATATTTCCAGACGATGCTTATACAACTTATGTTTTAGGGGTGTATTATGAAAGAAATAATCAGCTAAACAAGGCAATAAAATTGTATAAGGAAGCCATAAAATTAGATGCTGATTTTGTGATGGCAAAAGATAAAATAGAAGATTTAGAACAATCAGGGAAGATATAATTACTGGATACAATATATAGGGTGTTCTCACGGTAAAAAAGGAAATACATAAAGAATTATATAATTACTCATTTTCTTCCTGAAACACCTTTAATTCATTTGTTACAAAATGATCCTAAGTAGAAGAACAAAAATCATAATCGTTGTGGAGAATGATCTGCGATTATCCACTAGGTTTCAATATTTATTGTTAAAGCGTCAAATGCTTTTTTGATATGTGTTTTGAGAGACTGATTGTTTGTAATCTTAATTTGTGTTGTTTTCTTTCTTGATAGTAAATATATAGCAAGCGATAAAAAAATTACATGAACTCGGGTTTGCCTTCTCCATGTTCTAAAAATCTTTTTAGACTGTCTGTAATATAGAAGTCCCAGGCAGATGAACATGCATTGTAACAGATACCATGAGGGACTAAACCTTGATGTAAAAAGTGCACTTGTATGAGATCATTGTCCTGCTTAATCTCCCAATGTAATGTAGAATCAAGCCATTCTTCGTCCATTCCGTTAATATTATGATTCTGATGGGATGCAATACATTTCCAGGAAATACTGCTAAATTCGGTTATATTAGTTACTTTAAACTTCCAATACGAATTACCATTAAAAGATATTTTAAATACATCACCTTTTTTTTGAGCCGAACCTTCTATTTTGGCCCACCATTTATCCATGTTAGTAGTTAATGCTTCAAAAACCTGAATAACGTTTGTATCGATGATGACATATTTTTGATAACTATTATCATTTTGTTTTAGTTGTGACATAATTTTGAATATTGAAAACCGGTTGTGTAAAACAACTAGTTGTAATATTATAAATAATATTTTTACTTTGCAAATTGCTTTTAAGCTATTAGATATGAAAAAACAAAAAAAATATAAATCATATTGCCCTCAATACCTAGCTTTAGAGGCCTTTGGAGATAAATGGACGTTATTGATTATTAGAGATATGATGATTGATGGAAAGAAATATTTCAGAGAATTTCTTCAATCCAAAGAAAAGATCGCTACTAATATTTTAGCAAATCGTCTTCAGGTAATGGAGGAAGAAGGGATAATTCATAAAAAAAAAGACCCCAGTCATAAGCAAAAGATTATCTATTTACTTACAGAAAAGGGAGTTGATCTTTTTCCGATCTTAATAGAAAATGCCAGATGGAGTTTAAAATATAAGCCAGTAAATGAGCAAGATGCTATAAAAACACAGGCAATTCTAGATGGAGGAGAAGATGCTATTCGAGATATTATTAAAAAATTAAAAGAAGAACATTTAGGAGAAAAAAAGTGATTTCTAAAGTTTCGTTTTTAAATTTAAAAAAAATACAGCCTTATAAAAATCTATAAGGCTTTTGTAATATTCTTGGTCTACTTATATTTTAGGAAGTCCCATTGGGCAGTCTATAAAATAAACCCATGAACCATCTATTCTTTGTTTTATCACCTCGGTAGACTTTCCTTCTGCTATTATGGTATCAGAGATATCTGTGACGGTCCAGGTTGCTTGTAAAAGAGCTGTGTCTCCATTTATGATTTCTCCAGTAACTTCACTTGATAATATAGATTTGGATGCTATAAATTCACCAAAGACTTCACGTATTGTATCTAGACCACTTTTAGGATTCTCTGAAGGCGGAAAAGACATTATATAATCAGGGTGAAAGAAATCTACTATATTTTCCAGATCTCCTTCTTTAATACATTCGCTAATATGATTTGCGATATCACGTGGACGCATTGCTTTACGTTTTATTTCTGTATTCATTATTATCTTTTTGAAGTTTATAAATTGATGTCTGGTGGTCGGTTATCCATATCAAAGACAAGTTTCCAATCACCTTCGTTGTTTTTTCTAAAAATACATACCACACGACCCGCTTCATCAATGGCTTCTCCATCTTCTGGATTTGTTCCTGTGACTCTAAACTGTCCTGCAATATAGCCTAACCCATCTTGGGCAATGACCTGTTCTTCTTTAAAAATCACACTTGGTTGGATATGAAAACTTGCGGCAAATCCTTCTTTTACAACAGGGATTCCTACTTGTATAGGAACATTACTATTCATATAATTTATTTCTGGATCATATAACTGCATTAGCGCTTCCAGATCATTGTCGTTAAATGCTTTTAACCATTGGTTTAAGACGTTTCTAATTTCATTTTTTAATATTTCATTCATGATTTTATGGTTTATGAATATTTGTTTATGGGTTAAAAGGAGAAAAATTGATAAATTTCCAATCTACTTTATTATGGTTTTGGGTTTGAATCCAATGTTTGGTTTTAAACAACCAATATCGTCCGGTTCCGGTAGTTTTTTCTATATCCGATGAGGTTTCTTGATCCAATAAGAGTTCTACATTCCCTGACAATTGTAAGGAGTGTCCTTTTTCATAATCTATAAATAACAAACCAGCTTTTGGATACTCAAGGAAATTCCCTAACGTATTAAATAGGTTATTTCCCGTATAATCTGGAATTTTTAAGGTTCTATTTTTTAATATGTCGACAAAACCAGAATGTCCACCTCGGTGAGATGCATCCATATCTCCATCAGTGTTCATACTTCCAAGAAAAAATGTATCAGCCTCTTTAATCCATTCTTTATGATGATCCAATAAGGTCATTCCTTTCACCACTTCTATTCCTAGACCCGAAGTATTTTCAGAAAGAGTGATGACACGCTGCTGAATATATTTAGGACAATTAGGATAAGCTTCTAACACTTCAATGCTTAATAACTCTTTAGATAAATGGGCAAAACCATTAAGACGATATCTGGTTCGTGTAGAGGTATCGATAAAAAGAAGTCCCACTTTTGAATGTTTTTTGATATTTTTAAAACCAATATCTGTTTTGGTACTTTTTACTTTACTGAGATCGATATGTACTAATTTTGATGTTTTTACTTTGACAAAGCCAGTGTCTCCAATAAGCATAGATGCCCATATATTGTCATCATCATAGGTGCTTAAAATTAATGTGGTTTGATGTTCAATGAATGGGATTAGAGTGCTTACTATACTATCCTTAAGTAACCGCTCCACTAATTTTGGATCATGCCAGGCATCGTATTTTTTTTGAAGCTCTAATTCTCCTTTATGAAAGTAAGTGCTCATAACAAAAGAATTTTAGTGTTGTTTTTTTATAAAATGATCAATTAGATCACCTACTTCTGCGGCATATTCCTCTAGCATAAAATGGCCTCCATTAAAAAAATGAGATTCGATGTTTTTGAGATCTTTGTTAAATGCCTCTCCTCCCGCTTTGCTAAAAAATTTATCATTTTCTCCCCAAACCACTAATGTTGGAGGTTGATGCATTTTAAAATATTCTTGCCATTCTGAATACTTGGCGAAGTTTGTTTTATAGTTATCAAACATTGTCGATTGTATATCTTTGACATGATTACGATTTAAAAAAGCATAGTCTGTGAGATATGAAATAGGGTCAATTTTGGTGGCATCTGATACTCCAGTTAGATATTGTTCTTTTATACCATCTAAAGACATCAAATGATCTTTATAAGTATTTAGAGCTTCGATATCATTATTCTTCATATAGTTTCCAATTTTAATACCCCATTCTCCAAATCCTTCCAGATATGCATTTGCATTCTGAATTATTAACCCTTTAATGAGTTCTGGTCTCTGCGATGCAATTCTAAAACCAATGGGCCCACCATAATCCTGAACCAATAGATAGAAACCATCTAACTTAAGTTTATCAACAAACTGATTCATGATGTCAGTTATATGCTCAAATGTATACTCAAACTCAGATATAGGAGGGATAGAGCTTAAACCAAAACCAGGATAATCTGGTGCGATAATATGATACTTATCGGATAATTGTCCTATAAGATCCCTATACATATGAGATGAAGAAGGAAAACCATGTAACATCAAAATAGTTTCTTTGTTTTGTATTCCTGCTTCTCGATAGAAAATAGATAGATCATCAATTTTTACTACTTTGTTTTTTGTTTTCATAGGTTCGGTTTTAATTAATATTGAATTTTTATGTTGTTGATCAATACTGGTACATCCAGACAACAAAGCAAGACCGAATAGTCCAAGGAGTATTTTTTTTGTTTTCATTTTAAATAATTTATTTTATCTGTAATTTATTTTGTTACAGTTTTGGTTAAAAAAAAGCTAAAATTGATTTTTAAATTCTTCCAAGGTTTGTTTGTTTAATTCCCTTACAATAGAATTGTCAATAGTTTCTAACAGCGTTTCGAGTTTTGTGTTTATCTGTTTTCCAATTCTGCACGTTGGGTCTGGTATATTATTGGATAATGACAGGACACTACTATCTCCTTTTATTACTGTAAAAATATCAGATAGATAAATTTTATTTGCATCCTTAAGCAAACGTATACCTCCATTTTTTCCTTCTTTACTTTCAATCAAATGTCCTTTTTTAAGAGCAGCAATTTCCTTTCTAACCAGAACAGGGTTAATGTTTAGGCTACTCGCAATGTCAGAAGAAGAACACCAATCATCTTTATACAAAGCCAATAGTGTCATAATGTGTAATGATATGGAAAATTTGCTTTTGACCAATATAACTGTATTAAAAATTGTTACAGTACAAAGATAAGAATGTTTTTGTAACTGCAAAATTAAATTTTAGAAATATATACTATTTGCAATCCGTTCTTTAGATAATATAAAAGGTAAAGCTTGATAACATAAAAATTATGAGGTAAGAAAGATGAGTAATATAAGGACCTAATGAGATTAATTGCCTATGAATAATGAGAAAAGTGAAAAAATATTTTATATAGTAAGGAATCCTAACTATATTTGTATTGGCAATATTGCTAAAAAATAAAAAGTATAAAAATAAAATTATGAATAAATCAGTTTTTTATCATGCAGGATGTTCAGTATGTATAAGTGCAGAACATGACATTTTAGAATTAGTAGGTAATGAAAATGTCGAAATAGTAAATATAGGAGAGGTCAGAGACCGAATCCCCGAAGCCGAAAAAGCAGGAGTGCAATCGGTACCAGCATTGTTAACTCCAAAAGGAAATGTATTGCATTTAAACTTTGGAGCCTCAATGGCAGATGTAAAAGGGTAATTTTTTTAATCTATAAAGTTAGGAATCCTAATTTTAAGATTCCTAACTTTTAAAAATAAGATAAAATGAAATTAGATAAACTAGTAATATTAGCAATTTTAGTTCTTGGTGTAATAACCACTTCATGTGCTCAGGAAAGACCATATAACAACGACGACTTTGTCATTAAGAATGCAGAAGTAACACATCATTCTAATCTAAGTATAAGTGTATGGGAAATCAATGTTAAAGGAACAGCAGGTAAAACTACTCCAACTCCTAATGGATCTTTGGATGGAGCACCTGTATTAGGATATGTTTTCCCTACATCTTTAAAACCAACTGATGTAGGTTTTAGTCAGACAGAAGGAATAGTTGCTATGGCACTTACTTCTCATCCTGATTTTGATGATACACCGATCTGGGATGAAAACAATGATGCTATCTTTGATAATGATGGCGTGATCTGGCACCCGCACTGGGTAGTTTTGCATAAAGATGAGCGTGTACCAGGAGGATTGGCTGTAAAACAATTTACAGATACAGATAATGTTACATTACCACCTACAAATCCAGGAATGCCTATGTATATGGATTCTCCAGGTTTTCCCGTGACGACAATAGAGAACACGATCAAAGTGGTAATTCCTGATTATAGAATGAATAATCAAACTTCTTTTAAATATGATGGAGTAGCAGCCTATATGATTGTAAATACAAGTAAAGAAGATCAACCTATGTTAGGAGTCTATGATGTGTTTAGTGTAGCCAGTGGAGATTTATCATTACCCTATACTGTAAAATTGAAATAACGATGATGAAAGTTTCTGTTTATGATACCTATGTGCCCAAAGCAACCAATGTTAACATGCATTTTGATATCCTGGTTGAAGATCATACATCAGTAGAAGATGTATATGCCTATGGAAAGGAATATTTAGCCCAAAAAGGGATTTTAAATTTTCAGTTAACGACAAAAGAATGTAATTTTTGCCATATGGAGCGTGCTCCGGAAGCTGTTGAACAAGAAATTCGACAAAAAGGATATTACATTATTGAAATGGAACACTGTAATTAATATGAAAAAACTTGAATTACATTTTGAAAAGACATTACAAGGAGATTTTAAGATCAAAGATTTTAATCTCCTTTTGGTCTTTCAAGTAAATTGTCCGGGATGCTTTTCTTATGCATTACCGCTCTTTAATGAACTATATCACCAGTTTCATAAAGAAGATGTTTCTTTTTTAGCCTTATCCACAGCTTTTGAGGATTATGACAAAAATACCATAGCGCATACAACACATTTGGTTAATGATGGGGCTTTGGTAGGGGAGACCAAAAAGATGATGTTACAACAAGGTATAGAAACGCTTCCATATTCACTGGATTTTCCTATTGTGATGGATAAGATAGAAGAAACCCTAAGCGATATAAATGTTGCCATAGAAACTATTTGTAACATCAATCCTAGTTATGCACTATGGCCAGATTTTGAAAAAGTAGCATTGCAAAAAAGAGTTGCTCATTATCTAAGGTCATTAGACAAAATAGCACTCACATTCACCTTAAATCAATTGAGAGGTACCCCAAGTTTTGTTTTATTTAACGATAGTTATGAAATCATAGCAGAGTGGTTTGGTCATATTACTTATAAAGAAATAGCCGATAAGATTACTTCTTTTAATTAGGATTGCTAACTTTGTAATCTTAATGATATAGAAGTAGAAGGGAATGAATATATATGATTTGTTGATTCATAAGGAAGAAACGATACTTCCTTTGGATAAAATTCATTTTAATGAGCATAATAAAAATGCTTTAGATCAATTATTAAAGGAGTTTAAGCACGTTGAAGCTTTAAAGCGCTATAACTTGCCGGTGGATAATAAATTGTTGTTATACGGCCATACAGGTTGCGGAAAAACAACTACGGCAAAAGCTATTGCCAATGCGATAGGTAAAAAGATGATGATTTTAGATCTGGGAAACATTGTCTCTTCGAAGTTAGGAGAAACTGCTAAGAATATGACCAATGTATTTCGCAAAGCAGATCGAGAAAAAGCGGTATTGTTTATAGATGAATTTGATTATATCGGTACACTACGAGATTATGATAATAAGGATTCTGGAGAAATGAAACGTCTGGTCAATACAATAATTCAGTTAATTGATTACCTGCCCGATACGACCTTGTTAATTGCAGCGACCAATCATTTCAGGAGTATTGATACTGCTTTATTGAGACGTTTTCAATTAAAATTAAAATTTGAACTTCCTGATCAAAATGAATTAGATACGTTTTATGACGATATATTGACTAAATTTCCTAAAAGCCATAGAAATGTAAAAAGAGTCTATGGGATCTCGTATGCAGAGGCAAAAGACCATATGTATAAGGAAATGAAAAAGGAAATTATTAAAAGAGAAGAATCCAAAGGAATCCTGGTAACCCAAGATCATGACTGATATAGAGGTAAATTATAAAATTACTCAAGCCCTAGAACGAATATCGAAAACGTTTAGAGTGCTCTTATGGCAGGAAAGTAAGAAATACGGAATAAGCCCTATACAAATACAAATTTTGATATTCTGCCTTACTCATGAGCAGGAGATGTTAAAGGTGAGTTTCTTTGCTAAAGAATTTGATTTGACC
Organism: Aquimarina sp. AU119; assembly: GCF_900312735.1. Lineage (NCBI taxonomy): Bacteria > Pseudomonadati > Bacteroidota > Flavobacteriia > Flavobacteriales > Flavobacteriaceae > Aquimarina > Aquimarina sp. AU119. Next base: position 13,829 of record NZ_OMPF01000007.1, on the reverse strand, counting down.
AAAGCAACCATAAGCGATTCGGTTAAAGTATTGCTCGAAAAAAAGATGCTTATAAAAATTCCTGATACCTATGACTCCAGAAGCTATATGGTCGAGTTAACAAAAGAAGGAAAAGAAATAGCAAATAAAGTTTCAGGGTATACCAATGCATTAGATCATGCTATAGGTAAATTAACAGATACCACAAAAGGGATATTTTTAAATGGGTTGTTAAAGATTATTGAAAATTTAAACCGAAATTCAATAATATCAATCCAACGCATGTGTCTAACCTGCTATCATTATTCAAAAAATGGTAATGAGCATTATTGTTCTTTCTTGGAAAAGTCACTCAATAATCACGAACTTCAAATCGATTGTCCAGACCATCAAACACTTGTGGAATAATGGAAACTATTACAGGTAATTTAAGCCGTATTCATAAAAGAATACAGGAAACCTGTATACGTGTTCATAGAGATCCAAAGCAGGTTCGTTTATTACTGGCTACAAAAATAGTAGATACAGACAAGATAAATTTTGCTTTACAACAAGGAGAAACGATTATTGGAGAGAATAAAGTGCAAGAACTTAATTCAAGAATATTCATATAAAAGGCTTGATGACTATAGGATTGCTTAGCTCTGATACTACAGAAGTGAAAACATGTTTCCAGTTATTAAAGCAAATCCAGGATGAGGTGATAGACCTCAATATTGCCAATGTAACCATGAATGAATTATCTATGGGGATGTGTGGTGATCTGGAGATCGCCATAGAAGAAGGAGCTACGATAATTAGAGTGGAAACTGCTATTTTTGGAGAAAGAATCTATCCAGATGGCTACTATTGGGATGAAACTAAATAGTGAAAAAAAACTACTGACCATTTTTTATACTTCATGGTATATGTTTTGACTAATGATCTGTTTTCTAGTAGATCAGGTGTTGTTTTTTGTTGATGTAACTCTGATAAGGGTTTTATATGGTAATCTCATTACGGTAATCCGTAAGAAAATGAAGAAAACTTAAAATAAATTTGTTTTAGGTGAAATGCGTTTAATCAAAAATTACTTATGGAATATAAAATACTATCTGATCAATCTGAACACAAATTAGAAGAGAAAGTCAATATTTTTTTAGAAGATGGTTGGAAACCTACCGCAGGAATATTTGTGTTAGCCTACGGAGGTCAATTGGGAGTACGATATTTTCAATCCATTATTAAGGAAGAATTGAGTCCTAATTAGGAGTTCATTACCAGAAATATACTTAGCTACGCCCAATAGAGAAGCAGTTTTGTTTACTATTATTTTACGGTTCATAGTGTTTCCTCTATGAACTAATCACATGTTGATGTTAACTGTATACCTATAAGGTCGTTCCAAATGGGATGATTGTATTCTTGTGGAGACAGATAAAACCAAACTAAATGTTTTTCCTTAGTAGAGCAATATTCATTTTTGATTTTTGCATTAAGTACAAAGATCTTTTTTGAAAAAAATTCATCATAAAGGGTTATAGTACCTTGATATGTATTTGTATCTATTTGTTGTATGGTAGTTATAGTTTCTGGAATATCTTTAAAGAAACTGAGATTGGTTATTGCCCCCATATTCATCAATCCATCAAAGTAGGTACTGATGATATTTTTTAATTCAGAGGGATTGAGATTAGGGTCTTCTTTAATCATCCATACAAATACATACGAAAAGTAATCCTCACTATTGGGTTCTCCCCAACCCGGAGCAAATCGAATATGTTCTTCACCTTCATAGTCCAGATCTCCAGCAAAGAGTAATGGAAACTCCAGTACTTCACTTCGCCAATCACTTTTTGCATCAAGAATATTATCAATATCATTATGCAATCTAAAATAAAGGTACCCAGCGCCAATGGAAACAATAAGAATCAAGGCAAGTACTACTTTTAATAGCTTTTTAATCATTGATTTGTTGTTAGTAAAATACTAAGCATCCAAATTACCTTATTTTTTTATAAGTTATTGTAATCATTCCTATTTCTTTTTATTTATATCTTTTTGTTTGTCTTTAAAAAAAAACTCAATAAAAGAGTAAATGCCATACCGGTAATAAAATTTCCTATAAAAGAATAACCACTTTGGATAGCGGTGCTGTAGTATGTAGTCCTTTCTGCAAGCTTTTCATCGATTTTCTCTTTTGGGATGCTTAAAAGGTTCATCTTTTCTTTCATCGCTAAAAGAAGTTCATTTACATATTTGGGATATAATATCTCATAGAAAATATAGGTAAAAACCACACTAAATAAAGCAGTCGATATGCTTATCATAAAACCTAGTAATAGTGAATTTTTAAAGCTTAATTGAGAATTGTTTTGTTGCTTTTTCTTCTTTAAAGCAAAATAAATTCCGATTAACAAAAAGAGGTAAAGCATTAAAAATAAGATGGTCCCTCCAATCATTTCTCTATCAGAAGAGATGGCATTGGGACCAAGTAAATCAAGTGCTAACAAACTAATCATTAAGACGGTTCCTGCCAAAGCAATTACAAAGCCATAGAAAATTGGTGTTCTAATTTTTTTCATTGTTGTAGATCTTTAAAATTTTCTACAATTTTATTCAAGAATAATTTGAATGTCTATTGTTAAAGGGCTGAAAAAAGGGTGGACTTTGTAGATTCAATCCTTTTCTAGAACTGATTTGGCAACCGAAATGAGTTCTTTTCGGTTTTTCACTCCCGTTTTTCGGTAGATGTTATTTATATGTGACTTTATAGTCGAAATATCCACAAAAAGTTCATCAGAAATTTCTTTATTTTTCTTTCCTGTGACTATTAGAGCAATAACTTCTTTTTCTCTATTGCTAATTTTTCCTTGATATGCCATATCAAATTCATCCGATAGTTTTGATTTTCCAAGTAATATCCCAAACCAGCATACCAGAACTATGAATGGGACTAATAATAGAGAGTTTATACTATTGATTTCCACGATTCCGTAAGAAGCAGAAAGATAAAATATATCGAATACAAGAACTCCGATAAAAACAAGTAAGGCTAAAATCCCCAAAATCTTATTCGACTTTATGATAGGTAATATTTTTGTCTTCATTGGTACGTGTTTTAGTGTTTGATGTAGTCCCATAAAACTTGTTAAAGATTAAGCATGCAGTAAGATCTCCGGTTACATTAACAGCTGTTCTAAACATTCCCAAAATACGATCTATCCCAATAATAATAATAAGGCCATCAATCGGAATTCCTGCACTCTGTAATACCGTTGTCAAAATAATAACTCCACCTCCTGGAATGGCGGGAGTTCCTATAGAAGCGGCCACAACGGTGAAGGTGATTAATAGTAGGTTGATTATGGTCAATTCGATGCCATAAGCTTGTGCCAGAAATAAAGTCGTTACACATTGAAATAATGCTGTTCCATCCATATTAATTGTGGCTCCAACCGGGATAATAAAATCACTGATATTAGAGGATACCTCTAATTTTTCATCTGCTGTTTTCATAGAAAGCGGCATAACCGCAGCAGAACTGGCGGTAGAAAATGCCAATAGTTGTGGTTCCTTAATTGCTTTTAAGAACTTGAAAGGGTTTTTCTTGGCTATTACTAAAACCAGTACTAAATAGAATGTCACTAATACGATCAGACCCAGTATAACTACAACCATATAGTATCCTAAACCAAGGAATATTTCAATGCTTGTTCTGGATAACAAAGCTGCTATCAAACCAAATACAGCATAGGGGACCAGCATCATAGCCCATGATACTATGATCATACAAATTTTCTGAATAGCTTCTGAAAAACGAATAATAGGTCTTGCTGTTTCTTGACTGAGTTGGGTAATTGCTACACCAATTATGATGGTAAAAATTACAACGCCTAACATTTCTCCCATTAAGATGGACTCAAGCGGATTATTAGGGATAAGGTTTGATATAGCATTTGGAATGTTGTCAATAAGACTAGTCTGTTCATCAGTAACGATTTGACTTTTACCACTATTTGGAAATCCACCAAGTGTAAAAATATACTGGCCGGGTCTCAAAATAAGTGTTACAGCCAGACCTATTATGATGGCAATAGCAGTAGTAAAAACAAAATACAGTAATAGCCGAAGACCAAAGGTTTTAAGGTTCTCTGAGGTGTTACTCACAATTCCCGTAATGATTGATGTAAATATCAATGGGATCATGATCATCTGAACCAGCCTCATAAAAATTTGACCCGGTAGATCAAGCCAATCGGCCAGCCGCAAACTAATATCCTCTGAAAGCAGTCCTGTAGATGGATTAAGTAGAATCCCTAATCCCGCCCCTAAAATGATTCCAATACTTACCTTAATCCATAATCGACCTTTTGTAAGACGATCTAAATAAACTGATAAATTATTAAGAGGTCTGAATTCTATCACGGTGTTCTTAATGTTTGTCAACATGTTTAGGTATGGTTCGTTGTGGAAAATATCCGCAAGGTTTTTCTGCTTTACCCAAAGTTAATGAAATTGCAATGATTTTTGATTTAGAATTCAGTCATAATGAGGTGTACAGGGTATTGTTCCACCTTTTATTTTTAAATGATTATTGGTTCATCAAAATTAGAAACCAGGGTTAGCCCTTTAGCAGGATCTGCAGCACAAGTTTTAAGGTGATCGATATAGTTTCCACTTTGTAATCTTATCTAAACTCGGCATTAATACCATTTTTTTCTGCAAAAGGTTTGGCTATAAAGTATAATTTATTCTTTTTATCATTGAGGAGGGATGCTTTTTCGGCTTGTAGCTGTTCGATGGCTGCATCAATTTTATTCTGACTTTCTTTGGCATCCATCATTTTTGCTATTGCCATATAATCGGTCTCATACGATTGTTGTATAAAGGTATATACTTCTAAAGATGCATCGATTAATTCCTGAGTATCTGTTGTAGGTTTTAGATCTTTTACTTTTTTAATATCCTCATTGATTAAAGGGATTAAATAGGTTTCTATATGTTCGACATAACTTTCTGTATACCCTATTTCACTATCAGATAGTTTGATGAGCATATTTTGCTTTTGGGATTGTTGCATACTTGTAAAGTCTCTTTTTCCAAAATTAAAATACCTATTGACATTTAATGTTGTCTTACCAAAATAACTATCAGGAGTATCTCCTGAGCAGCCTACGATTGTAATACCTATAAAAAAAAGTAAGAAAGTTTTAGTGTTCATTATGTATAGTGGTTATGTATTTAAGTTTCAAAATTATCATTTATGTTGTTATAATTACACCCTGTTAAAGGTGAAACTTAAATATCTTTTGTTTTACTTGTTGTATATTAATTTAATGTACCAAATTTCTATCTATTTTTATTGACTATTTAAGTTATCCAATAATTTAATTATCGTAGTTTCAAAATCATGTTCATTTTGGTAATAGGATTCTAAGGCTTTTCTAAATTTAGGGGTGTTATAATTACTATAAACGTTCCGGCTATCTATAATTAATTGATGTGTGGTACTATCCAGTTTTTTCAATTCGTCTTGTACAACTCTACCACATAAATAAAACATAGATGCATGCCATAAATGCCCTGGATACTTTATTTTTAACCCTTTTTTATTAAAGATTTTACTAATGCCTTCTCTGTAAGGACCGCCATACCGAAAGAATAGGTGTGATCCTTCATGAAATAGGATTTCAATACCTGCTGTACTTTCTATTCTAGGATCTAATGTAGATATAAAAAGGTTAAATTTGGGTCGTGTAGGTGTATAAGCACCCGCATAGTTTGCATATGCTGTTAAATCGACTCTAACTTTGGTTTTTGTGGGCCAATCGGTGAGAGTGAGTTTTACCATTTTAGAAAATACATTGGCTTCTAATTTTTTAATTGTAGACAGATGTTTTGTGATGACTTGCTTATTTTGTTTCGTGTGAATAGGCCAAAACGTAGTTCTGTATACCTCTGAAGCTTGATTTAGAATTTTTGTATAACGTTTAGAAAACAAGGTATCTGTTATAGGTTGGTCTATTGGTTGTTTTTGAAGCCAAACGCGTTCTCTGCCAAGCCTTCTGTGTAAACTTCTATCGATGATGTTCTTTTTGTAATATGTAATTGCTTCAGTTAATTTTTTTGCTTGCTTATCGTTCAAGTTTTTATATACGACTGCTTCATTAATATCCAGTAATCGGTGTCCATCTTCTTGTATCCTTTTTTCCTGATCACTACTAGCTTTTTGAAATAAAAAATGATGAAGATTGATCCAATAATCACTATAGAATTCAAAATAATCCGTTTCTGCTATACTTGTATTGGTTTTATTCTGACTAAAGGCACTACAGTTTATTACAAGTGAGATTAAGAATAGTATACTACATTTCATTCTTATAGATTTTAGTATTGCCAACAATTCATGTATAAGATGTGTTAGATGGTTTAAATACCTAATTTAGTAAATACAAACTGAATAGAAAATACATATGGGTTTTGGTAAGTTGAGTCGTACCAATAATTAATTACAATGAATTATAGTCAACATTAAGCGCAGTTACTTTATTTTTTTATATTCTCGTTTGTTATTGACAATTAGGATAGGATTTCTATTTTCTCGATTATAGACAAACTTGTATTCGTTCAAGGTTGATGTATCAATAAATAGACTATCCGAAATTTGTGTCAAATAAGAAAAATTTCCATTCCAATGTCTTTCTATTAACAATAGGCTATCTGAAGGTTTTACTGAAAAAACGAATTTACTATCAGCGTATTGATAATCACCACTGAATTGATGTATTGGTTTATTGTTAGTTAGGTTTTGGATAAATTCAACCGGTTCTTTTGCGAAAGGATATCTCCAATCATATTGTCTTGTTATTGATCGTAAAATTTCTTGAATTAAATACCTTCCTGCATATGAATTTGTCATAACCATCGCCCCATTACATTCGCCATTTTTCGTAAATCCGATAAATTCACAACGGTATCCTTTGTTTGTTCCTCTAAAGGAAAATACGGTCGGTTCTTCTTTATTATCCACAAAAAGACCTAAGTCAAGCATTTCCTTCGCACTATCAGCAGTTAAAAGACTATTTGGTTTCTTATTAAGGGAATCTCCAATTGCCACAATGAATTTTAATATATCAGAAGGGGTGGTCCATAATCCAGCTGCTGCCAGCTCAGGATAAAATCTCCAGCCACTACCTACAAGGCTGCGATCATAATTGTACCCTAGAGCTACGTTTTTATTTTTATCTGCAAAAGTTGGATCAAAAAAACTCGAATCCATTTTAAGGGGTTTTAGTACTATAGAGTCCATAACATCCGAGTACCTTTCTTGTAAGACATCCTCAATGATTTTTTGTATGACAACATATCCACCTCCAGAATAAGACCAATCTGAGCCTGGTTGAAATTTTAACTTCACAGGTGTATTGTTAGAAGGGCTGGTTCCATTTAGAATACTTATTAAATTTGGGATGCTATCTTTATTTTCATAGCCTTGAAACCCTCCAACAGATAATCCAGATTTATGTGACAAGAGTTGGCGAAGAGTAACTCTAGTAGAATCCTTATAATTTGAATAATCTATTTTCCAATTTTTTAAATAACTATTTACATCTACGTCTAAGGAAACTAAATTACTTTCTACCATTTTTAATATGGCAAAACAGGTTATAGGCTTGCTTACAGACGCGGCTTGAAATATTGTATTTGAGTCAATAGAATCTTTTTGTTCGATATTGCGAAGACCGTAACCCTTTTTTATTCGGAAGGTATCTTTGTCTATAACCGAAATACTAACCCCAGGAACACCATAATATTCCATTCTTTTATAAATATTATACTCTCCATTTTTACCATTTATAGAAGCGGTCGTAATCAAACCATTCTCAATTTTTTCTATACCAATATTCATTTTAGAAATTGAGTCGGATTTACAGGCCAAAATCACTAATCCTAATAAGAGTGACATTAGTTTGGTTGAGACTTTCATATTTCGATAGGTTTTTATATAAATATAAACGCAGAACTCTATAATAGATTATTAAGATAAGTAGTATCAATTGCAAAACCAATGGACTCTAATTTGGCGAGTTCAATCGCTTTGTGTTCTTCAAATATGGATTGGTCTCCAAATGCATGAGCAATTAATATGACGGGAATTTTGGTTTTAATATTTTGATTATGAGCTAAAAAACCTTCATAAATTCCATCAGAATCTCGCTATGTTATTTTCTTAGTTGTAATCATTTAATAGTTATAAAACATTTTATTCTTCTACATCGTTCTCGGCATTAATTTTATTTCCATCCTTATCCAAAATGTCAAATCGAGTATTGTCAAACTTGTCAACATAAATTTTGATCCGTTCATTACCTTTAGAATCATAAATGAATAGGCCGGTGTTTTTACTTTCTTCCCGACCAAGGAACATTCTATAAATATTAATTTCTGAATCCAGATATTTTTTAAATTTTAAATACTCATTATCCTTTTCCTGTTTGGTCATTAATTTGGTTCTTTCTAGAAATTGATCGTAAAGTTTTTGAACTCTGATGGAATCCGACCTTTCTCTAAAGAACATTCCATACCACCTTTTCCATTCCCCTTTTTCGATGTATTCATCCTTCATAATTGCCATAATCTGATCATTTTTTTGCTGATCAAAAGTTATTCCGGCAAAATTTTCATCATCTGTTCCATCATAATAAATACCACCTACTTCATCGCCAACACGATTAAAAAATATTATTCCGGGTAAATCTCTATCAGAACCGGGATTATTAGGCACACCATGAGTAGTGGCTAAAGCCTGTTTTTCTGGATTGCTGATAGCTATATATAGGTTTTTATCGGCACCAATAATGCTTAATCTTTCCGCTTGTATTTCTTTAAATGTTTCGATTGCACTGGTTTGTCTGTCAAAAAAAATAAAACAAGCCAGCAGGAGTAAAAGGATAAAGTTAATCGTTGGAAGATGTTTTTTCATATGATGAGTTTTTTATGGATAGATAAGATTAGTTATGTGCATCTAGGTTAGGTAAATAGATCATTTTACATATCCTCTTTTTTTATACATAGTAAGGAGAAGTTATGTTTGATTTATTAAAAGTTAATCATCTCGATACTTTTTGATTCATTTTCAGAAAGTACTACGTGCTGCATTATTCCACCTCCTGTTTTATCCCATAACATAAAAGCAATGATGTAATAGTCACCCTCAGGAAGATTATTAAATTCAAATTCCCCTTTTTGATTACACATTGTTTTTTTTGTTTCGTGATATCTTTTGGGGTCAGGAGTAAATTTGGGAATACCATCTTCTACATAAATAAATCCAGAATTCTTATTTTGGTATATTTTACTTAACCTCTCCTCAGTATAAAGACAGTTAGGCATTAATTCTATTCTAAATTCTTCTCCAAAGCGTAAATCTCCTTGTTTTGATTTGAATTTTGCGACTCCTCTTATCGTTCCTTTTCCTTTGGTCTTGAACCACTTTACCTCTTCATGATCGAACTTATTTACTATTGTAATAGGAGTGTCATTTTTTGTCTTTTGTTTGTCAGAACAGCAAATGAACAAAAGTCCGACTATAAGTAAGGATAATTTGTTCTTCATAATGTTTGTATTAATTTTTTTACAACTAATAGGGGATAGTTAGTCGCATATTTTAAATAACTAAAATAGTAAAAGGAAACCAAGCATCACAGGTTAATATTTTGCTAAAACAATTAGTTGGCAAATTTTGATACTATTTCATCTAGTGCGTTTATATTTTTCTGAGTATTTAAATAATTATCGATTTTTATGTCTCCCATATTTTGGATACGATACTCAGGAAGTGCTTCTTTAAACATTAGAAAGACAAAGGTGTCAACTATACGCTCTTTATTGCCATGAGAAAGCTTATATTTCTGAACAATTGAGTATTCCATTCCCATATGAGTGATTTCATGGATTATAGTATTTGCAGGGTTTTGATAATTCATAAAACTGCCTTCTTGAGTGGTCAATAAAGTTATAGTTCCTTCATCGGGATCATAACTTCCTCCTGTTCCATACAGAGTTAATATAATTTTATAAGTATCAAATATATTGAACTCCCAATCCCAATCCTTTTTTTGAGCATCAATTTGATTAATTAATGAATTAATAAGATTGCTATGTTTATTTAATTTTTCAATGGCTTTAGTATAGTGTTCTTTATTGAATATTTTGGTTTCTAAAAGGGTGTAAATGGATGTAAAATCTTCGTTTCTAAATGTTCCATTTTTTGATTTAACAATTAGTGAATCGATTAACTTGTGTTTAGGAAGGTTTATGGTATAGCCTTGTTTTTCAAAAAAAGCAATATCATTGATCGTTCTCCAAATAGATGTTGCTTCTTGCTCAATGATTACAGGAACAATCTCGATTCTTGAATCTAATTCCTGGGCTTTACAAGATAGATGTATTATAATAAAAGTTAGTATTAGAAATAGTTTATAAAACTTCATATCATTAGTTATACATTTTGTTTACATTATAGTTTTTTTAAATGTTTTGTTTAATTAGGTATTCCATAATTCAATTAATATTTCTCTCTAGGTAAATTACATTTGTTTACTTCTTTTAGCAAAAAAAATGTAATCTAATTTTTAGAAATAGATTCAAACTCTTCTAAAAGGGCTGCACTCATTTTGTTTTGTAATGCCTTACCTCCCTTTATGAGGTTTGAGACATGTATTCTATCTTTATCAGAAACTTTTCTATGATTTAAACTCCATTCAGACATTGCTATTATAATAGGCATTAGATCAATGCCCGTTTTGGTTAATGTATATATGTTTTTTTGCTTGTGTTTAATATCTCTTGTTTTAAGTATAACACCTGATTTTTCCAATTTATTAAGTCTGTCTGTTAAAATATTACTTGCGATTTTCTCATCAGACTCTCTTATTTCATTAAAGTATCGTTTCCCGTCAAACATAATATCCCTTATTATTAGTAAAGTCCACTTATCTCCAAAGATTTCAAGGTATTGATTTACAGGGCACAATGATTTTGACTCTTTCATTTTTTTAGTTTTATTTAAAAACTAGTTGTAAAAAACAATTAGTTTTATATATTTGTCTAGTTGTTTTTTGCAACTGGTCAAATATACATGAAAAATTAGATTTATGAACAGAGGTTATCTTATAGAAAATTATACAGTGACAGATAAGAAGAATTACGTTCCTCCTGTGAAAATAATAAATGAAGTATTGGAAAAGTTTAATGGAAAATTTTTGGTGGCAACGCCAAAATCTAAAAATTTATTTGGGACACCATTAGAAGTTGTCGTAGTGATAGAGTTTAAATCGGTTAAGAATGCTCAAGAATTTTATAATTCTAAAGATTATGAGAAGTATAAAAAGCTATATGAAAATACAACTCGAGGTTGGATAAGTTTAGCTCCAGAATATTTTAGATAATAAAATTAATACAAATGAATATGGATTTTAAAAAAACAATTAGAGTTAAAGCATCAAAAGAAAAAGCATTTGAAGCAATAACAACTGAAGTGAATAAATGGTGGGGAAACGTAGATAACAAAGTAGCTAATGAAATTGGACATGAGTTTTCTGTTTTTTTTGAAGAAGATACAGAATGGCGTTTTGTAATTTCAGAATTGGAAGAATTTCGTCATGTCACTTGGAGATGTATTTATGCAAATCATTCATTTTCAGGTCTTAAAAACATAAAAAAAGAATGGTTGAATAGCGAAATATCTTTTGTTTTTAAAGGGTTAAGTGATGAGATGATAGAAGTTTCATTTACCCACAAAGGGTTAACCCCAAATTTAAATTGTTATGAAATTTGTGATGCTGGGTGGACTCATTTTATAGCAAGTAGCCTTAAGCAATATTTAGAAACGGGAATTGGAGCTCCAAACTTAGTAGCGAATAGTCAAAATTAAAACTCAAAATATGAATAATCAATTATTAAAAAACAAGAATGCGCTTGTTTTTGGAGCCAAAGGAGCTACAGGAATGCAAGTGTCAAGAACTTTAAAGGCACATGGGGCCGTTATTTATATGTCTGATATTAATGTAGATGGCATAGCAGAAGAATCAGAGATAGGAGAAATAAGAAAGTTGGACACTTTAGATGAGACCGCCGTTAAAGAGTATTTTAATTGGTTTAAAAAAGAAAACTTAGCTGTTGATATTGTGATTAATTTAAGTGCTTCGGATCCAGCAGAGTATAATCATGGAAAACCTGCTATGGAAGTATCTTTAGAGCAATTTATGATTCCTTTGAAATCCACTACTGCATGCCAGTTTCTTACTGCTAAAGCAGCATACCCAATAATGTCGCAACAAGGGGATGGGGTTATCATATTTATCACTTCTACCTTGGCTAAGGTGGGCTCTCCATGGAGTCCAGCATTAACAGCATCTCATGCTGCTACTGAAGGTTTACTAAAGAGTTTGGCAAATGAGTGGGGGCCAGAAGGGGTAAGAGTAATTGGTGTAAGAACAGAAGCAATGCCCGATTCACCTACAATTGACTATACTTTTGCTACTATGGGATCAAATATGGGAATGAGTAGAGATGAAATGCAGCAATTTATAACGCAAAATAAAACATCAATGAAAAAACTCCCTTCTACAGAAGATACAGCAAATGTTGTGGTCTTAGCAGCATCGGATTTAGCAAGTTATATGACAGGAACTATCATCAATCAATCAGTCGGACACATTTTGGAGTAGTCGATAAATATCATAATTCACTTTGTTATACGGCAGAGTGAATTATATTTCAGTAATCTATTTTATAAATGGTTGACCTTTTCCAGTTTCACACAATGATTTAAGGCTATCTAAAAACCTACCCCAATGATGACTGCAAAATCCAAAGAATTCACTTTCTTCTGCCCAATTTAAATGGGAGAATTTAAGAAAAGTAATGCCGTCTCTTTCTTCCAGTACAAAAGACAAATTAGTTCCGATCCACTCCTTATCTCCATCTACACATTCCCAATGAACTTGATTTGGGGGATTTAGTTTTAAGATTTTCATTTCGTTGAAATATTCATCACCAAATTTGAAATGATTTATGTTTCCTTCTTCCGGTTTTGCAGTAGCTTCTTGTGTCCACCAACCTTTTAAACCATTTTCTAATGTTATTGCATCATATACTTGTTTAGTAGATGCGGTAATTGTTAAGTTGTGTCTAATATTTGCCATTTCTTTCAATTTAATTATATAATGAATTCAATCTCAATACTAGGACATAGAATTCTTTGTTTTTATTCCTTCTATTGATTTGTCAAGTTGCTTTTTTACTTAGGTTTTCTGTCAATAGAATCCATTTTCCATTTTTGTTTATCAATACAGAAGTCCCAATTCCGTTTCCTTTTGTATACTTTTTATTAATAACACCTTCCCAAAAAAAATCAAACAAGAAAACAGCAATTGACTCGTTTTTTAGTACCCATTTGACATTTTGTATTGAATATTCTTCATTCTTGATTACCGAAAAATTATTTTCAAAAGCAACCTTCACCATGGATTTTCCATTATGCACAGTTCCATTTGAAAATGTCACACAAACATTATCATGAAATAATGGTTCAATATTTTTCCATTCCCGCGTTTTTAAAGCAGTTTCATATGCTGTTATAAAATCTTCTGGCTTCATTTATTATCGTATTTAATTGCTGCTAACGTTTCTTATATGATGAGTTTGAATCCCGAAAGCATCATGGATATTATACACATCTTAAGTTTACAATCTCTTAATTTTAAGGTTTAATCAGAAAGAACAAAAGAGAGGAATAAGATTAATATACACGTAGAACATTGCAGTTCGTCAACATTGATAATCCCTTCTCTTTTCCTACTAAG
>NZ_OMPF01000021.1:0-257293 GCF_900312735.1 Aquimarina sp. AU119 | reverse complement strand
ACCGGGTGATGCTTGGGACTGCACCCATAAAGGCAGTCTGGTTCCTGTTGGCTCCTATGTATGTGTTATAGATTATAACGAACCGGAGCTGGGCCACGAAACAAAAATGATATATGTCAATTATTGATGTTTTCGCTTCTCTAACGGTTGACAGTAACTAACAAGAAAAGTAAAGAGGTTTTTAAAAAGAAAATAGGCGCTTTCACCAGATGTGCATCAAAAAATAATTGAGTTTGCTAAACTTGAAAAAAATACAAGCTGACCTCTTGTAGTTATACAACAAGCTTGAATATTTATATATCTATATATCAAAAAAGGAGCATCAATTAAAATGCTCCTTTTCTAACTATGGTAAAAGCTATTATTTCGAAGCCAAAATATCTACTTTTTGAATAGCTGTGGCTTTAAAGTCGTTCAACATAACAGGAGCATTTTCCATAAGTGCAGCGGCTACTTTACCGGTTAGATGGGCCTCCCTTCCGGAGTCATTGGCAAAAGTGTCAAATATAGCATACGTTGTATCGTCTAATTTAAGAGCATACCATGCTAATGTCTCGGGCTCGTCTGCTACCAGTTGCTTTCCAGTCTGAAGGAAATTTTCTACAGCCTCAGATTTTCCTGTTTTAGCATTCATAATAACCAACAATCCTTTTTTTTGAGTTCCGGGTTTATGGTTAGAAGCAATCACATTAACCGGCCGAATACTCACTTTTACATCAAAACTTTCCAATAAATTATCGGCATGAGCTAATAATGCTATTGCAACCTCACCAGTTAAATGCTCTTGTCTACCTGCTTCAACTTCAAAAGTATCATATATACCAAAAGTGCTGTCGTCTATCTGCAAAGCAAACCAGGATACCGTTTCAGGCTCTTGAAGTACTAGTGGTAATCCACTAAGTAAAAAATCTTTAACTTCCTTTTCTTTACCAACTTTGGCTTTCATAGTTACTAATAGTCCAATTGTTTCTTTCTTTCTGTGTTTCATAATAGTATGGTGTTTTGATTTAGAAAATAATTGAAAATCCCAGAATGAAGACTAGGAATACTACTTTTAATAGCATTTTTGTTTTCAATAATTTATCATTTTGTTACTGTGCAAATTTGTAACTACTCTAAAGATTGTGGAATGGACATCTGTAATTTATACATGGACGATTTTACAAAAACAACAATACGCATACGTAGTGTAGGTAATCCCAAAACTTATCTGCCAAAGAGTCGCTGTGGTGCATAAAAAAACTGATGCAATTTAACCTAGATTCATAGGCATTTTGAACTGTGGTATAGAACTCTAACCTTTAAACAGAGTCAGCACTTAACTAAAAAATGTCCTGTAAATTTTGCCTAAAAGATGAAATGAAGCAAGCGTTAACAAACTAAGACTAGACGGGCCATCGAGGCATCATAAGCAAGACTATTTCATTTTATGAACAAAGAAACAAAACCATTTTTTTGCCTTGGACTTTGGTGATACATGTTCTTAGTAAATAAGCTAAACTCCAGGAAAGAATCTTAATTAAAAATATATCAAGGCTTTCAATTTCAAATTATTTCAACCTTAACGTATAATAAAATGACACAAAAAATAATTTTGTAAAGTCCCATAAAATTCCTTTTCAGTCCCAGTTTCAATTCATTTCAGCACTTTATTTATCAAATCTGCAAAATAAGTGGAATTTTCGTTTTCAAATAAATACCAATACCAACAGGCAGATAGTTGATTTATCCATATATAGTGCAAGTTTTTCTGATAACGGTAATGTTTTGATATCAATTATTGGATATTTTTCCTGTATGGTTATTTTTTGTTTTAGAATGTTTTTTAAAAATGGATAAAAATAAACCCATCAGATGAGAAAACAATTAGAATTAATAATGCTTACCATCTTTATAGTATTGGCAGTTCTTACCGGTTATGGCCAAAATGTAGGGGACGAATTTAGCTTTGATGGCATCAAATATAGAATTACTTCTAAAAATCCCAATTCGGTAGAGGTTGTGGGACTGTCTGGAGGCATTAGGGCTTCGTGGTCCCACAACTTGACAATCCTCAAAAATATCTTTTTTAAAAATCAAATCTATGACATTACCGCTATTGGAGAAGATGCTTTTAATCGTCGTGACCAGATCTCTCTAGAAGTTTCCACGGACAAGTTGACCGAAGTAACCTTCGAAAGTCCAAGCAATGTGACAGTTATCGGGGCTAGTTCTTTTGCCTATAATCGATTGACAGAGGTAACCCTGCCCGAAAGTGTAATCAGTATTGGCAGGTATGCTTTTTACGATAATAGATTGACTGGTGTGATCATACCCAATAGTGTGACCAGTATTGGTCGGTATGCTTTAGCCTATAACCGATTAACCAGGGTAACCATATCCAAAAATGTGACCAGTTTTGGCATGTATGCTTTTTGGGACAACGATTTGACCAAGATCATCATACCTGCCTCGGTGACCTATACAGGGAATTCGACTTTTGCGAACAACCCAAACTTAGCCACGGTAGAGGTAAAACCCACCGATCCACCAACACTCCATACAGCTACCTTTCTAGATTTGAATGGCACCGATCTTCGTAACCAAATAAAACTTATAGTGCCCCTTGGGAGAATACAAGCTTATTTGGATAATGGATGGACGGGGTTTAAATCCATATCCGATGGTAGCACGTCGGTCATAGGTGCGCCCGAAGATGACTGCTTTATCATCTCCCCCAACCTGACAAGAGATAAGGTACATATTAACCTGCTGGGGCCGGGATAAGAATTAAAACAAGTAAAGATTTAATTGAGAAAATAGTGATTGCAGATAGGTAGGATGTTTAAGGCACGTTTGATCAAAAGAATCAAGAGGTTTTTCAAGAATTGGTTGACGGATTTAGTAGACTCTGGAAACAGGACGGATAATTGTTCAAGGACTGAGCAGTTGTTTAAATCAGTCTAAAGCGCCAATAGATCAATCGAACCCAAAAACACTGTGAAACTAAACCGTTGCTTTAGTCCTCACTTGCTTTTTTTGCAATTCAGCCTTTTTTGATCCAAATAATAGCTTTTGGCGCTGTTTGGTTTTTGTAAAGTTTATTAAATAATAAAGAATTAAAAATATAATTCAATGCAAATCTGTGTTATAAGAGAATAAAGTAACAATGAAAAAAAAGACATTACCAAAATATTATATGAACGAAAGAAGTATCCGGGAAACCAAAAGAACCGGAAAACAACATATGATGGAACGTTTGCAAAATGGGAATTCGGTACTGGTGGTGGTTACCAACTATGTTCCATTGACATTTGCCAGATCTCTAAATGACCGCTAATATCATGGAAGATCTGAGCCAAAATGTTCTATCCCCCAGTATCCTTATAATTCTAATAATATCGATAATTTTAGTTGTGTCGGCATTGATAAGTTGGAATATCAAATGGGTAATCAAGCAATCCATCAATGTGTTAAAAAAGATAAAAAGCAGGCGTTGAGTAATAGGCTTAGTGAATAGTTATCAAGAGAATCTAATGTAATCCTGACGTTCTTTTTTGGTTTGAGCGGAGAGTTTATCAATAAAAATAGTTTCTAATTTTGATACTAGATTTTCTGCCTCTAGCTCCTCTTCATAGGTTAGTTGATTTTGAATAATATTTTTCATGTTTTTAAAATAATTTTTGATATTCAGGTCCTGTCGTATATCCTTTTAGTAAATAACAATCTGTTTATCGAAAAAATCAAAAAAGTGTACTTGAGTTCTTAAATAATAGGATGAATAACAAAATATTAGGGATAAATAAAGTGTCTGTCTATGAAGCCAGGGTGAAGCAAACCCATTATCATGATTTTTTTGATATTAGAATGTGGTTTGGGTTAGAATCCCCTTAATAGATGTACTGAAATGAGTTCAGGTTTATTATTGACTACGATAATAATTGCATTCCTACCTTTCTTCGTCCCACTTTAAAGCAGTTTCGCCACTTTTTTTAGAATATTTTAGATAAAGAATTGATATTTGATGTACTACAGAGTTCAAGAAAAAATAAACTATGGAGGGTAATATAATCACATTATCAAATAGGGAAAAGTACTTTTTAAGATTATCTGTTCTTAATTTCGATGATCAATATATTGCAGATTTCCTCTCACTTAGAAAGGAGGATTTATGTTATGTAAGAGGTACACTAAAAAAGAAATTTAAGGCCAAAAATTGGGCAGATTTAATCCAACAAGCTTTTGAACTTGGTTTATTGAAAAAACTGGATTATGTGGACTCAACAGTAGAAAAAATAGCATTAGGGTATGCATCAAAAATTATACAGGATTTTAAAAGCATATCTTATGGATATAAAGTTCCTCAGGATACCTTGCTTGATTTTGATAATACAGTGACATCTACTTTAAAACATTTGATAATTACTTCAAAATGATACATACGCTATCAAAACTACTTAATGATAAGGAATTAATCTATTTGAGTTTAATGTATCAAGGGTTAGATAAAGAAGCTATATCCAAAGAATTGGAGTTTAATGATAATAGAAAGCATAGTTATATGGAAAAACATATTTTTGATAAACTTTCCGTTCATAATTGGCATAATGCCTTTAGGAGAGCATTCAATTTACAATTGCTGGATAGACAGGATTTTTTGTTGATTGATATTCAAAAAGAAGCTTCAACGATTTCTACAAAGATCACAGAAATTTTAAACGCTACAGAAGTTGATGATAAAGAAAAAGAACTCATAATTTATTTAGCCTTGTTATCCTTTCAAATTAAGATTGAATATAGTTATTTGTTTAAAGAGAAGCAATGATAACGACTAACCCTAAATAATATAATAAATTAAGAGAATTAGAAGGTTTTGGTGATTAGATGAACTAAATTAACCCTATGCGCTATACTAATTTACAGTTAGCGCTTTTTGTTTGGTATTTCTTGAATTTTCACTTTTTCGAACCCCTACTTTTAATACATTAACAAATCACGCAAATATTTTAATAATTGTTTAACGAGGCCACTAAAATTTAGATGAAGTGTATAGCGTTAAAAATTAAAGGTTGAAGTGTTTAAAACCAGCTAAACGCCTTCAATTTATAGCTCGAAAAACCTATATAGAAAATGGAAAAACTCCAGGATGTTCTAACAAGAACTAAAACAAAAATAGATACAGCTTTTAGAGATATTAAATTCTCCGATACTAATATGCTTGAATCTACAAATGAAGCTATGTATTACATGCTAAACTTGGGAAATGGAGGAAAAAGAATAAGACCGGCCATTGTTTTTGCGATATCAGAAGGCTTTAATGGTAATAAACAGCAAGCATTTGAATTTGCCAAAGCAGTAGAGTTTATTCATACTTATACCCTAATTATTGACGATATTCAAGACAATGATGCTATTAGAAGAAATGCGCCCACTTGTCATATGAAATATGATGTCAACACAGCTACTTTGGCCGCTTCAAGACTCTTTGAAGAAGGATTGTATCCATTTCATAAGTATTGTCAAGACATAGAGCTTTTTCGAAAATTAAATGATCAGTTGCATAAAGGGCAATGTGCAGATTTAAATGCCGAATCGTGGGCAGAAGATATGGTATCATTAAAACACTTGCAATTTATACATTCGGGTAAAACAAGTGCTTTAATACAGATAGCCATTTTAGGAGGGTGTATTTCTTGCAAACTATCAGAACAAAAAATAAATAAACTATTAGATTATGGATATTATTTAGGTCTTGCATTTCAAGCTAAAGACGATATCCTTAGTAAAACTGAAACAACAGAATCATTGGGTAAACCAGCAGGAGAACAAGCAGATGAAAATAAGCTAACCTATCCATCACTTTTTGGTTCTGTAGAAAATGCTCAAATCGAAGCCAACAAATTATCAGAAAGAGCAATAGCTTACTTAAATGAATTTGAGAACGAAAATGTAGCCGTTTTAGAAGAACTTGCAAGATTTACAGTTCAGAGGAAGCGATAATACCATCTCGAAAGTAAACACACATCTTACCTAATTGCTTTCTAGAACAAAAAGCTAAGGTGGATTTCTCGTCATATGTTTCACTAATAAATCAAAACAACATGAAAGAAGTTTTAACCCCAGAACTTATTACCAATTTACAAGAATTATCACAAACTTTAGATATCTATGATGCGATTATTTTTGACTTAGGCGATGTCCTTTTAAATTGGGATTCTATACACTTTACATCAGAAACAAAAGGAATAGATGATGTACGAAAAATGGTCAAACATCCCGTTTGGCAGGATTTAGAAAAAGGTTTAATTAATAGAGAGCTAGCCCTTTCAATGTTGAGTTGCGAATTACAAACCCCTTATAGCAAATTAAAAGAACTGCTTGAGTTAAGTGTAGGCAGTTTAAAGGTTAATGAGTTTATGCTAGGGGTGCTTAAAGCATTACATGAAAAAGAAAAAAAGATATACTGCCTTTCGAATGTTGATTTAGAATCCTTTGTCTATTTATATACTCATTTTGATTTTTGGAAATATTTTAATGGGATATACGTATCGGCTTTGTTGGAACTTAGAAAGCCAAACCCAGATATTTTTCAATATATTATTTCAAGCGCTTCGATAAACCCCAAAAACACCATCTTTATAGATGATAAGTCAGAAAACCTGCAGGAAGCAGCAAACTTTGGAATTAGTACCTTAAAATATAATAAAGATAACTTTGAATATATCGCTATAGAAAGTGATGGGCCTATACCTCTTAAAACTATAACATCAGGAGTAAGCAAGAAGAAGACATTGGGAGAAGCCTATTTGAACCTTAGGCTTCGTAAATTTCCTTTTTGCAGGAGTTTTGTAAGTAATAACGTGCAATTAATTGGAGGCGAAGATTTTTCCAAAGAAATATTTTCTACAGCGGTTATTTTACACTCGTATACATCACTTCCAAATGATATAGTAGAATCCATGTGCCAGGAGATACTTAACCATGATGGACAAAATAAATTGCGTTGGTGTTTTTACAAAAATGAAGCTAGGCCAGAAAATTTCCCAGATGATTTAGACACTACATCCATGGTGTTATCTTTTCTATTAAACCATAACAAGCTGAATAGAGAGGGTATTATACCTGTAGCAGAACAAATGATAGATAATAGAAATGTAGAAGGTGTTATTCAAGTATATTTTGATAACAATAGGCCAAGAATAGATGCTATAGTTGCTATTAATGTATTATATTTAATGCACCAAATAGGGTATGGAGAAAGAAACGAGTTAAAAGAAACTGAGGCATTTGTATTCAATTTTTTAATAAGTAATGAATACCTTAAAGGTACACGATATTACCCAGCCCCAGATGTCTTTTTATTTTTTCTTTCTAGACTAGTAGTTGACTTTCCTGATAAATTTGAAAAATTTTATAAGCCACTCACAGAAATGCTTATAGCTCGGGTAAATTGTTCAACGTTTCCATTAGAAAGAGCATTAAGAATCATTGCGTTAAAAAAGCTAGGAATTGTGAATAGAGTAGATTTTTTAAAATTATTAGATACACAATTGACAGATGGAGGCTGGCCGGTGTATGGGCTTTTTATAGCACCAAGGTCTAATACATATTTTGGAAGTAGAGAGCTTAGTACGGCATTTGCCTTAGAAGCTTTAAATTTATTGAGTTAAAACTAAGCAAAGTTTTATGGTACAGACTATTATTAATAAGCAAAATAATGAATTAGCATTTAGGTTAGAACAGTTCAGCAACCTAGATCAGTTTAAACATTTGCAAAGAAAAAATTGTTACTCTATCATCTTGTTAAGAAGTAATAGTTTTACTTTGAAAGTAGATTTCTCAGAATATCAACTCAAGGAAAATCATATCATTTGCTTGTCACCTTACCAACCATTTATGTTGAGTTCGGAAAAAGAATGCTCAGGATTTATTTTAAATTTTCATCCCGATTTTTTTTGTACATACCGCCATCAAAATGAAATAGAAACAGAAGGAGTACTTTTTGGTAATTTTCATGGCTTACCTTTTTTTAAAATAGCAGAAGAGTTTTTGTTTTTTAGCCTTATGGAGCAAATTTCGAGAGAAATGAATAAAGATTCGATTGCGCAACATGAGGTATTAGTGGCTTTTTTAAAAGTATTTCTTATTGAAGCTGTAAGACAGAAAAAGAAATTTGATAAAGATTCAGTGCTTCAATTTACAGATCGACAATCCGAAATCTTACAAAATTTAGTAAATGCTATAGAAAGTAATTATGCTAGATTACATGCCCCGCAAGAATATGCAGATATGCTATGTGTAAGTTCTAGAACTTTAGCAGCAATAGTAAAAAAATATTTAAATCAAACCCTTACATCTTTAATAACCCATAGAATTGTAGTAGCAGCCAAAAGAGAATTATATCTAACCTCTAAACCAGTAAAGCAAATAGCAGCTAATTTGGGATATGAAGATGAATTTTATTTTAGTAGATTTTTTAAAAAGAAAGTAGGTGTTTCACCAGATATTTACCGAAAGACAGTTGGGTTTGCTAAACTTGAAAAAAATACAAACTGACCTCTTGTAGTTATACAACAAGCTTGAACATTTATGGATCTATATATCAAAAAAGGAGCATCAATTAAAATGCTCCTTTACTACGGTAAACGCTATTACTTCGAAGCCAAAATATCTATCTTTTGGATAGCTGTAGCGCTAAAATCCTTCAGTATAACAGGCGCATTTTCCATAAGAGCAGCGGCCACTTTACCATTTAGGTGAGTATCCCTTCCGGAATCTTTAGTAAAAGTATCAAATATAGCATAAGTTGTATCATCTAATTTAAAACCATACCATCCTAATGTTTCAGGTTCATTATCGACCAATTGCCTACCAGTCTCCAGAAAATGTTCTACAGCTTCAGATTTTCCTGCTTTGGCGTTCATAATAACAAGGAACCCTTTGTTTTGTGTTCCAGATTTGTGGTTAGAGGCAATCACATTAACAAATTGAATGCTCGTGTTTGCATCAAAATTTTCTAATAAATCATCAGCATGAGCTAATAAGGCTTTTGCAACCTCACCTTTTAGATGGGCTTGTCTCCCGGTTTCAGTTTCAAAAGTATCATATATACCAAAAGTGTTATTGTCAATTTGAAAAGCAAACCAAGATACCGTTTCAGACTCCTGAAGTACTAGCGGTAGTCCGCCAAATAGGAAGTCTTTAACATCCTTCGTTTTACCAGCTTTGGCTTTCATGGTTACTAATAGTCCCATGGTTTCTTTTTTTTTGTTCTTCATAATATTACTGTTTTTGAGTTTAGAAAATAGTTGAATAGAAAATCCTAAAAACATGATTAAAGCTGCGGTTTTTAATAGAATTCCTGTTTGCAAAAGTTTAATATTTAATTACGGATCAAATTTGTGACTAATATGAAGATCTAGGAATGGATATCTGTAACTTATTCATGGACAATTTTACATGGATAAATAAGTATCAACATCACTAGTAGATGTAATTACAAAATACATATCATTACAAAGTAGATGTAACTTTGGTAATCTGTTTATGAATACTCATTATGCTATGCTGGTTAGTTACCATAATTTGTGTATTCTAAAAAAGTGAGTGTAAAAGTTAATCGTTAAGAATATACCATAAGGCAGTCCCAGATCTGTCATATGGATAAAGTAGAAAACTTCGAAACCCAGAAGTGTAGTTTTGATGAGGTTTTTGGGTTAATTCTTCTTGAACATATCAAAAGAAATAATCTTTCCGAGAGGGGCGTCTTTTCTTTTGGTTCGTTTTCTTTAGACCAGTAAAGAAAATGAAAATTAAAAATGATTTATCCATAAGAGTAATGAGAAGAATACACTTAGCATGTTGAAAGTATAGAAAATCGCTACTAATCTCTATTAAATTCTGTAATACAATCAAATTAGAACACTATTCAGAGCATGGTCAGTGAACAATATTGAAGTGCAGCGAAGAACCTTATAGGTTTAGTCGTTATAGTTAAAAGCACTGATAGCCCGTAATTAGCAGTGTCGAAGTATGACAATCTTATTAAAGAAAATCAATATTAAATAAGTTATCTCAAAACCCATTAAAACTGCTCAAAAAAGTTTTTAAAGTCCCATAAAATAGATTTTTAGTCCTCATTTTAACATACTTCAGCACTTTTTTTATTAGGGTAGCTAAATACGGTGAATCTTCGTCTCAAAATTGATAAGAATTGATACAATTGAAGAAACATACGGCCATTCTTTTTGGGATACTAAATTTAGCTAGCTATGCTCAGGCTCAAATAGGCAGAAATATAAACAAATCGGTAGTTGATTTGTCAGCTTACAGTGTGAGTTTATCCGATGATGAAACCATCTTGGCTGTAGGAACACATCAAGCTAATTACAACAATACCAAATCCGGATGTGTACGCATATACAAAAAAAAATCAGGAGCTTGGAGTCAAATAGGAAATGATATCAACGGCGAGGCAATAGGGGATTGGTCGGGCTATAGTGTGAGTTTATCAGGAAACGGTACTACGGTGGCTGTTGGAGCTAAGCGTAACAATGGGTGTAACGGTGAAAATTCAGGACATGTACGCGTGTATAAGAATAATGCAGAAGTTTGGGAACAAGTAGGAGGAGATATCGATGGCGAGATGCAAGGTGACTGGTCTGGTTATAGTGTAAGCTTATCTCAAGACGGTACTACGCTGGCAATAGGAGCAGTACTTAACAGTGGTAATGGTAAACATTCTGGTCATGTACGTGTGTACAGAAATACATCAGGAAAATGGTCTCAGATAGGTGAAGATATAAATGGAAAAGCAGTAAGAGATTATTTTGGGGCAAGCGTGAGTTTATCGAGTGATGGTCAAATAGTTGCTATAGGAGCTCACCAGGGTGGGATTTCATCGGGTTACGTAAGTGTTTATCAAAACGTATCGGGGCTTTGGGAACAAATAGGTAAAGATATCGTTGGATTACCAACAGATAATTTTTCAGGGTGGAATATCAGCTTATCTGATAATGGTGCTGCCATTTCAATAGCTTCATACAACAATAGTAAAGAGAAGAGGTATGGGTATGTGAGGACGTACCGCAATACGTCTAATCGCTGGGTACAACAAGGTGCAGATATAGATGATAGAATAGCAGGGTATAATCTATCAGGTTTTAATAATATGAGCTTGAGTAATGACGATACTATTACTCTTATAGGAGCCTTGGAAAAATGGGGAAATAGGAATAAACAAGTACCTATAATAAGCTATATACGTGTGTATAAATTTGAAAAGAGTTCCAATCTATGGAGGAGGTACACAAATATTAGAATATAGAAATTAAAAATGTTGTCTATATAGTGGAAGTATAGGTTGCTCCCTCAACTCCTTTCGTATTACTTTAAACATGGGGCAATGGCAGTAATATAGTAATGGGAAATTTGTTTTGATGAGTTTGGATTGAAACCTTTTTGGTGAGCAGCCTGTATACCACTAAATGGTATTATACCTGAAATAAATAAATTTTAAAAAATGTAAAAAGATGGTAAAAAAGATGGTAAAAAAAGATGTCTTTACGATGTCATTGTTCAAAGTGTTGCAAAAACCAGTTAACATATTAAAAGTATCATATCTGTTGTACTTGATTGTGTTTGTGCAGATGATATACATTTTATTTGGGATACTAAATCTAATTTACATTGGAATTTCCAGTTGGAAAAATATATAAAGCAAAAAGTATGAAATACAATCAGGAGTTACTTTTAAGTCAAAATAATACCTCACGATGCGTTTAGGTGGCCGATGAAAAAAACGCTGATAAGAAACAAAACACAATACCAAATATACTATATGTATACAAGTTTAAAGAGCATTCTAATATATGGTGTAAATAGTTAAAGACGGTATGTTAAATTGTAGAAGGTAAGTTGCTTCGATAACATTCTGACTTATTGAAAATAAATGATTGTTTAGGCAAGAGTTGGGGTGTTTAAGGGCAACTTACATACCACTTAATAAAAACAATACAATATACCCGTTAGATGTAGTGGTATTAGTATAGGTAAACACCATTTATTCGTAATCATAATGCTGTTAATTAATAAGAAAAAATGCATCAGAAATGAATACTGAAGAAGTTATTAAAAACCAATTACAATCTAAAAATAAATGGAGTCTCGTTATTTTTTCTTTGTTTTTAATGTTGGTCACTTATGCACAAAGCTTTACTGTTGGTGACATAAGATATGAGATTATTTCTTCAGCTGAAGTAATGGTTGTGGACTATACAGGTACAGCTACTAGTGTAAATATTCCCGAAACAGTGGTTAGTAATGGTATAGAATATACGTTAACTCATATTGGGAGAAATGCTTTTCAAAAAGGAGAATTGGTGGAGAGCGTTATTATACCAAATAATGTGAGAAGTATTGGGAGTAATGCTTTTGGTTGGAACCAATTGGAGCGGATAACCATACCAAAAAAAATGGAAGGTGTCGGGCTTTGGTCTTTTTTGGATAATCCAAATTATACTACTGTGCTGGTAGAGGCCAATAGTCGCCCCTTTTTTGAAGTTAAAAAGAGAAGCATTAATGAGTTTGTAGAAAATTACCGAGACGAAATGAACTTGATAGTTCTCTTAAATGACAGAAGTTTATATAAAAACCATGATAGCAGGTGGGGGTTTAAACCAATCACTGTAAGTGTGTTACAGCCTTCAGGTGATACGAATGAGCCCGGTGATTTTACAGTCTATCCCAACCCAGCGCAAGACAAAATTCATATTCAGTTAAGAGAAGGAGAAAAATTACAGAAAGTAAATATATACAATACGTTTGGTGTTCAAGTGTATTCGTCACGAAACTTGCTAATAGATGTAAGTGGCTTATATAATGGTATGTATATACTGGAAATAGCAACTAAAACAGGGGTCAAAGTGGTTAAACGAATAATTATAAATAAGATTTAAGGATAGAAGAAGTGGATAAGAAATCTTCTTTGGGAGTACAAAACTTTAATATCTCGATCTTGAATATAGTAAATCTGATTTAGGAGATAATAAATTTCCAATACTCCCATTAGACATTAGAAATAAAAAGGTAAACATTCTTTAGAAGCGACACATTTGGATCATAACGATCCTGTAAAAATGTATTATTAATAATATTATACTGTGATAAGTCCTTAAACTCTATCGAACGGTAAAAATTTTCTCAAGTTGAGTTTGTGTATCCCTAACTAAGATACCTGATGTTTTGACAAGTACGCAATTGAAGTGACTATGTGGCTTATCAAATTTTAGCCTTTAATAGTGGATCATTTCTTTTGATTTTATTTTCCAATTTCAACGTTCCCGTCAAGTACAAGTTAAGCATCAGGATATCTTAGTTTAACAACATCTTTGTCATGCAAGCATATGCTAACTAAGAATTATTGATAATACCATATTTATTTTTGATGGTATTGATGAAATACAAAATATTCAAGATTTTGTTTCTAAATTGGAAAACTTCATAACTAACTTAGAAAAAGAAGATAGAGAATTTGATATTGTTATTAGTTGCAGAAGGAACATATAAGCAAGTATTGTAAAGAATGCCTTTGGTTTTTAAGTTTTCTATTTAAAAGAATTAGTTTATCTGCTAGGAATGTAAAAAGCCCATAAATAATATACTTATAGGCTTTTGAAGGAATTTGATCAATTCTTAGTGGAGTCGGAGGGATTCGAACCCTCGTCCAAACAAGTAATACAACAGCTTTCTACATGCTTAGTTTTTGTTTAATTTTCGTCGATAAGAAAGACCAAAAACCGCCAACTTATCGCTTATTCTCAATTAAATTTCGAAATTATATCAAGATCCTATAATTTCTAGGTTTACTTTTACGATACCCCATAATCAATCGCCGTAAACCAAGGCTCTTGAGAGGTATCCTGCTTGTTCACCTTGTGAACCGAGGCACTATCCTACTAAAATTCAGATTATGCAGCTAGGGCGTAGTTATTCTCGCCGTTTAAAAAAGTGAAATAGATATTTACGAGCATTAACTTCATAGCTCGGCATGCTTACTATCCTATTAGTCTCGCTGTCAAAACCAGTCGACCCCAATAGCATTTGCTTTAATTTGATCATCATATATAAACAATATCTGTCTACTGTTTATAATTTGATTAAAAAATCAAAGGTCGGCAAAGATACGTATAATTGTCATATCTTTAGCCGCAATTTTAAATCACAAAAAACATACCAATTACATATGACCAAGTTCGGTATTATCAAAGAACGAAAAAATCCGCCAGATCGTCGTGTAGTTTTCTCTCCAAATGGCTTAAGATCAGTAGTGAGTAAGTTTCCCAAAGCTTCTTTTAATGTAGAACATTCTGATGTCAGAATTTTTAAAGATGAATCATATACAGAGGCTGGTTTTACGGTTTCTGAAGATCTTTCTGATTGTGACGTGTTGCTAGGAGTCAAAGAAGTACCAATTTCTGCCTTGATCCCTAATAAAAAGTATTTTTTCTTTTCGCATACGATCAAAAAACAACCTTATAATAGGGATCTTCTTAATGCTATTCTTAAAAAAAATATTGAACTGTATGATCATGAAGTAATCGTTGGTCAAAATGGATTTAGATTGATCGGTTTTGGGAAATATGCAGGAATTGTTGGTGCATATAATGGGTTTAGAGCTTGGGGACTTAAATATAATACGTTTACTCTTCCTAAAGCAGAAACCTTGAGTGACCAAAAAGCATTAGAATTAGAATTATCCAAAATTAAGCTTCCAAACATAAAAATAGTACTTACAGGGAATGGTAAAGTAGGAGGAGGAGCTAAAGAGATTTTGGAGGCAATGAACATCAGACAGGTTACAGTAGAAGAATACCTTGATACAATCTTTGATGAACCGGTATATGTACAGATTGATGTTTTAGATTATAGTAAACGAAAAGATGGAAAAATTCTGGATAAGAATGATTTTTATAAAAACCCGGGAGAATATGAAGGAGACTTTATGCGATTTGCAAAAGTAAGCGATATGTATATAGCGGGTCATTTTTATGGTGATGGAGCTCCTTTTATTTTTACCAGAGATGATGCAAAATCCAGAGATTTTAATATCAAATTAGTGGCAGATATATCCTGTGATATAGATGGCCCTGTAGCAAGTACAATTAGATCCTCTACAATAGCAGACCCTATTTATGGATACGATCCAGAAACAGAAACAGAAATTGATTATAAAGATCCAAAAGCAATAACGGTAATGGCAGTTGATAATTTACCTTGTGAATTGCCTAAGGATGCTAGTGAAGGATTTGGGGAAATGTTTTTGACCTCGGTAATCCCTGCATTTTTTAATGAAGATAAAGATGGGATTCTGGAAAGAGCAAGAATGACTCAAAGAGGGAGATTGACCAAAAGATATAGTTATCTTCAGGACTATGTAGATGGTAAAGAGTAATAATAAATAAATTGATTTAATACAGAGATATGACAACTCAGGAACTTGTAGCGCAAATACACAAGAAGAAATCGTTTTTATGTATTGGTTTGGACGTGGATCTAAATAAAATTCCGAAGCATATATTAGAAAAAGAAGACCCTATTTTTGAGTTTAATAAAGCAATTATAGATGCTACTCATCACCTTGCCGTGGCCTATAAACCTAATATAGCTTTTTATGAAGCTTATGGTATCAAGGGGTGGAAATCTCTAGAAAAGACCATTACTTATCTAAATGAAAATTATCCAGAAGTTTTTACAATAGCAGACGCCAAACGAGGCGATATTGGAAACACAAGTACGATGTATGCTAAAGCTTTCTTTGAGGACTTAGAGTTTGATTCTATAACTATTGCTCCTTATATGGGTAAGGATTCTGTGGAGCCGTTTCTGGCTTTTGAGAATAAACATACGATACTTTTGGCATTAACCTCTAATCAGGGAGCTTTTGATTTTCAGACAAAAGATGTTGAGGGGAAAGAACTGTATAAACAAGTTCTGGAAGTTTCTAAATCCTATGAGAATTCTGAAAATTTAATGTATGTAGTAGGTGCTACCAAGGCAGAATATTTGTCTGACATAAGAAAAATTATTCCTGAAAGCTTTTTATTAGTTCCAGGAGTGGGAGCGCAAGGAGGAAATTTGCAAGAAGTTTGTAAACATGGATTAAATAATCAGGTAGGATTATTAGTGAATTCATCTAGAGGAATTATTTATGCTTCAAATGGAATGGATTATGATAAAGCTGCGGCAAATAAAGCAAGTGAACTACAAAAACAGATGCAAGAAATTCTAAATACCACAAAATAAAAAAAAGGAACAAGATGGATATGAATATGAAAATTCTTGTTCCTTTTTCAATGTATAGAACTAACGTCTATTTGCGTTAAACACTTGTTTGGCATATCCAAATAATCCATATGCAATAAAAACAATGAAAAATGGCATTATACCATAAAAGATAATGTTTGGTAATATTGAATTCATAGCCCCAAAATTTTAATTATTAATCTTCTCTAAGATAGGGAATTTGGAACTAAAAACCTATTTTAATTATCTAGTAATTAAGTATTTAATCTTTTTTTATGATTTGTTTATATTACGTTTAAGAATATTTGGATATGATTTATATAGATCAACTAGGGAGAAAAATAGAACTCTTGGATACTCCAAAGAGAATAATTTCTTTGGTTCCTTCTCAAACAGAACTGTTAGTTTCTTTGGGATTATTAGATAATATTGTCGGAGTAACAAAATTTTGTGTGCACCCTGTATCCATAAGAAATCAGAAGACCATTGTTGGAGGTACCAAAAAGGTTAATTTTGAAAAAATTAAAAAATTGAACCCAGATATTATCCTATGCAATAAAGAAGAAAATACAAAAGAAATTGTAGAGGCATTAGAAGACGAATATCCTGTTCATGTTTCAGATATTTATTCTGTGTCAGAGGCTTTAGAAATGATTAGACACTATGGAGAGATTTTTGATAAAAAAACAGAAGCTGATCAACTTACCTCTAGTATAAATATCCAGAAAGTATCTTTTGACGATTTTATAAAAAATAAACCCCAAAAACGCGTAGCGTATTTTATATGGAGAAAACCCTGGATGGCTGTAGGTAATACTACATTTGTCGATTATATGCTTAGTGTTAATGGTTTTATTAATGTTTTTGGCGATGAAGATCGTTATCCCGAAATTTCTGAAGAAAAGCTAAGCAAAATTAAAGATTTAGATATGATTTTATTATCATCAGAACCTTTTCCTTTTTCAAAAAAACATATAAAAGAGATAAAAGCCATTTCTCCTGATGCTAAAGTTATTCTTGTAGACGGAGAATATTTTTCATGGTATGGTTCTCGTTTGGCAGATGCATTTTCATATTTCAAGACGCTTCATTAACCTGTTTTTTCAGATAAATTAGAGTCAAAGAGGTGAACATTTCTGTATAGATTGTTAAGATTAAGTAAGATTTGATGCTTTATTTTGGATATGTACACCTATTATATAAAATAAGTTCATACTTTTGATGCTTTTAAAAAATATACTTATTGCTTAATTATTCAGTATACAAACATCCTAAAAGTAAGGTATGGGTAACTTTTGTTCATGGAGCAGGAGGTAGTTCTTCTATTTGGTTTAAGCAAGTACGAGAATTTAGAAAACATTTCAATATATTATTATTAGATCTTAGAGGACATGGTAATTCTAAACCGGTTCTTAAAGACGCTTTTAATTCTAAATATACTTTTGATTCGATAACAGAAGATATTGTTGAGGTTATTGAGAAAGAAAAAATTGAGAAATCCCATTTTGTTGGTATCTCCTTAGGAACAATATTGATAAGAAATTTAGCAGAAAAATATCCTGATCTTGTATCCAGTATGATTATGGGTGGAGCAATTATGAAATTAAATTTCAGGTCTCAGGTTTTGATGCGATTAGGAGTTGTATTCAAATCTGTAGTTCCATACATGATGTTATATAAGTTATTTGCTTTTATCATCATGCCTAAAAAGAATCATAAACAATCCAGGTTATTGTTTGCTAATGAAGCAAAAAAATTATATCAAAAAGAATTTATTCGTTGGTTTAGGTTAACTTCTGAGATTAATCCATTATTACGCTTCTTTAGAGCCAAAGACATTAATATTCGAACACTCTATATGATGGGAGAAGAAGATCATCTTTTCTTGCCTACTATAAAAAAAGTAGTATCAGTTCATAAATTTTCAGAATTACTGGTAATTAAAAATTCGGGTCATGTAGTAAATGTAGAACAACCAGAAGTATTTAATAAAGAATCCATAGCGTTTATTGGTCAGTTTTAAACAACCTCTGCTATTGCCCTTCAATTTGTTTTATTTGTGCCATAATTCTATCCGCTTTTTCATGTAATTCATCACTCTTGGATTTATCTTTGAGTGCCAATTTATATGAACTCTTCATTAGTTTACAATAATTACTTTGTAATTTTTGTAATTCATTTTTATTTCTAAACCAGGCAAACATTTTTTGTTCTCTTAATATTTGCTACAAAAGTACCGGTTAATAAAAAACATCATTCTTAATTATGAGTTAACATTATCTAAAGTTGTGATAAATCTAGATAAGTGTACTTTAACTCTTGTTTAATCTTTGAATATTTTTATAATTTGGGACAGGTATTAGTCCTGTAAAGCAAATACTTTTTTCAATAAATCTGTTGTTCTGGAACTAAGCTTGGTTCTAATATCTTTTTCTTCGACAGCGATCATAGTATACACTCCTTTAAGAGCTTCGTTTGTAACATAATCTGTTAAATCAGGATTAACATTATTTGTTAATGGTATCGCATTGTATTTTTGGATAATACTGGACCAGATTTTATCAGCACCTACTTTAGAGAATGATTTGTTAATTACCGGGTTGAACTTTTGGTAAAGTTGACTTCGAGTTCTATTTTTTAGATATGAAGTTGCAGCATTGTCATTCCCAAGAAGAATTTGTTTTGCATCTGTAAATGTAATTTGTTTTACTGCATTTACAAATATAGGTGTAGCTTCTTTTACAGCGTCTTCTGCGGCTCGGTTGAGTACTTTTAGCCCTTCATCAGCAAGTTTACTTAATCCAACATCTCTTAATGTTTTGTCTACCTTTCGTAATTCTTGAGGAAGTAAGATCTTTACCAGTTGATTTCTGTAAAAACCATCTTTTAATGTAAGTTTAGCAACTTGTTTGTCGATTCCGTTATCCAAAGCTTCTCTCAGTCCATTGGCAATATCGATATTACTTATTCCAAAACCTCCAGTGGTTTGGGGAAGGCTATTTACAACTTGCTGTAGTTCTGCACAGCTTGATAATATAAAGATACACAGTAAAGCAATAGACTTTTTCATAGATGATCGAGTTATGGGGTTAACATAGTGTTGTACTAGATGGGACTAATTTAAATAATAACTATGAAAAAATAACTGTTTTGTTATTATAAACTAAAACCTTTCTTTCAATATGATGTTTAATCGCTCGTGATAATACAATTTTTTCGAGATCGCGACCTTTTAGAATAAAATCCTGTACGTTATGAATATGTGATACACGAACGATCTCTTGTTCGATAATTGGACCTTCATCAAGATCTGAAGTCACATAGTGACTGGTAGCACCAATAATCTTTACACCTCTTTCATAAGCCGAATGATAAGGTTTAGCCCCCGGGAATGCAGGTAAGAAAGAATGATGTATGTTTATGATCTTATGAGTAAACTGATCCACAAAATTAGCAGAGAGAATCTGCATATATCTGGCAAGAACTATAAAGTCAATTTTATGCTCTCTAAGAATTTCTAACTGTTGTGCTTCTGCTTCTTCTTTGGTAGCTTTAGTAACCGGAATATGTTTAAAAGGAATATTAAAAGCTTTTGCTATAGGAGCAAGATCATTATGATTACTTATAATAATGGGAATCTTTACTTTTAACTCACCCGAAGCATGCCTTCCTAAAATATCATAAAGGCAATGATCGTATTTAGAAACAAAAAGAGCCATTTTAGGCTTTTTTTCTGTATTATACATTTCCCAATGCATATTATAGTTTTTTGCAACATGAGTATTAAATAATTCTTTAAATAAAGCTAATTTTTCTTCGTCTTGATCAAACTCACATTCTAGCCGCATAAAAAACTCCTTTAACTCACGATCGACATGTTGCTCTATATATATTGTGTTCCCCTTTTTTGACAGAATGAAATTGGTTACAGTAGCGATGATTCCTTTTTTGTCGGGGCAGTTGATCAATAAAGTGGTTTCTTTCATGAAGTTTGGTTTTTTTCTGATGATAAACTTACTATTATTGAGGCTATTTCTACAAACATTTTATCCAAAGGTTGACGGTTTTACTTTGTTTTTAATCAATTAGAAATAGATTGCTGTTATCAGTGCATATTTTTTAAAAAAACAACTATAATTAGTGCTAAATTTGAACTATGAATAATGTAAATACCAAACAGGTTAAAAAAATTATATAATTCTAAAAAAATAATCCTTTTCGCTGCATATTTCGTAAATTAGCGGCGTAAAAATCACTTTTTATTGTCAATGGAACAAATAGCACCGTATACACCCAAGAATAAAGTAAGAATAGTAACTGCAGCTTCACTATTTGATGGTCATGATGCAGCGATAAATATCATGCGTCGTATTATTCAATCTACAGGAGTCGAAGTTATTCATCTTGGTCATGATCGTAGTGTGGAGGAAGTAGTAAACTGCGCTATACAAGAAGATGCAAATGCTATTGCGATGACATCATATCAAGGAGGTCATAACGAGTATTTTAAATATATGTATGATTTGCTAAAAGAAAAAGGAGCAACTCATATCAAAATATTTGGAGGAGGTGGCGGAGTAATACTTCCAGAAGAGATTAAGGACTTAATGGATTATGGTATTACACGTATATATTCTCCTGATGATGGAAGAGAGCTAGGGTTACAAGGAATGATTAATGATCTGGTACAACGCTCTGATTTTCCTATAGGAGATAACCTTAATGGAGAAGCAGATCATTTAGCAGAAAAAGAAATAGGTGCAATTGCACGAGTTATTTCTGCTGCAGAAAACTTTCCTGAAATAGCAAAAGATGCTTTAGATAAAATTCATATCAAAAATAAAACCTCTAAAACCCCAGTACTTGGAATTACTGGTACAGGAGGTGCAGGAAAATCCTCATTAGTGGATGAATTGGTTCGTCGATTTTTAATTGATTTCCCGACAAAAACTATAGGATTGATTTCTGTGGATCCTTCTAAGCGAAAAACCGGAGGAGCTTTATTAGGAGATCGAATTCGAATGAATGCTATTAACTCCCCGAGAGTATATATGCGTTCACTGGCAACCAGACAATCTAACCTGGCATTATCAAAATATGTGGCTGAAGCAATAGAGGTATTAAAAGCTGCAGAATTTGATATCATCATTCTGGAAACATCGGGAATAGGACAATCAGATACCGAAATCTTAGAACATAGTGATACTTCTCTATATGTAATGACTCCCGAGTTTGGGGCGGCAACACAATTAGAAAAGATAGATATGTTAGATTTTGCTGATCTGGTAGCTATCAATAAGTTTGATAAAAGAGGTTCTCTGGATGCTTTGCGGGATGTAAAAAAACAATATATGCGTAATCATCAGTTGTGGGATATTCCACAAGATGAGTTACCTGTATACGGAACTATTGCTTCGCAGTTTAATGATCCGGGAATGAATACACTCTACAAGGCTATTATGGATAAAGTCGTAGAGAGGACAGGTGCAGCACTTCAATCAGATTTTCATATTTCTAAAGAAATGTCTGAAAAAATATTTGTGATCCCTCCAAGTAGAACCCGATACTTATCAGAAATTGCAGAAAACAATAGAGCATATGATAAAACAGCAAATACTCAAGTAGAGGTCGCTCAAAAATTATATGGAATTTATAAAACAATTTGTAGTGTTGCAGATATTCATTTTCTTGGTTTATCCAAAAATGGTATAGACGATGATGGGTTGAGAGATATAAAAGATGATGATAAGAAAGTATTCTTAAAATTACTTTTAGCAGAATTTGATAGAGTAAAACTTAACCTTGACCCTTATAATTGGGAAATTATTACAGGTTGGGGAACCAAAGTCAAAAAATATAAAGATCCTATCTACTCATTTAAAGTAAGAGATAAGGAAATAAAAATTGAAACACATACAGAATCGTTATCACATAGTCAGATTCCTAAAGTAGCATTACCCAAATATGAAGCTTGGGGGGATGTTTTAAAATGGTGTTTGCAAGAAAATGTTCCTGGTGAGTTTCCGTATGCTTCAGGGCTGTATCCTTTTAAACGTACAGGAGAAGATCCGACTCGAATGTTTGCAGGTGAAGGAGGTCCAGAACGAACGAATCGTCGTTTCCATTATGTAAGTTTAGGAATGCCGGCCAAACGTCTTTCTACTGCATTTGATTCGGTAACATTGTATGGAAATGACCCTGATCATAGACCTGATATATATGGTAAGATTGGTAATGCGGGAGTTTCTATTTGTTGTCTTGATGATGCTAAGAAATTGTACTCTGGCTTCGATTTAACTCATGCCATGACTTCGGTAAGTATGACGATCAATGGACCAGCACCTATGTTGTTAGGATTCTTTATGAATGCTGCAATTGATCAAAATTGCGAGAAGTATATTAAAGAGAATGACCTAGAGACAGAAGTAGCCGAAAAAATCAATAAAATTTATAAGGAAAAGGGAGTAGAACGCCCAAAATATCAAGGTGAATTACCAGAAGGTAATGATGGACTTGGATTAATGCTTCTTGGGGTTACAGGAGATCAGGTTTTACCAGCTGAGGTGTATAACGAAATTAAGGCGACCACCTTAAATACTGTTAGAGGAACTGTGCAAGCAGATATTCTTAAAGAAGATCAAGCACAAAACACATGTATTTTCTCTACAGAATTTGCGCTTAGATTAATGGGAGATGTGCAAGAATATTTTATAGAAGAACAAGTACGTAATTTCTATTCGGTATCTATATCCGGATATCATATTGCAGAGGCAGGAGCAAATCCTATTACTCAATTAGCACTAACATTGGCAAACGGATTTACATATGTAGAGTATTATCTAAGCCGCGGAATGGATATCAATAAATTTGGACCTAACTTATCTTTCTTTTTCTCTAATGGTATTGATCCAGAATATGCCGTGATTGGTAGAGTAGCACGTAAAATTTGGGCAAAAGCCTTAAAACATAAATATGGAGCTAATTCTAGAGCACAAATGCTAAAATATCATATTCAGACTTCTGGTCGTTCATTACATGCTCAGGAGATTGATTTTAATGATATTCGTACTACACTTCAGGCATTGTATGCAATTTATGATAATTGTAACTCTTTACATACAAATGCATACGATGAGGCCATTACTACGCCAACAGAAGAATCTGTACGTAGAGCAATGGCAATACAGTTGATCATTAATAAAGAATTAGGGCTGGCTAAAAACGAAAACCCAATTCAAGGATCATTTATCATAGAAGAACTGACAGATTTAGTAGAAGAAGCTGTGCTAGCAGAGTTTGATAGAATCACAGAACGAGGAGGAGTATTAGGAGCTATGGAAACCATGTATCAGCGTAGTAAGATACAAGAAGAAAGTTTGTATTATGAAACATTGAAACACAATGGGGAGTTTCCAATCATTGGAGTAAATACATTTTTAAGCTCTAAAGGATCTCCAACAGTAACGCCAGGAGAAGTAATTCGTGCAACTGAAGAAGAAAAACAATATCAGATTACAATGCTAAACGAGTTGCAGAAGGGAAATACTGATGTTACAGCAGAATTGCTAAAAGATTTGCAACAAAAAGCAATCAGTAATCAAAACATCTTTGAAGCTTTAATGGAAGTTTGTAAAAAATGTTCGTTAGGACAAATTACAGCTTCCCTATTCGAAGTAGGAGGACAGTATCGACGTAATATGTAATGATAAGCATAAACCTAAATAAAAAGTCTCGTTTTGCAAAAAACGAGACTTTTTATTTATAAGAATTTTGAATCGACTTAAACTACCCGAATAATGATCATACTTTCTTAGAGTTTGTTTTTTTCTTCCATACATGATTTAGGCCTGCCAGGGACTTTATAACATTTCCTTGCATACAAGAATAGACTCCTTGCACCAATGTTGTATTTCCCGGCAGCAGGGGGACATACTAACCTTACAGGGAAACCTAAAACCTGTGCAGGGGAGCATACTAATCTTACCGGGAAGCCTAAAACCTGTGCCGGGGAATATGAATACATTGCCGGGAAGCTTAAAAACTACTATAGGGAGATGTTAAATACTTGCTGGGGTGAGCTATATCAGGATTTTTTGATTTTTATAAACTGCCAGACTACTTTTGAACACAATTATAATCTGTATAAATTACAATACTGATCTCAACTTGCTTATAGATATTGATAATGATCAAAATTTCAATACCTTTAGACGTAAATGACTAATCTGTGTTTAATACAATAGAATATACTGTAACGGCTATTGTTTGTCTTATTTCGGCAGTTGTAATTCAACGTATATTTAGCAAAGAAAAACTTAGAGGAGCTGATGTTAAAGCTATTCAAGGGATTATGTGGTTTGGTTTAGCCATATTTGTATGGGGTTTAGGAGCTTTAGTTAATCTGATTATGGTGGTAGCCTTGCAATGGTCACCTACGAATAAGGTTCTTATCTATTTTGGAGTACTAATTTCATTGGCGAATTCATTATGTATTATGCTATCACTCCCTTCTATAGAACATCCCAAAAAGCCAGGAATTATTGTTCGATTAGTAGAACGTTTTAGCGCGCGAGAATTTGTAAGTCTCTTTTGTGGTGTTTTAGGGATGATCACTTTTGTTTTTATAACGGCTTCTTATGGTAATCCTGAAATAAGCAATAATTTTATCTGGTTAATCGATATTCCGATCTCTATATTAGTTGCAATATCATTACTTTATGAACTCAATAAAGCTTTTGTTGGTAGGCAAATGAAGTTTATGTATTTGCCAACATTTGCACTCTTTGTTCTTATTGTGATAGCAGTTTCACATCGAATGATTCCGCAGGATAGAGTTTTGCAATTTATAGATCAGGAGTTTTGGAGAACGCTTGGTAGTATTACAGCGATTTCATTTAAATTTCTTTTTATTCTGTTATTCTCAATACTGCTGTACAGTTGGAAATTTCTATCCGAAAAAGAACAACAGCAAAGTTTAACACAAAATCTGGAAGTTCAAAAAGCCAAACTTGTAAGAGATAATGAACAATTGAAATTAGCAAACGAAAGTCATTTGGATACCATTAAACGATTAAAAAATGACCTGGAAACTATTAAAGCTACCTCCAAGATAGAGCTTTCTGAACGACAAAAAGAGGTTTTAGGATATCTTGCACATTTTGGAAATCATAAGTCATATACCGAGATTGCCCAGGAAATGCATATTAGTACTGATGGGTTACAGACTCATATTCATCAAATCAAAAAGATGCTTAATATAAGCGGGGCAGGAGGTAAAGAGCAATTAATCGCCTTTGCAAAAGCAAATAGTTTTCTTAAGTATACTTCACTAAAAGACAATACGTAACCGCATGGTTAAGCATTTAGGAGTTGAATTTTGAATAGTGCTTAACCTTTTGTGGTGTTTATTTTTAGGGCAATTTGCTCTGAAAATTATTATATGTTATTTCCTTATATTATTTCAGAACAAAATTTAGATAAAAATATTGATCGTGTCTTTGGAGAAGCTACCAGTTGGTTTGTAGATACCATTTTAGCTGAAATACCTATAACATCAACAATTGGAATTCCTTGGGTTCTAGTGGTATTGATATTAGGTGCGAGTTATTTTACAATATATTTTAAGTTTGTTAATATCAGAAGTTTTTTTACTGCAATAAATGTAGTTAGAGGTAAATATGATGCTTTAGAAAACTCAGAACAAGAAATGTTTTATACACCTTCTCCTAATATATCATCAAAAGATACTAAGGCAAAAAATGATAATAAAGATACAAATGGAGAGGTAAGTCATTTTCAAGCATTAACTACTGCCGTTTCTGCAACTGTAGGACTTGGAAATATTGCAGGTGTAGCCATTGCATTATCTATTGGTGGTGCCGGAGCGACATTATGGATGGTAGTAGTTGGGGTATTAGGAATGTCTTCAAAATTTGTAGAATGTACTCTTGGGGTCAAATATAGAGAGATCAATAATGAGGGAAAGGTATTTGGAGGGCCAATGTATTATCTGACCAAAGGACTTAAAGAAAAAGGGTATGCAAAATTAGGTAAGGTCTTATCAGTGCTATTTGCGATTATGTGTATTGGAGGATCTTTTGGTGGTGGAAACATGTTTCAGGTAAATCAGGCTTTTAAATTGCTTAATCATGTTGTAATTTCAGATAATTCCATATTACATGGTCAGGGTTGGGTGTTTGGAGTTATTATGGCAATATTGGTAGGAGTTGTTATTATTGGCGGAATTAAAAAAATAGCAAGTGTTACCGATAAGATTGTACCTTTTATGGTATTAATTTACATTGGAGCAGTACTTACCGTTTTAGTACTATATAGCTCAGCTATTCCCGCTGCTTTTGGGGCGATCTGGGATGGTGCTTTTCATCCAGAAGGAGTGCTAGGAGGTTTTGTAGGTGTATTAATTCAGGGATTTAGACGCGGAGCTTTTAGTAATGAAGCAGGAGTAGGTAGTGCTTCTATTGCGCATAGTGCTGTAAAAACACGTTTTCCTGCGAGTGAAGGGCTCGTAGCATTACTCGAGCCTTTTATCGACACTGTGATAGTGTGTACTATGACTGCATTGGTTTTGATTATTACAGGGCAAATTCAAACAGGTGTCGAAATCAGCGATGAGCAAGGAGTTCTTCTCACTGCTTCTGCACTAGAGAGTGGTGTTTCCTGGTTTCCATATCTGCTTACTATTGCGGTATTACTTTTTGCCTTCTCTTCTATGATTGCATGGTCTTATTATGGTTATCAAGCCTGGAGTTATCTTTTTGGAAGAGGTAAACGAACAGAATATCTTTATAAGTTTATATTTTGTTGCTTTACGGTGATAGGTGCTGCTGCAACATTAAATGCAGTGACCGATTTTAGTGATGCCATGGTTTTTGCAATGATGGTACCCAATATGATAGGTTTGTTTTTGTTGAGTGATAAAGTAAAAGAAGAACTAAAAAGGTATAAGAAAAATATCAAAAAGATGATGAGTTAGTGATCATACTCAGTATGGTGGTATTTTTTTTGAATTTCTTTATCTTTATAGAAACACAACTCATCATGCAAAAATTACTTTTAGCGGTCTTCGTAACTACGATTTCATTTGCGCAGCAACAGCCATTAAAAGCTTTGGTAGGGGGCACTCTAATAGATGGATATGGGTCTACTCCAATACAAAATAGTGTAATCCTTATTGAAGGCGAGAAAATTAAAGCCGTAGGTACCTTAAAAACATTACAAATACCAAAAAATGCAGAAGTGATTTCTACTGAAGGTATGTCTGTGCTGCCAGGACTTTGGGATATGCACGTACATACAATGATTAATGGTCATGCAGATTATGCATATTGGGATAAGACATATCCGCCGCTGTTAGAAAATGTTATTATGCCTTCTTCTGCAGAGCAATTACTAATGGCTGGAGTAACTAGCGCCAGGGATTTAGGCGCACCGCTAAAAGAAAGTATAACTGTAAGAGATCGAATTAATAAAGGAGAGATTCCGGGAGCCACACTTTATGTTTCTGGACCATTTATACAAAAAAAACCGTATCCCGGGACCGAAGCTTTTAGATGGGGAATAAATGGAGTAGAAGATGCCAGAAAAAAAATAAAGAAATTAGCTGATGCAGGAGTTGATTGTATCAAACTTATAGATCAGGATCAAATGACTACAGCAGAACTACAAGCTGTGGTGGATACAGCACATAAATATAAATTAAAGGTAGTAGCTCATGGTCATCGTCCACAAGAAATAAGAATGGGACTAAAGGTTGGTGTAGATTGCTTTGAGCATACGGGACTATCTTCAGCTCCAAGATACCCTGATGATGTGATAGAAGCAATTAAAGAACGTACCGCTCAAATGAATCTTGGACCCATGTTTTGGTGCCCTACTGTAGAAGGATTATATAATTATGAATATGTTCGTGATAATGGAGAACATTTAGATAATGATTCCTGGCATAGAGGATTACACGATACGATTGTTGCAGACATAAAAAATAGTTTTACTCATAAAGATCGATTACCATATTTTCAACTCACTCCAATTCGTAAACCAACATTAGAAACTAAAGTTAAGCAATTGATGGAT
The DNA here is from genome assembly GCF_900312735.1 of Aquimarina sp. AU119. Classification (NCBI taxonomy): domain Bacteria; kingdom Pseudomonadati; phylum Bacteroidota; class Flavobacteriia; order Flavobacteriales; family Flavobacteriaceae; genus Aquimarina; species Aquimarina sp. AU119. The sequence goes on along the minus strand of NZ_OMPF01000021.1, from coordinate 228,919 downwards.
GCAGGAGTAGTGTTGATGATAGGAACAGATAGTGGTATTCCGATGAAATTTCATAGCCAATCAACTTGGAACGAATTAGATGTTTGGGTTAATGAATTCGGAATAGATCCAATGTATGCAATACGAGCAGCTACCTATTGGCCGTCATTATGGATGGGGGTTGCTGATAAAGTTGGAACTGTTACCGAAGGAAAATATGCCGATATTATTGCTGTAAAAGGTGATGTACTTCGTCATATTAATATATTACAGGATGTAGATATTATAATTAAAAAAGGGAAACGGTATAAATGAAACTAAAAGTATCTGTTTTTTTATTAGGTTTTATAGTTCTTGGAAATGCTCAGGAAACCTTTGAAATTGGTAAAATTATTGATTCAATAAAGATTTCTGAAAGTACTAAAGAAACTTTTGCCCTATATCTTCCTCAATCTTTTAATCATACGCAACCGTCTTCTGTTGTGTATATTTTTGATCCCGCAGCTAGAGGTAAAGTAGGTATTAAACCTTTTATCAAAGCATCTGAGAGGTATAACTATATTTTAGTATGCTCTAATAATACAAGAAATGGTCCTTATGAACGAAATTTTGATATCACCGATAGATTATTTGATTTTACATTTTCGAATTTTCAAATTCGAGAAAACCAGGTTTTTTTAGCTGGATTTTCAGGAGGTTCACGATTGGCTTCTACTATTGCGGTATTAACCAATAAAATTGCAGGAGTAGTAGCTTGCGGAGCTGGTTTTTCTAGTAATCCCAATCATGTTCCTTCTACACAGAAGTTTTCCTATGCAGCTATTTGTGGAAATGAGGATATGAATTATGTGGAAATGATAAAAACAAAAAGATATTTGCAGAACTTTAATTTTACTCAGACTTTAATAACGTATAATGGAAATCATAGTTGGCCACACGAAGAAGAAATTTTAAAAGCATTTGATTGGCTGGAAATACAAGCATATAAAAAAGGTAAAAAAACAAAAACAGACGAACAGATTTATAAAAGTTATCAAAGTAATTATGCGGTAGCAGTAGAAGCAGAGAAAAATGAACGACGACTTCAGACCATTGAAAACTACCAACGACTCTTAGATACATATCAATCTTTTTATGATTTGGATAGTATAAAAACTAAGCTCAAAAACCTTAAAAAAGATAAGCTATATATCAAAACTATAAATTCATTGTCAAAAGTATTAGAAGAAGAAATAAAACAAACCGATAAATTTAACTTACGCTTTTCTGAAGATTATAAAAATCCCAAAAAGGTTAATTTTTCATGGTGGGAAAGAGAACTTGGTAAATTGAGAAAGTTAGAAAATTCTAAAGATTCTGAAATCCAAAAAATGGGAATGCGAATGCGATATAAAATCTTTGCTAGAGCTTATGAGAAGAGTAGCCCTAATCTTAACCAGGTAAATAGATTAGAAAAACAATTTTGTGATACAATCCGTAAGATGGTTTATCCAGAATTTGATAAAAAATGGTTGAGATAATAGCTATAAGGTCATTAACCAATGATGTTGCAGACGTTTAAATTTTCTTAGTTCCTTACGTAATAAAACTAAAAATTCTTTACCATTACTTTCTGATTGTTCCAGGCGTTCACAATTTTTATAAAGTCTATTAGTAATGTGTATTAAAGAATTAGCATGACGAATACGATCATCCTGAAAGGTTTGATTTTCTGCAGTTATAATTTTAGGGGCCAAAGCATCCGATTGTCGAATAATATCACCTGTAAAATAGATATGAGGATCTTCACTTCCATTACTTTGAAGGTGAGCTAAGTCATGAACAAGATAGCTTGAAATACTTCGCGAAAGCGTAAATATTTCTAAAGCCTTTTTATACAATCTCTTATTTCTCGGTTTTCGTCTCATAATATTTCGTTTTCCAAAAATAAAGTAATTTCTAATACTTTTTCTTTTGAAATTAAAGAGTAAAGGTTTATTTACCTTAACTATTAATTATAAATAGTATTTTTGATTTAAAATCAAAAATAAAGTAATGGAGTGTGTAATTATTACCAGGTATAGTAATCATTTTGATTGCAAATGTATAAAGGGAGTTCAAGCAAGAAATATTAAAAATACAGTATGAAAATAGATGCTACCAATTGGGGTATTTTACAATGCTTACAGAAAAATGCAAGGTTGTCTAATGCAGAAATAGGAAGAAAAGTTGGTTTAAGTTCTCCAGCTGTGGCTGAAAGAATCAAAAAAATGGAAGATTATGGTATTTTAAAAGGGTATAGAGCTGAAGTTTCATACACAAAAACAGGATACCAGTTAAAAGCTATTATTACACTACGCGCTTTTATGGGAAGATTACAACCTTTTTTAATTAAAGTAGCAACATATAAAGAAGTTATGAATTGTTATAGGATTACGGGTAATGAAAATATAATCATGGAGGTGGTTTTGCGTGATCAAATGCATTTACAAGAATTTATTGATAGTCTTATTACCTATGGAGAAGTTAAAACTCATATCGTACTTTCTAATCTCATAGAGAGTAACCCTATTACTAATTCTTCAGGCTTAAATGAATTAGAAATTTAAATTTTTTGGCATGAGATTTGTGTATATATTTGTACGATGAACCATCTTTATCTTGTGTGAGGACATTAGTTAGGGAAACTAAAGAGAGTACAAGGGAAAGATAAAAAACGTCTGAAGGAATTTAGGCGTTTTTTTCTTTGAAAGTAATGTTGTTTAAACACTTGTTATAAAGAAAAGATATGGGTATTTTATTGAAAAAATCTGAATTCTTAAGTTGATACATTACAAAATTTTATAAATTACTACTAAAATGTGCATAAAGGCATCTTTTTTGCATTATTTTGGTATAAAACTTAATTATATCGTGCCGTTTTCTTTCTTGAAACAATATCTTATTCTTAGTATACTATGTCTTTCTTCACTGGGGTATGGACAAAACAAGCTTACACTTAAAAAAGGAATAGTAATGGATTCCTTATCCGTACCTTCTACAAAGGGTATGTTTAGTGTTTATCTCCCAAAAACTTTCGATACAAGCAAAAGTTGGCCTTTATTACTTGGTTTTGATTCTTCTGGAAAAACAGGAGGGATCACAAGATTATATAAAGCAGCTGCAGAAGAATATGGTTATATTGTGGTTATTGCAGATGTTTTAGAACATCAGAAACCAAAAGAAAAAGTTGAATATATGCTAACTTTTATGGACTATGTTCATTCTCTTTTTTCAATTCAAAAGAGAAGAGTCTATGTTACTGCTTTTGGAGATGATGCTAAAATTGTAAGCCTATTACCAGCATTATATTCTGATGAAATTGCCGGGGTTATTGCTATAGGAGATAGTTATTATTATAATTCGAGTGTAAGAATTAAAAAGAGTTTTTCTTATTTGGGTGTTGTGAATACTTCTAATTATAGATATAGAGACTTTTTTAATAATAAAGCATATCTTAAAAGTAAAGCAATTCCAGCAGATGTTTTTGTCTACAATGATACATCCAAATTACCTAATCAAAGGATTATAAATAAAGCACTTTCTACTTTTACGCTTCAAGCGATGCTCAAAGGTAGAATACCAAAGGATTCTATCAGGGTTCAGAGTTTGTTCAAAAAAGATTTAGCAGAGGTTGATTCCTATATAGACAAAGGAGAGTTTTTATTCGCAAACGAAGAACTCAAGAGAATCCGAATTAAATACGGTATGTTTTTTAATACAAGTTATTTGAAAGAAGAACAAAAGGAAATTAAAAAGCGCAAAGAATATAAACGTGAAAAACGATTAGAGTCTAAATATAATTATAAAGAAAGGCTAATTAGAGAAAAATATATGTTTGCTCTTGAAGAAGATGTTGAAATAGAAGATTTTGAAAATCTAGGTTGGTGGAAATATCAAATGTCATTAGTCGATACATTGGTTCAGAATAAAGAAAAATATGCTCATGATACAGGGCTTAGGGCAAAGGGGTATTTAAAATATCTGGTGGATGCTTATAAAGCAGAATTATTAAAAGATAATAACAAATATCTGGTAAAAAGACTATTTCTTAATATACTGAGTACAATTGTAGATGAACAAGATTTTGAATCGTATAAAAAAATCATTTCTCTAAGTGCTCAAGATCAAGATTATGAAACTGCTTTATTCTATTTAGAAAAAATGTTACAAAATGGATATAAAGATGTAGATGCGCTTTATGTTATCGAAGGTACTCTGGCTTTGAAACTCTCTAAAGAATACAACGAACTCATAAAAAAATACCTCGGTACTTCTAAATATTTGTTTTCAAATTAAGCTGAAATCATAAAATTTTGTGTATTTCATCGATTTATTGTGTTTTTTGTCGTGATTTTTTTTGAATTAACAATTTTTTTACACTATATTTACATCATCAATAAAAAACTTTGATGTATGGCCAAAAACTAACATTTTAACTTGTATGACGATATAAATTAAAATATTAGTTTGGAATACATCAGGGTCGAATTAGGTGTGAGGACATTAGTCTAAAGACCCCAAATCTTGAAACTAAAGAGAGTACGTAATTTGCCCTAAAGACTGAAAGCGTTCATTGAACGCTTTCATTTTTTTTACCCACCTTACTCCTTTATTTAAATGTAAAAATACTGGTAAGAAAGTATGAATTATATATGTTCTCTATGATTTGTATGAATAGAAATGACTTCTGTTCTTGGAGTCAAGATAAATCAAATTATTTCTAAATCTTTACTTATTTATTACCAGATGAGGTACATCTTCAAGTTTCCAATCAATGACTAAACCTCCTGCTAATGATTGTGCTATCTCAGGGCCGTATAAGAATTCACATAAGTAGAGAGCGGCTTCGAAGCTTTTAGCACCTCCTGCAGAGGTTATGTATTTTCCATCATGAACAAATAATACTTCTTTTCTGATATCCAATTTTGGAAACATGGCACGCATTTTATCAATATCACTAGGAAATGTTGTAGAAACTATAGTGTCTAAGACTCCTGCTTTTGCCAAAACAAAAGCTCCATCGCAATGTGAAGTCATAAATGTAGCTTTACTGTCCACTTGTTTTATAAATTCAATCAAGGCATGATCATCTAAATCGGTATCGAGGTGATGCTCTGCACTGGGAACTACCAAAATATCAATATGAGGTAAAGAATCTTTAAGATAATTATAATCAGGAATAATTTTTACTCCTTCAAAGGTAGTTATTGGCAGATCAGTATTTGCTACCGTAAAAACATTCATTTGTTTAATATTCTTTCGATACTGTGTATGTTGAAAAATATCATAAGGAGCGGTGAATTCTGTATTGTACGTTCCGTCCATAATCAAAAAAGCAACGTTATATCGATTGGGTTCTAATTTTGGAAACGTCTTCTTTTCGGTTATTTTTTCTTCCTTGATGGTTTGTTTTTTTTCTTGTTGTACCTGAGTACATCCAAAAAGAAATAGGGTAAGGAGAACCAAAATGAAATTTTTCATGAATCTAGATTTTAAATAGAAGTTTAATCAGTACTTTTTTCCTTAGTAATTTTTTGTTTTACAATGTAAAGTAAAAATGTTCCTAAAACGGCAATACAAGTCATAAAAATCCAGGTGTTGTTATATCCATATTGATTTATAAATTGCATTCCAGAATTATGCCCAAAAATATGAGCTGCAGAAAATGACATGCTATATAAGCCCATATATGCACCTTGTCTTCCTTTTTTTGCTCGATCCAATGCAAAAGCGTTTCCAAATGGAAAAGCAACCATTTCTCCCAGCGTAGCTATGATCATTCCCACAACTAGAATTCCTGCCCAAGGTGTAACTAATAAAAGAGCGAAGCTTATTCCGGTATAGATAAAACCATTGATTACATTCCCTATTTTTGAAAATCTAGATTTTTCTAAATACGCAATTAGAGGCATTTCAAAAAAGAATATAAGTGCACCATTTAAGGCGAGTAAAAGACCAATTTTTTCTTCAGATAACTTATGTATTTCTTTATAATATAAAGGTAACGTAGAGAAATATTGAACAAATATAAAACCAAATAAAGCAAGTGCAATTAAGAATATGATATAGATGCCATCCTCATAAGGTTTTATAGGGTTTTTAACAACAATTTCTTTGTCTTGCTCTTTGGCTTTTTTAGGGTTAAGCGTTTGTATCATTACAAAACCTGCTATAATGCAAGTGATTCCGTCTACCCAAAATAGACCGTTATATCCAATAGATGTAATGATAAGACCGCCAAGTGCTGGTCCTGCTGAGAATCCAAGATTAATAGCTAGCCGTATAAAAGTTAATGATCGTGTTTTATTTTCGGGTTTACTATAAGCGCTTAATGCAACAAAAAAAGCAGGTCTAGCCATATCAGCGATGGCAATAAGAATAAAGAAACCAATACAAATACTCCAGAAACTAGAAAAATACTGAATAGCAAGAAATGAAACCCCGGTTAACATAAGAGATGTGAGGATGACTTTATAATACCCAATCTGATCACTTAGTTTACCTCCAAGCCAAGCTCCTGTAAATGAACCTAAGCCATAACTAGTCATGATCCAACCTACTTGTTCTAATGAAAAATCTAAATCATCGGTGAGATAGAGGGATAAAAATGGAATTACCATTGCTCCAGCCCGATTGATTAATGTAATTAATGCTAACCACCATACTTCTTTTGATAGTCCAGAAAAAGAATCAATATATTGAAGTAAAATCTTGCGCAATGAATTGATGATTTGTGTTGTTCCCTTGAATTTAAGGAGTAAAAGTAGCTTTTTATCTATTATTTGGGTACAATTTTATTAAAATTAATTAGTTAACTAATTGTAAATTGTACTTTTGCAAAAAAACAAAAGGGAAGTGTTTAGGTTATTATTGCTACTTATATTTTTCACAGGAAATACTATTGCTCAGGATTCTACGGCAATTAAAAGAATATTGTCTTTTCAGGAAAAGATCAATAGAGAGTTTTCTTCTGAAGAAATTTCACCATTAACTACAAAAGATTTTAAACGTTTTAAGAAACTAGAATTTTTTAAAATAGATACCTCGCTTTGTATTAAAGCAAAATTTGAGCGTACTCCTTATGAGACTCCATTTATAATGAAAACTACTACAGGGGCAGAACCTTTGTATGTAAAATATGGAGAAGCAAGATTTATACTTCAAGAAAAAGAATATGTATTGTGTATATATCAAAATCAGGGATTAAAAACTCAACCCGAATATGAAGACTATTTGTTTCTTCCTTTTACTGATTTGTCAAATGAGGAATCAAGTTATAGTGGAGGACGTTTTATAGATCTCAAAATACCCGAAGGAGAATCAATTCTAATTGATTTTAATACCGCTTATAATCCGTATTGCGCATATAATGATCGGTATTCTTGTCCAATCCCTCCTGAAGAAAATCATCTGGATGTGAAGATACTTGCAGGGGTTAAAAAATATAAGAAATATCCTGAAAATGAATAAAATAAAAAGCGTCCTGAATCTTCAGAACGCTTTTTGCTTTAAACAAATAATATATTGACTAAAAATATATATTAAAACTTATAGATCGCGCCTAACACAAAAGAAGAAAGACTTTTTGTAGCTTCACGGTCATTATCCAAAAATGAATCTTCTGAAGCAGAATCTAATCTTAATTCTGGTTTAAGTGTTAAATCACCAATAGCGTAACTTCCTGTTAATGTTGCTGCAATAACATCACCATCATTTTCTGAGTCTAATCCAATAACACCTGTTAATCCCCCATTATATACAGAGAAATATTCTCCTCTTAGTCCGATAGTAAATTTTTCTGAAGTTTTGTATTGTGGGTAAAGTGCTACTCCATAGAAACCTGAGGCATCTCCATCTCCTTGTGGTTCGGTAGATAGGTATGTAGTATTTATACCAAGATAAAAATCTTCAGATACATCCCATCCTGTAGTAAGATCTACCTGAAAAGTAGGATCTACTTCATCTGTATCTCCTTCATTACCATATCTAAAGTTAAGAAATGCACTTCCACTATCAGTAGAGTATCCTAATTGTGCACCAACAATGTATGTGTCAAAAGGATTGTTTTCTGTATAATCAGTAGGATTCATAACAGCAAGCATTGCAGACCACTTTTCACTAAGTGCAAAATCTGCTTTTAAACCGGTATGAGAAAAAGGACCATATGAGAACATGTAAGAAGTAGAGTAGTTAAAGTTTCCTGTTGGAGAAATTACTTCATACCCTAGAAAAGTATTAAAGTTACCAACAGTAAGTTTAACTTTATCAGAAACATTCCAATATGCATATAATTGATTGACAATTTGCGCCGAACCATCAGAATTAAATACAGCATCTTCTCCTCTTTGTCCAAATACAAGATCAGCTACAAAACCAACTTTTTCACCTTCATACCCTAAAATCAGGTTAGCCATACCTAACGCAAAACCAGATTGATTTGCAAAAGAAGTTCCAGGAGCAATAAATGAATCGTCAGTACTAGCATCGCCGTCAAAATCATCTGACTCATTAGGAGCTCCGATATTATATCTAAAATATCCGTCTACAGATCCATTCACAGAGAAATTATCAAACCATTTTTTTTCTTCCTCTTCTTGTGCAATTGTGGTGAAGCTCACAAGAGCCAAAGCAACAAGACCTACTTTTCTTAAAAAATTTGTTACAGTTTTTGTTTTCATAATAAACATTAATTATTGTAATTGTTTTTAATTGGAACTGTAAAACTATGTCAAAAGAATTTTACCCCAATAAAAAATAGGGGGTATGCTTGTATTTTTATGCTTTTTTGATTTTTTACCCTAAAAAAATTAAGGTTTAATGTTTATTTGTGTAATTTTTAAGAATTTAAAAGTCTCTTTTTTGGATTTTTAAGAGTTTTTAAGGAAAATAAAGAGATAAGTAAATCTAATTATAACATTTTAGATGCTAAAAATTGTAAAAACTAAGATGAAGGAGATAAAATTATGAATAATTAGAAAAAATCAGCTTAGAGCTTGTTCACCTTTTTCTTCGGTTCTGATTCGATATACATTTTGTATGTCTGATACAAAAATTTTACCATCACCGACTTCGCCTGTTTTTGAGGCTTCAATAATGGTCTGAATCGTTTTTTCTTCAAATTCATCAGAGACAACAATAGAAAGGTATCTACGTTGGATATCAGAAGTACTGTAAGAAATTCCCCTGTAGGTTTGTCCTTTTTTTTCGTTACCGACTCCAGTAACATCCCAATATGTAAAGAAATTTACTTCAATCTCATGTAGCGCATCCTTAACAGCTTTGAATCTTGATTTGCGGATAATAGCTTCGATTTTTTTCATGATTACAATATCGGTTTATTTTACAAGGAACATTCCTAAAAATACAAAAAGGAATCCAATAACAAAAGAACCAATTGTATATGCAAAGAAAGTAATGAAATCTCCAGATTTTAGTAACATATGGTTTTCATATGCAAATGTAGAAAAAGTAGTAAAGCCTCCACAGAAACCTGTTGCTAATAATGCAACTGCATTTTGGGATATGGCATTATTTTTAAGAGCTAGTCCTAAAATAATTCCAATTAATAGACTACCTAATATATTAGCTGTAAAGGTTCCATAAGGAATTCCGGTTGCTGTACTATTTAGATATTTACTAATTAGATAACGGGCTATACTTCCTGTGCCTCCCCCGATAAATACTAATAGTATTTGCTTCATTACTGGTAAAATTAAAACTGCATTTTACATCATTTGGTAAAATGCAGTTTATATAAAGTTTTTATTTTATGGGAATATAAATTTCTGTAACCCATTCTGCAGGATTAGGCTGCAATGTTGGTTCTTCTCGATACACTTCAAAAGCCGGAGATTCTGTATTAGGTTCAAGACCATTTTCGGCGATATACTTATAGCCAGCTTCCCATGCTTCTTTAAGATTTGTGTAATCTCCCTTAAGTGTAGTTTTTACAACTTTTTGTTTAGGCAGGAAGTCACATTGTATTGCACCTTCTTCTGGAGTTACTACTTTGTCTCGTGTTGGAATAGCTGTTGAGAAAATGGCAGTACCTTGCTCTACGTTATACTCATTGTATATTGTCAACGGCATTCCGGTTTGTGGAAGATTATTTTGTCTCATGTATGTGCTGACAGCAGGTATCATTTCTGCCATTTTTTCTGAAATTACGGCAATTGAAGATGTAGTTGCACTATACATATAAAATCCTCCTTCATGTTCTGTAACGCCGTCAACATGAATCGCATATTTTTTCATCTCACCATTTACATAAGCATCGAGCTTTTCTAGTCCTCTTGCATACATTGGTTTTATTGTTTGCGATAAACTGCTATCTTGAGTAGCCCAAAATGCTTTTTCCATAAAAGACTGCTTACCTTTCATTCCCCAGGTGACTTTTGTTTTTTTACCTTCAATTTTTTCAAACTTCCAGTATACATCACTTTTACTTTCTCCCATTGGAGTAATAAATGTGATTTTTTGATCTATACTGGTGAAGGGTAACACTTTTTTAGTTTCAATTTTACCATCACCTTGTGTCTCGCTTCTCCAGGTATAAGATCCTCCTTCACCACTTGTTTTTTCAGGATATTCCATAACCAGATCATCAGATTCATCCATCCATGGACCCCACTTCTCCCAAGTTTTATATTCATTAATAGTACTAAATAATAATTCATCGGGAGCTTCTATTATTCTGCTTTCTTCTGCTTGGTATTCGCCATTAATTGTAGCGACATAAACCGCGCCACCAATGACTACTAGTAATAGCAGAAAAAATAAATACTTTATTATTTTCATGTTAGTTAGTTTTGATTGTTTGATCAGCTAATATAAACAAATTTAACATCCTTTTATTTTGTTACATTTGTCAAAAACAATAAAATAAAACAAATGAAACTCAATAGAATATTATTTTTTATTACTGTTGCGAGTCTGCTAATCGCATGTAAAAAAGATCCTAAAGTGACAGATCAGAGTGATCAGCAAGAGGATGTACAAGAGGTTGTAGAGGAAAAGTTTGATTATATGGTTGAGCAATTTGCTGACCTTAAAATTTTAAGGTATCAGATTCCTGGTTGGGATAATCTTACTTTAAAAGAGCAAAAGCTGGTTTTTTATCTTACACAAGCTGGATTGAGCGGTAGAGATATTATGTGGGATCAGAATTATCGTCATAATCTTACCATTCGAAAAGCACTAGAGAAAATTTATACCTCGTATGATGGAAATAAAACTTCTAAAGACTGGAAGGCTTTTGAAACATACTTAAAAAGAGTTTGGTTTTCTAATGGGATACACCATCATTATAGTAATGATAAAATCAAACCAGAGTTTAGTCAGGACTATTTAAGTTCTTTACTTGCTGCGACAAGTACAGAGATTTCTAAAGAGGTCTATGAAGCAATTTTTAATGATGAAGATGCTAAAAAAGTGAATCAAGCAAAAGGAATTGATAATGTAGCATTATCAGCGGTTAATTTTTATGGCCCTGGGGTAACGAATGATGATGTAACCTCATTTTATGGAAAAATGAAATCTCCTGATAAAAATAAACCATTGTCATTTGGATTAAATTCTCAATTGGTAAAAGAAAATGGAACGTTAAAAGAGAGAGTTTATAAATCTGGAGGATTATATGGAGCTGCAATTGATGAAATCATTAAGTGGTTAGAAAAAGCGCAAGGTGTTGCAGAAAATAAAGCACAGGGAGATGCATTAGGTTTGTTAATCGAATATTATAAAACTGGGGATTTACAAACTTGGGATGATTATAATGTAGCATGGACAGCAGCTACAGAAGGTAATATTGACTATATCAACAGTTTTATTGAGGTGTATAATGACCCACTTGGATATAGAGGGTCATATGAGACTATTGTACAGATAAAAGATTTTGATATGTCTAAAAAAATGTCTGTATTATCAGAAAATGCACAATGGTTTGAAGATAATTCTCCTTTAATGGATGAACATAAAAAAGATAGTGTCGTTGGAGTTTCTTATAAAGTAGTTGCTGTTGCAGGAGAAGCGGGAGATGCCTCTCCAAGTACACCAATCGGAGTTAATTTACCTAACGCCAATTGGATTAGAGCAGCAGTAGGTTCTAAGTCAGTATCCTTAGGAAATATTATAGGAGCGTATAATAATGCTGGAGGTTCTGGGCGTTTAAAAGAATTTGTACATGATGATGAAGAGTTTGAATTAGAAGAACAATATGGACAGTTAGGAGATAAACTACATACTGCTTTGCATGAAGTTGTAGGACATGCGTCAGGACAATTAAACCCTGGAGTAGGTGAAACTAAAGAAACATTGAAGAACTATGCCTCTACAATGGAAGAAGGTCGTGCGGATTTAGTAGGCTTATATTATTTAATGGATCCTAAATTACAGGAACTAGGATTAGTAGAAGATTGGGAGAAAACTGGAAAAGCTGCTTATGATGGTTATATTAGAAATGGTTTATTGGGACAGCTTATACGTTTAAATCTTGGAGATGATGTGGAAGAAGCACATATGAGAAATCGACAGTGGGTGAGTGCATGGTCTTTTGAACAAGGAAAGAAGGATAATGTAATCGAAAAAGTAACCAGAGACGGTAAAACATATTATAATATTAATGATTATAAAAAGTTACGTGAAATCTTTGGACGTTTATTACGTGAAACTCAGCGTATAAAATCAGAAGGAGATTATAAAGCTGCCGAAGAGTTGGTAGAAGGCTATGGTGTAAAAGTTGATCAGGCAATTCATGCAGAGGTATTAAAACGTAATGAACAATTTACTTCTGCTCCTTATAGTGGTTTTGTAAACCCTGTTTTAGTTCCTGAAATGGATGAAAATGGAGAAATCACAAAAATTAATGTTACTCAACCAGAAGATTTTGTATCTCAAATGTTGATGTATAGTAAGCATTATAACTTTTTGCCAGAAGTGAACTAGTAAATAATATTCAACATAAAAAGATCTCCTTTACCTAAAGTAAAGGAGATTTTTTTTGTTATAATAACTTAAAAATTATACTTTTTCTCGATTGCATAACGTAATAATTCTCCTTTGCCATGAAGTCCGAGTTTGCGAATAATGTTTTTACGATGAGTTTCGACGGTAGACACTGAATTAAAACGTATCGCTGCGATTTCTGATGAGGTTTTTCCTTGTCCGATGAGTTTTAAAATTTCTCTTTCACTTTTAGAAAGTAATTGCTTTTTGGCAGACTGCTTACCATCTTCAGAGAAAAGAGATATATCGATAGCGGCATCAAAATAGGTTTCTCCTTGTACTACTTGATGTATAGCACTCAACACTTCTTCCAGCGGTGAGTTTTTTAATAAATATCCAGATGCGCCGGCATCAACCATTTGCTTAATCGCATCTTCCTGATCAAACATAGAAAAAGCAATAATTTTGGTATGCGGAAATTCTTTTTTTATGATTTTGGTTGCAGCAATCCCATCAATTTTAGGCATTCTAATATCGGTTAACACTATCTTGGGTTGTTTTTTACGAACAATGTCCAGCAATTCTTCTCCATCGTTGGCCATTCCTACAATAGATATTTCTTCTTCATATCTTAAAAGAAGTTCTACCCCGTCGATAAGAGATTGGTGATCTTCAGCTATTGCAATAGTGATCATATCGGTATATTTATGATGATATTAGTTCCTTTTCCTATGGTCGAATCAATTTCGAAGGTTCCTTCGAGATGTTCTATGCGTTTTTCTATAGTTCTTAATCCCATACCGTCTTTTTGAGAAATCACTTTTGTGTCAAATCCTTTTCCATTATCCTCAATGATGATGTTTAACAGGGAATCATGATTGGTTAAAGAAATATGTACTTCTGTTGCGTTGGCATGTTTAATAATATTTGTAATTAATTCTTGTATCATTCTAAAGATTGAAATCTCTAAGGCATTATCCAATCGTTCTTCCAACCCATAATCTTGTACTACGATTTGCAACGCATCACCATTAGAGGCTTTTTTTGCAAATTTTTTAATGGCAGGTAATAATCCCTGATTGGCCATTACACCACTATTTTTTTCATGAGCTATGGTTCTTACTTTTTGATATGCTTCTTCTAGCAAATGATCTGTCTTAGCGTAGAGTTCTTCAAGGTTTTCTATTTTTGAGTTATTTCTATTTTTGGTCAAGTGCTGGAAATGAAGTTTGACGGTGGCCAGTGTGCTTCCTAGGTTATCATGTAGCTCATTGGCTAAACGTTGTCGTTCTTTTTCCTGGCCAGAAATCATAGCATCAATAGCAGTAAGTTCCTGATCTTTGAGCAGTTTTTCTGTTTTTTGAATTTCAATTTGTCTTTCCTGTTCGGCTATACGTTGTTTACGTCTGGTGTTTTTGTAAATAAGCAATGCGATTATAAATCCTACGATAAGAATAGAAATAGAACCTATTAAAAAGTTTCGGTTTCGTATTCGGCTAGCTTCAGTTTTGAGGTTAACATTAAGAAGTTGTACTATTCTTTTTTCTTTTTCTACTGTTTGGTATTTGGTTTCTATCTCATTTAGTTTTAGAGCAATTTCATATTCATTAAATTGTTTTAGAGCTTCTTTTTCCTTATTGATATAGTGGTATGCGCTATCAAAATTTTTGAGATTCTTATGAGTTTCGGCTATGGCTAGATATAAATAAGATTTTTTTAAGAAACTATTTTTAGGAATTTTGTATTTGTTCGCTTTCTTAAAATATTGTAATGCAATTTTTGGTTGGTTACTATAATTATATGCAACTCCTAGGTTATTATAGATTCCAAATAGTTTTTCTTCTTTCTCTATGTCTAAGTCGGAAACTTTATTATATTTTTCAGTAGCTTTATTAAAATAATATATAGCACTATCATTTTTTTTATTAAAATGACTTTGTTGAATTCCTAAAATTTGATAAAGCGTTCCTTGTAATAAGTAATTTTTCTTCTTTTCGATTGATTTTAAGGCCTTTTTATATACTTTGATATAAGGCTTATTTGTTCGATATGAAATATTAGTATATTTATAATAATCATAATAGGCACTATCAGTAGGGGTTTTTAGATAATTATTATATATATCAAGATATTCATCTAGAAGCTCAAATAATTTTCGATTACCGAAAGTGAATTTTAATAATTTTCTGAATGTGAGCCTTGTAAGGAGAGTATCTTTTTTTTGAATGGATAAGTCAAGTGCTTTTCTATAACTCTGAAGGATTAAAGAATCATTTTTAATAAAAGATTGATTATGAATATCTCCTTTCCTAAGTAAATTCATAATGTTGTAGGAAGAAATAGTCTCATTATTTTCATTGAGAAATATAGAGTCTTTAATTCCATTTTTTCTGGCATCGATATGCCAAACTAATATTTCTTTTTCTTTAGAATTATGGGCTTTTTTGACTTGCGTATAAGCTTCTTCAATTTGATTCTCCAATAAGTATTCAATAGTTTTTGCAAGAGTTTTATCATCTTGCGAAATGCATATTGTTGTAAAAAATGAAACTATTATGAATAAATGTTTTTTGTTCAAAAGTGATTTAATTATTTAGACTAATTAGAAATGTTAATCTTGTTTTCTGAAACAGCTATAACTCTTCCGAGGCAAATAAATGGAGGGAAAACTTTATCTCTGGTTTCATTATTACTGTTTATTTCCCTGGTTATTATTCTAGGATCATTATCGGATGTAATATCTATATTAAATTCATGTCCAATTTCTATAGGGATACGTCTGTTAAGTATATTGTCAACTATACCACATTCATTATTTCTGTTATTAATTGTGAATTTAATATGATGAGAAGCACCATTGCTTTGGTTATATTCAATATTTTTAATGTAAAACCGATCACAATCAGCTACATCCAATATTTTAAAATCTATAGATTTAATTGTACTATCATTTTCCATTTCAATTTTACCTACAATCCCGAAACTATTTACGATATCGAAATGAAAAGGTTGATAGTTATCTTGATCTGTACAATCAATCTTTAATGAAAGATCATATCCATCTGGTATTCTTTGAGGTTTTGTGTTTTTAAATTTACACGATTCGCAAAGATTATTTTTTATATAAAGATTTCTTCCTAAAAGGAATGTTGAAAAAACCAGAATGATTATAATAATTTTAAGTAATGTTTTAGACATAATATTTTAGTTATTTAGTTTCTCCAAAACTCTTAAAAAAGAGCATATCAGCGTATACCCAGTACAAGGTATTTTCTTTTGGTAATAAAATCCCAAAAGAAATTCAGGTCAGATATCAAAAACGATACTGATCAAAAGAGTTTTTATTTTGACAGAATACTTGGGGTGTATATGGTTTACTCAGGTTGTAAATACGTTTTTAACATAAATAACAACAAAATAAAGATAATAAAACCAATCAAAATGAAGATACTGCCTTTGTAATATTTGCGATGTAGCTTGATATCTTTTCGATAGCTGAAGATCATTAATAGAATGAAAGCTATAACAAAGCATCCTGCAAATATCAATTGGCCTGTACTAAACATAATTTGCTATTTTTACGGCAAAGATAATAACTGAGATCAAATAAAAATCAACATATGAAAGATAAAATTAGTGCAGTACAAGAGTTTCATACTGCGTTTAAATTGGGGTATAAAAATGAACCTATTGCTGATTTGGGAGAAGCAAAAAACACATTGCGATTTAACCTTATGAAAGAAGAGAATGAAGAGTATTTTGAAGCAGCTCAGGATAATGACTTGGTAGAGGTAGCCGATGCGTTAGGCGATATGTTGTATATTTTATGTGGTTCTATTATAGAGCATGGTATGCAACACAAAATAGAAGAGGTGTTTAATGAGATTCAGCGCAGTAATATGAGTAAGTTGGGAGAAAATGGACAGCCAATTTATAGAGAGGATGGTAAAGTACTAAAAGGCCCAAATTATTTTAAACCGAATATTAAGGAGATTTTAGACCGATAAATAAAAAAACTCCGAAAAGAATATTCTTTTCGGAGTTTTTTTTATGACAAAATATTTTGATTATCTATACCTTATATCTCCATCCAAAAGTATCTTCAGAGATATTATATTGTATATCCATAAGCGCTTTTTTGAAATAGTCTGCATAAGAATTTTCCTGTTTTTGGATTTCATAATGTTCTCCTTGATATCCAAAGGCTTTTACAGGACTTACAACAGCAGCAGTACCTGCTCCAAAAATTTCTTTAAGACTTCCGTTTTTAGCGGCTTCAACAATTTCACTCACTTTTACAGGCCTTACATCCACTTTAATTCCTTCCTTTTCAGCTATAGCAATTAAACTTTTACGAGTTACTCCATCCAAAATACGATCACTGATAGGAGCTGTTAGTAAGGTGTCATTAACTCTAAAAAACACATTCATGGTTCCGGCCTCTTCCATATACTCATGTGTATTAGAATCTGTCCAGATCACTTGCTGATATCCTTGTTGCTTTGCAAGGTTTGTTGGGTAAAATTGTCCGGCATAATTACCGGCAGCTTTAGCGTATCCAAAACCACCACTGGCAGAACGACTAAATTTCTCGGCAACCAAAACGCTTACATCTCCACTATAATAGGATTGTGCAGGTGAGCATATAATTAAAAATTTATATTCATCAGCCTCAGAAGCAGAGACACTGGCTTGAGTAGCAATGACAAACGGTCGTATATATAAGGAATTGCCAAAACCTGGCTTAATCCAATTGTTATCTAATTTTAATAGAGCATTTAACCCATCAAAGAAATATTCTTTTGGAAATTCGGGCATTGCTAAACGTTCAGCTGATTTATTAATTCGTTTATAATTTTCATCAGGTCTGAATAAAAAAGTATCTCCCTGATCATCTTTGTAAGCTTTCATGCCTTCAAAAACAGCTTGTCCATAGTGAAAGACACGAGCAGAAGGCTCCATCGTCAAAGGCCCATAAGGGACAATCTTTGGTGTTTGCCATTCTCCATTAATATAATCACAGACAAACATGTGGTCTGTAAAAATTTTCCCGAAATTAAGGTTTTCAAAATCTACCTGTCCAATTTTGGACTCGCTTACTTCATTAATTTCTAAAGTCTGAGAAATTGTGTTTTTCATCCTAATTTAAATTTTAAAGATAAGGATAGTAAACTATCCCTAGTTTATTAACTATACTCTTTGTCTGAAAATGATGGTGATGCTAACACCTTATAAATTTCCTTACAAAAATACCCTTTTCTGTTAAAATAAGAATTTTAAAAATGTTTAATTTTACAAAACGTCAGGATAATAAAAGATTATGAAAAAAAATATACTGTTTTTTGCGGTATTACTATTGTTGATGAGTTGTAATTTATCAAATAATGGTCAAAATACATTCTCTATTGCAGAGATTGATAGTAAAAATTATGAAAGTTATGGAGGGAAAGTGTCTTCAGAAAATATTCATAATAAAAAATCAATTGCAGAGCAATACAAAACACTTAAAGAAGGAGATACGGTTGCAATTGCATTTTCGAGCACGGTCAATAATGTTTGCAAAGCCAAGGGATGTTGGATGAAAGTTACCTTAGGAGATGATAAAGAAACTATGGTAAAATTTAAAGATTATGGTTTTTTTGTTCCTAAGGATATCGAAAATGATACAGTAATTGTTCAAGGTAAAGCGTATGTGAGTGAAGTATCTGTAGAAGAACAACGTCATTTTGCAAGTGATGCAGGAAAAACAGATGAAGAAATAGCCAGTATTACCACTCCAAAAAAAACATACTCATTTATTGCTGATGGGGTTTTGATAAAAAACTAATGCAAGATCATATACAACGTAAAATCATTACTACGGCAGATGGGTCAAAAACGATTCATTTACCTGATTTAGACGAGCATTATCATTCTAAGCATGGAGCAGTTAATGAAGCCAAACATGTTTTTATAGACACTGGTTTTAAACATATTTTAGCCAAAAATTTTTTTAACCCTCTTCATATTTTAGAAATAGGCTTTGGGACTGGATTAAATGCTTTTGTGACTTTTCTAGAAGCGCAGAAAATTAACCAAAATATTGATTATGTTGGAGTAGAAGCATATCCGGTTTCAATACATGAAGCCAGATTGATGAAATATCCAGAAGCGCTTTCTGAAAAGGAGAAGACATCCATTTTTGATGCTTTACATGAATCACCTTGGGAACAACCATTCGAAATTAAATCGAATTTTATATTCACAAAAAGGAAACAATTTTTTGTGGATATAAGGGATCAAAATAGTTTTGACTTGATATATTTTGATGCTTTTGGTGCAAGGGTTCAACCTGAGCTTTGGACTGTAGAAATTTTTGGAAAGATGTATAACGCACTTCGTCCAAATGGAGTTTTGGTAACCTACGCAGCTAAAGGAAGTGTGAGAAGAGCAATGCAAGAAGTTGGTTTTGAAACAGAAAGACTTCCTGGGCCTCCGGGGAAACGAGAAATGCTCAGAGCTACTAAGAAAGATAATATTGGTGATGCAAACTGAAATTGTGAGGTATAAATTTTAATAAACGATTGTTAAACCTATAATAAAGGAATTGGTTTTGTTATAGGGTGATAGTACTTTGTAGCACACAAAATAGATTAGAATCACAATTACTAAGACGACTAGAATATTCGGTGATCATTCATTATTAAGGCTAAAAATAATAAAAAGAACAGATGAAAATTTTAATTACTGGTGCTACCGGTTTAATAGGTCAGGAAATAGTAAGTGTGTGCCGTCAACAGAATATTGATGTTAATTATCTGACCACTAGTAAAAACAAATTAAGTTCTGATCCTGGTTATACAGGTTATTTTTGGGATCCAAAAAAAGGTGAGATCGATACAGATTGTTTTGTAGGTGTCGAGGTCATTATTAATCTGGTAGGAGCTACTGTAGCAAAACGATGGACTTCATCTTATAAAAAGGAAATATTGGAGAGCAGAACCAATACAGCTTCTCTTATTCTTGAATCTTTAAAGACTACAAAACATTCGGTTCGGCACATTGTTTCGGCTAGTGCAATTGGGGTATATCCAGACTCATTTCAAAATTATTATATGGAAGATGCTACAGAAAGAGACTCAGGTTTTTTAGGAGAGGTAGTAGAGAAATGGGAAAAAGCTGTCTTAGATTTTGAAACTATAAATATAGATGTTAGTTTGTTACGTATAGGATTAGTGCTGTCAGAAAAAGGAGGAGCATTTCCTAAAATTGCTAAACCAATCCAATTAGGAATGGGGTCTTTTTTCGGGAATGGTAAACAATGGCAGAGTTGGATACATGTTCATGATCTTGCTCGTATGTTTATGTTTGTTGTTCAAGAAGAATTAACAGGTGTTTTTAACGCGGTTGCTCCAAATCCCGTTTCTAATAAAAAACTTACTCGTACAATAGCAGAAAAATATAATAAAAGGATTATTTTGCCTAATGTACCCAGGCTTACAATGAAACTAATCCTAGGAGATATGCATAGCCTTTTATTTTCAAGTCAACGGGTGTGTAGTGGTAAGATTTCATCTTTGGGATTTGATTTTGATTATGATAACATTGTGATGGCAGTTGATGTATTAGTAGAATGAAATAAAAAAACCGATATCACTTAATGATACCGGCTTTTAATGAGTTTTTTAAGGATATTACTACATTACCCTTTATTAGCTTTTACCGTAATTTTTAACTCGATATCGTCATTAATAAACTTATCACCTAAGTCTTCAAATACAGATTTTGAAGCATAATTCACACCCCAATCAGTACGGTTAATAGTAAAAATCTCTGTGTTTAGAACAACAACGTCTCCTTGTGTAGATATGTTTGCAGGAAATGAGATGTTCTTTTTAATACCTTTTATAGTAAGATTACCTTCTATATAATTTTTTCCTTCTTTATCTGCAATTCCGGTAACTTCAAAAGAGGCTTTAGGATGTTGAGCTACATTGAAAAAATGATCTTCTTTACCTTCTCCCTCGCCTTTTAGATGACCTTCTAAGCCTGCTTTTTCTTCTCCTTCAAGATCAGTTACAGTGATCGATGTCATATCAATTTCAAATGATGCACTTTCAATTTTTCCATCTTTGGTTTTAAGCTTACCGTTTGCTATGTTAATAGTTCCGTTATGCTTTCCTGTTGGTTTAGAGCCTATCCAATCTATGGTGCTGGATGCAGAATCCACAATATAAGTAATGGCTTCAGGTGAAGCTTTTTGCACTTCTTCTGCGGTATTAGCTTCTGTTTCATTTTGTTTTTCTCCTTTACAAGAATAAGTAGAAATACCGATGATAGCGATTGCTAATACGCTGATTAATTTGATTTTCATGAAAATTAGTTTATATGGGTTTTAAACGATTTCAAAAATATTTTTTAACAAATGAAATACTCTTAAATATATACTAAAAAAATCCTGTGACATTATGACATTCAATTCAAAAATGGCAGTACTTTTGCTACTTCAAATTGAAAACGTATAAAAGGTACGAATTACATGAGTAAGAAAAATAAAAATACTGAAGATGTAAAGGATCAAGTAGAAGAAGTACTTGATACTCCTGTTGAAGAAACAGAGACTGAAAAAGTAGATCCTGTAACAGAGCTTAAAGAAGAATTAGACAAGGAAAAAGATAAATTTTTAAGACTTTTTGCAGAATTCGAAAACTATAAAAAACGAACTTCTAAAGAACGTTTAGAGTTATTCAAGACAGCAAGTCAGGACGTGATACAGTCTATGTTACCTGTATTGGATGATTTTGACAGAGCGTCAAAAGAAATTGAGAAGTCAGAGGATAAGAATCTTATCAAAGGAGTAGAACTTATTCATAATAAGTTAAAAGAAACATTAAAGAGTAAAGGTTTATCAGAAGTAGAAGTAATTGCAGGTGATACTTTTAATGCAGATGATCATGAGGCTATTACTCAAATTCCAGCTCCAAGCGACGATCTTAAAGGCAAAATCGTTGATGTTATAGAAAAAGGCTATAAACTGGGAGACAAGGTTATTCGTTTTCCTAAAGTAGTAACAGGACAATAATTAGGTATGAAGGAAGATTTTTACGAGATATTAGGGATAAGCAAAAATGCTACAGATGCTGAAATAAAAAAAGCATACCGTAAAAAAGCTATTGAATATCACCCTGATAAAAATCCAGGAGATGCTACAGCAGAAGAGAAGTTCAAAAAAGCAGCTGAAGCATATGAGATTTTAAGCGATCCCGATAAGAAAGCACGTTATGATCAATATGGTCATCAGGCATTTGAAGGCGGTGGCTTTGGAGGTGGGGGAGGTATGAATATGGATGATATCTTTAGTCAATTTGGTGACATCTTTGGTGGCGGCGGTTTTGGTGGCTTTGGCGGTTTTGGCGGAGGCGGCAGACAACGTAGAGTTAAAGGAAGTAATCTACGTATTCGTGTTAAGCTTACTTTAGAAGAGATTGCGAATGGAGTAGACAAAAAAATCAAAGTTAAAAGAAAAATCCAGGCTCCAGGAACTACTTATAAAACTTGTGGGACTTGTAACGGAACAGGACAGGTAACAAGAGTTACCAATACAATTCTTGGAAGAATGCAAACTTCATCTGCATGTTCTACTTGTGGAGGAGCAGGTCAAGTAATGGATTATAGGCCTTCTGATGCAGATGGTCAAGGATTAAAAGTGACAGAAGAAACCGTAAGTATTAGTATTCCTGCAGGAGTAGAGGATGGGATGCAACTTAAGGTTTCAGGAAAAGGTAATGAAGCTCCAGGTGATGGAATCGCTGGAGATCTTTTGGTAGCTATAGAAGAACAAGAACATCCAGAACTTCAACGAGAAGGGAATAACTTACATTATGACCTGTATATTAGCTTCTCTGAAGCTGCTCTAGGAGCGTCGAGAGAAATTGATACTGTATCGGGTAAGGTACGTATTAAGATTGAAGAAGGAGTGCAAAGTGGTAAGATCTTGAGATTAAGAGGGAAAGGTATTCCTAGTCTTAATGGTTATGGAAAAGGAGACTTGCTGGTTCATGTAAATGTATGGACACCTAAAACATTAAATAAAGAACAACGAGAATTTTTCGAAAAAATGTCTAAAGATGATCATTTTAGACCTAACCCTGAAAGTGGAGAGAAATCATTTTTTGAAAAAGTAAAAGATATGTTTTCGTAATAGAATTGAGTGATTTTAACCATTGAGAATGATTCAATTCTATTAACGTTTGATTAAGAAAAATTCGTATATTTGAGACATCACTAGCGCATTTAGTGATAATTTTTCTTTTTCATAGCAATTTTTTTCCCATCCTAAATACTTGTATTCAGGGTGGGTTTTGTTTTTTGTATAATTTGATTTTAAAAATATATACTAATTAATATTTAACATAATTAGTATAAGTTTTCAAGTTTTCGTATCATTCAGCTTCTATAATAAACTACAATAATATTTTACGGTCTATGACTAATCTTTTAGAGGTACGGCAAGCCACAAAACGATTTGGAACTTTTACAGCATTAGAGGATGTATCAATTCAAGTGCCTAAAGGAAGTATCTTTGGATTACTTGGTCCCAATGGAGCTGGTAAGACCACACTAATACGAATTATTAATCAAATTACATTACCAGACGAAGGAAGTGTATACTTAGATAATGAATTGTTGAACCCCAAACATATTAAGGATATTGGATATCTACCCGAAGAACGGGGATTGT
Source organism: Aquimarina sp. AU119 (assembly GCF_900312735.1). Taxonomy (NCBI): domain Bacteria; kingdom Pseudomonadati; phylum Bacteroidota; class Flavobacteriia; order Flavobacteriales; family Flavobacteriaceae; genus Aquimarina; species Aquimarina sp. AU119. Next base: position 205,257 of record NZ_OMPF01000021.1, on the reverse strand, counting down.
ATAAATCTATGAAAGTAGGAGAGCAGGCATTATACCTCGCTCAATTAAAAGGGTTAAGTAAGACAGAAGCAAAAGAGCGCCTTAAGTTTTGGTTCGATAAATTTGAAATTACTCATTGGTGGAACAAGAAAATTCAGGAGCTCTCTAAAGGGATGGCTCAAAAAGTACAATTTATTGTAACTATATTGCATAGACCTAAACTACTGATTTTTGATGAGCCTTTTAGCGGTTTTGATCCTATAAATGCAAATGTAATCAAAGATGAAATTTTACAGTTACGTGATGAGGGAGCCACTGTGATATTTTCTACACACCGAATGGAAAGCGTAGAAGAATTATGTGATCATATTGCATTAATTAATAAATCAAAAAAAATCCTGGAAGGAGAAGTATCAGAGATTAAAAGAACTTATAAGTCTAATACCTTCGAGGTTGGTCTTCTAACAGATGATCATGATAAAATATATAATAACTTAAAAGAGAAATTTACTGTTACCCCTGCTGATTTTAAAGTGATTGATGATCAATTGAAAATGAAAATAACTTTGGATAATAATGCATCATCGAATGACTTACTTAGATATTTGTCAGAAAGAGGGCAGGTTATGAGGTTTAATGAAGTAATACCAGGAGTTAACGAGATATTTATTAAAACAATTACAGAGAATGAGTAACCTTAAGTTAATTATTAAAAGAGAATTTATAGCTCGGGTTCGCAATAGAACATTTATAGTGATGACGTTCTTAAGTCCATTGATCTTTGTAGGTATGATTTCATTAATTGCGTGGTTAACGACCTTAAATAATGATGAGATTCATAAAGTTGCATTTTTTGATGAAACTGGTTTATTTACTTTTGATTTTAAAGATTCTGATGAAATTGATTATATAGACTATAGTAGATTGCCTTTAAACGATGCAAAGGATTCTGTGGTGATTAAACAGTTGGATGGATTGCTATATATTCCTAAAAAAAACACAAATAAAGAACTTGCAATCTCAATTCAATTTTATGCAGATGAATCTCCTAATATCTCAATTCTTAATAAAATTGAAAAAATAATAGGAAATAAACTAACTAATCAAAATTTTACAGAAAAAGGCCTTGATTTATCCATGATAGAAAAAGCTAAAGCCAAAGTAAATATCCAAATAGAGAATTTTTCTGGAGAGAAAACCTCTAAGATGTCTAGTTATGTAAAAATGGTTTTTGGCGGAGCGGCAGGATATTTTTTGATGATGTTTATCATTATTTATGGTAATATGGTTATGCGATCCGTAATAGAGGAAAAATCTAATCGTATTATAGAAATTATTATTTCTTCGGTAAAACCTATACAATTAATGATGGGGAAAATATTAGGAACTTCTTTTGCTGGAATTCTTCAATTTTTGGTTTGGGTAATTTTGGGAGGAGTTTTATTAACAATAGCGACATCAGTTTTTGGTATAGATCCTCAGCCTGTAGGAATGGATGAATCATTGGCTTTACAAGAAGGAAATCATGAAGAAATACAATTGTTACTTCAGGACATTTTGAAACTTCCATTGGGAACTCTAATATTTTCGTTTTTCATCTATTTTATAGGGGGTTACTTTTTGTACAGTTCTATTTATGCGGCGATAGGTGCTGCAGTTGATAGTGAAACAGATTCTCAGCAATTTATGTTACCTATTATATTACCATTGATGTTAGGGATTTATGTAGGTTTCTTCTCTGTAATAGAAAATCCTCATGGTACGGTATCGACTGTGTTTTCTATGATCCCTTTGACTTCTCCTATAGTGATGCTGATGCGAATTCCTTTTGGAGTACCTTGGTGGGAAGTATTGATCTCTATCTTTTTATTAATAGGAAGTATTATCTTTATCATATGGTTAGCAGGTAAAATATATAGAGTAGGAATACTTATGTATGGAAAAAAACCAAGCTATAAAGAACTATTTAAATGGATAAAGTATTAATCCTATGATTCAGGAAGAACTTACAGAACAGGTAAAAGAAGTAATTCAAGAAAATATTTGGGGAACTATACAGGATTTTTTGAGTTATGAAATTTTTTATTTTGGAAAAGATCATTCAATTAAATTAACTGTTGGATTATTACTTTTTGTTATTTTAATAATGGTTATCACTTCTTTTTTACTTAAAATCTTTAAAAGAGTTGTAACCAAAAAACTTCGCAGAGAGGATAAACAAAAATTCGAATCCATATTCTCATTTTCAAAATATTTTGTTTATCTGATCGTTATCTTTTTTACTTTAGACAGTATTGGTTTTAATATTACAGCGATATTTGCCGCTTCTGCTGCTTTATTAGTAGGTGTTGGACTTGCATTACAAACTTTTATTCAGGATATATTGTCAGGTGTTTTTATTTTCATGGACCAAACCGTACATGTAGGCGATATTATAGAGTTAGATGGTAAAGTGGGAAGAGTAGAAGAAATTAAATTGCGAACTACCAGAGCAGTGACCATTGATAATAAAGTATTGATTATTCCTAATCATAAATACTTAACATCGGTGTTGTATAATTGGACTCAAAATGGTTCGGTTACAAGAGAGTCGGTTACCATTGGTGTGGCATATGGGAGTGATACCGAATTGGTTAAGGAGTTGCTTACTAAAGCAGCCCTGTCTAATTCAAACGTGTTAAAAGAACCACCACCATTAGTTTTATTTACTGATTTTGCAGATAGCTCATTAAATTTTAAATTAATTTTTACTATTAATGATAGTTTTCAGGGAGCAATACCAAAAAGTGAAATTCGATTTGAAATAGATCGTCTATTTAGAGAACATAATATTAATATTCCTTTCCCACAACGTGAAATCACTATTGTAAAAGAATAAAAGAATATGGAAGTGCATATAACATACAACTCCCCAAGATGATAAAAAACTCCCTGCTTGTAGCATGCATACTTCTATATGCTTTTAGTAATCTAAAAGCGCAAGACACTGACTTGGTGAGATTTGAGTATGCTTATATTCCACAAGCAGACAGTGATAATGTATATAGCAGAGTTAGGTTTTCTTTTAATTATCCTATAAAAATGGATGATAAAGGAACTTATTTGGTCATAAGTCCACAATACAGGTATAATAGTTTAAAGATAGATGATGGGTTGGTTATAGATGATAGAGGAGATTTTAATAATTTCCAAACTTTTGGACTAGAGCTTGGTTATACGTTTAAAATGAAAAATAACTGGCGCTTTGGAACTAAGGTAGGAGTAGGGATTTCATCTAATTTTGAAGGTTCTGGATTAGAAAGTGATGATTTCAGATATACAGGATCTCTATATTTTGTAAAAAGCTATAAAAATAAAAATGCTCCTAAGACATCACGTTTGATATTAGGCCTGCGATATGCCACACCCGCAAGTATAAATTTTCCGTTACCGATTATTAATTATTTTAAAAGATTTAATCCTAGTTGGTCATATTCGCTGGGTACACCTAAAACAAGTATTAAGTATTTTTTTAATGAGAAGAATACTTTACAAGCGTTTATTGGTCTTGATCGATTTTATGGTAATTTGCAAAACAACAGAGCGTTTGTAGATCAAAATGGAGAAACAAAAGTGGCAGAAAACGCTTCTATGCTAAATATTATAGGAGCATTAGGATATCAATATTATTTTACGGAACACTTATTGTTCTATGCATATGGAGGATATACATTAAGTAATGAAATTCGCTTACGGGATGGGAATCAGGAAAATGTACTGAAGATTAATGATCAAAATACATTCTATTTCCGTAGCGGAATAAAACTAAAAATATAATGGCAAAAATATTAGTAATTGAAGACGAAGCGGCGATCCGAAGAGTTCTTGTGAAAATCTTATCTGAAGAAAGTAGTAATTATGAAGTCTTTGAAGCCGAAGATGGGCTTGTTGGGATTGAAAAAATTAAAGCAGACGAGTACGATCTTGTACTTTGTGATATTAAAATGCCTAAAATGGATGGAGTAGAGGTATTAGAAGCTATAAAAAAGATAAAACCAGAAATTCCTATTGTTATGATCTCTGGTCATGGTGATTTGGATACCGCTGTAAATACAATGCGTTTAGGCGCTTTTGATTATATTTCTAAACCACCAGACTTAAATCGTTTACTCAATACAGTACGTAATGCTTTGGATCGAAAAGAATTGGTCGTAGAAAATAAGATGCTTAAAAAGAAAGTTTCTAAAAACTACGAGATGATAGGTGAATCTCAAGCTATTTCTGATATAAAAAACATTATTGATAAGGTTGCTGCAACTGATGCTAGAGTATTAATTACCGGACCTAATGGTACAGGGAAAGAGTTGGTGGCACATTGGATTCACCAAAAAAGTGAACGCTCAAAAGGACCAATGATAGAGGTGAATTGTGCTGCAATACCCGGTGAATTAATAGAAAGTGAACTTTTTGGTCATGTAAAAGGAGCTTTTACTTCAGCAAATAAAGATCGTGCAGGTAAATTTGAAGCAGCCAATGGGGGAACAATATTTCTTGATGAAATAGGAGATATGAGCCTTTCTGCACAAGCAAAGGTATTAAGAGCTTTACAGGAGAATAAGATACAACGAGTAGGTAATGACAAAGATATTAAAGTCGATGTTAGAGTTGTTGCCGCAACAAATAAGGATTTAAAGAAAGAAATAGCTGATAATAAATTTAGAGAAGATTTATATCACAGACTTGCTGTAATTTTGGTAAAAGTACCTGCGCTAAATGACAGAAGGGATGATATTCCTTTATTGGTAGAATATTTTACCAAGAAAATAGCACGAGAACAAGGGGCACCTGTTAAGAATTTTTCACCCAAAGCAATTAAGCAATTACAGCAATATGATTGGACAGGTAATATAAGGGAGTTACGAAATGTAATTGAACGCTTGATTATTCTTGGAGGTAATGAGGTGAGTGAGGAAGATGTTAAACTTTTTGCGGCAAAGTAAGAAGTAATCAAAAACATGATCTTGCGACCAATACTCCATATGCCCTAAGAAATGAAAAGAATTCTATGTTTGATTTTAATGTCGTATATAATAAATACGGCTAATGCTCAGTATGATCCAGGAGCAACTAATTATGGCTTTATAGCAGCAAAAAGTTTTGCACTGGATAAAGAAATAGCTTTAGGAGCTAGAGTAGAGTATGCGTTTAATTGTTATACTACTTTTATGGGAGAGTATAATCGTACGTTTGCTATAGGTGCTGATGAAGATTATGAAGGATTTAATGAATTAGCTTTTGGAGTAAATTTAATATTGTTTAACTGGTATCCTACAACTATAACTGCTGGTATGGGTTATGTTGGTAATGATTCGAGTGTTTTTGAAGAGATCGAAGATGAAGCTTTTTTGGGATTTAGAACAGGAAACTTTAATCATGGAGCACAAATAAAAATTAGAGCATTACATCAAGCAACCAGATATGTCCATATTTTTGCAGAATTAAATGTAAAGAGTTTAGGAAGAAGATATGACACCTTCCTGATAGGCTTTAGTTATGACTTTAATGCCAAATAGTTAGGAGTTTCAATAAAAAATAGATGTTGTTAAAATCGAAATATATGAGAGTTTAACATCAAAACAATTTTCTTACCCATAGAAAACTTTAGTATCTTTCGGATAATAACACAAATCATATCATGAAGAAGATAAATCACGAAGATTTTAAAGTATCCGATCCTGTAAAACTGTCTAATATTCCTACCACTTTTGATCTTAAAGAAGATGAAAAGAAAATAGAAAAAGAACTTGAAGAAGTTCGCGAAAAACTAGGGAAACTTCAGGATACATTATACGCTCATGGTAAATATGCAGTATTGGTCTGTCTTCAAGGTATGGATACTTCTGGGAAAGATAGTTTAATTAGAGAAGTTTTTAAAGATTTTAATACCCGTGGGATAATCGTACATAGTTTTAAGGTACCTACAGCGTTAGAGTTAGGTCATGACTATTTATGGAGACATTATATTGCTTTGCCACAGCGTGGTAAATTTGGGGTCTTTAACAGGACACACTATGAAAATGTCTTGGTTACTCGAGTACATCCAGAATATATAATGGGCGAAAATATACCCCATATTAATAGCGTTGAGGATATAACTGATGCTTTCTGGGATAAACGTTTTGAACAAATACGAAATTTTGAGAAACATATTGCAGAAAATGGTACGTTGATTTATAAATTTTACTTACACCTATCCAAAGGAGAGCAAAAGAATAGACTACTACGCAGACTCGAAAAAAAAGAGAAAAATTGGAAATTTTCATCAGGAGATCTAAAAGAGCGTAAACTTTGGGATACGTATCAAGCTTGTTATCAAGAAGCAATAAATAGAACTTCTTTATCTCATGCTCCCTGGTATGTAATTCCGGCAGATGATAAGCCTGTAGCAAGGTATATTGTCGCTAAAACATTATATGATACTTTAAAAGAGTATGATGATATACAGGAACCAGAATTAGATGATAAAACAAAAGCAAATTTAGGACTTTATAAAAAGCAATTAGAAAACGAATAAAAGCCTGTAAAAAACACATTATGTCAAGAATTATAATCCCAATCATATTTGCAATTTTATCATTAAGTAGCTTCGCTCAAAATGATGTAAAAGAAGATTCGATCATATTAAAAAAGATATATGATACCTCATTACTCAATGGTAAGAGTTATTCATGGTTAGATTACTTGTCTAATCAGATAGGAGGAAGACTGTCAGGTTCTGTAAATGCACAATTGGCAGTAGAATGGGGAGAAAAAGAATTAAAAACACTTGGTATTGATAAGGTATGGTTACAATCGGTTATGGTTCCCAAGTGGACTAGAGGAGTAACTGAATTTGCATACATAGAAACAGAACCAGGAGTGACAACCAATGTGCCAATTTGTGCCTTAGGAGGATCGGTGCCTACACCGATAGGAGGAATTAAAGCTTCGATTATAGAGGTAACAGGATTAGAAGAGCTTTCAGTATTGGGAAAAGAGCAAATTGAAGGAAAATTGGTTTTTTATAATCGCCCTATGCAAGCAGATTTAATAGAAACATTTAGAGCATATGGAGGTTGTGTAGATCAACGATATTCTGGAGCAGCAGAGGCAGCTAAGTATGGAGCAATAGGAGTTATTGTACGTTCGATGAATCTTAGATTAGACGATTTTCCTCATACAGGTGCAATGAGTTATGGAAATCTTAAAGATGCAGATAAAATTCCAGCGGTTGCAATTAGTACAAATGGAGCGGATCTGTTAAGTTCTATGCTTAAACTCAACCCAAAGATTAAGTTTCATATTAATATGAACTGTCGTACCTGGAAAGATGTAAAGTCATATAATGTGATTGGAGAAATTACTGGAAGTGAATTTCCGAATGAATATATGGTAGTTGGCGGACATCTTGATTCCTGGGATCTTGGTGATGGCTCTCATGATGATGGTGCAGGGGTTGTACAATCTATGGAAGTATTGCGAATATTTAAAGAAATTGGATATAAACCAAAACGATCCATTCGTGTTGTTTTATTTATGAATGAAGAAAATGGTTTGCGTGGAGGAAAAAAATATGCAGAAGTTGCTAAAAATAAGGGAGAAAACCATGTTTTTGCTTTAGAAAGCGATGCAGGAGGGTTTACACCAAGAGGTTTTTCTTTTGATTGTGATGATGCTAATTTTAATATGATTGAAGGCTGGAAACCTCTTTTTGAACCGTACTTAGTACACTATTTCGCCAAAGGTGGAAGTGGTGCAGATATAGGGCCTCTTAAAAAAGATGGAATTGTACTTGCAGGATTACGACCTGATTCACAACGTTACTTTGATTATCACCATGCAAAGAATGATACTTTTGATGCAGTCAATAAAAGAGAACTAGAATTAGGAGCAGCAACAATGACGAGTCTTATGTACCTTTTTGATAAATATGGGGTGAAGTAGTTTATGGTCAGTTTTTATATAAAAATAAAAACACGAAAATCATGAGAATATTTTTGTTAATAGTATTGTTTTTTGTCTATAATATTACAACAGGTCAGGATATTAGTTCATCTGATAAAAAACTGTTTGTTTATGGAGGGCAGGTAAATAAAGAATTTATAAAATATACTGCACAGTTAACGGGTAAAAAAAGACCTAAGGTTTGTTTTTTACCTACTGCAACAGGAGATAATGAGAGGTATATGAATTTTTGGTATCAATTGTGTTCTGATCTTGATATAGAGCCACATGTATTAAAAGTTTGGATTAATTCTTATCGCCAAAAAAAATCCTTCGAAGAAATCTTGTCCAGCATGGATGCAATTATTGTTGGAGGAGGAAATACGTTAAATATGCTAGCAATATGGAAAGCTCAAAAAATAGATTTAGCATTAGAAAAAGCATATGAAAAAGGAATTGTATTAGCGGGAGGTAGTGCGGGCTCTTTATGCTGGTTTAATGGTGGAACTACAGATTCAAGACCTAAAGAATTAAGTATTGTCAAAGGATTAAGCTTTCTTAATTATAGTCATTGTCCTCATTACAATTCTGAAGAATCCAGAAGACCATTATATCATGATAATATTTTAAAAGGAATTTTGAGTGACGGTTATGCTTGTGATGATAAGTCGGGAATTCTTTTTGTTAATGGAAAAGCAAAAAGTGCATTGTCCATTGATAACGAAAGTAATTCATATTATGTGTATAGAAAGGAAGGAAAGATTGTAGAGGAAAAAATTGATTCAGAAATTATAAAATGAAGGACCATTTATATTTAAGGATAGTTGTATTATTCATAATCATCATATGTAGCAATTGCACTTCAAAAACAGAAAAACAAGTTGATAAAACAAATAAATTACTAGATAATGGTATGCGTTTGGTAGTCGAAAAAACCAATGAAACAACTAATGAGATAGGAATTTTTTCAAAACATAATTATAGAACAACGCATAGCTATACTTATAAATTTACTGTAGATGGAGGTGATGTAAATTGGGCTGGAGGAAGTGGTGAGCCTAAACATATACTTTTTTGCGAGAATTCAGTTTATGTTCATTATCTAAAAGAAAAATATATTTCAGTTCAAAGAGATACTACAAGTACCGAAATCAATAATAATGGCTATAATATGGTAGAAGAAGTTTTTGAATTGTATATTGATAATCGCTATTTTTTTAAGCTTTTTGGAGATGATTATTGGGTAGAAATTACCCCTGAGTCATATGCGAATAAAAAAACATCATGTGATGAATACAATATCCCAAATGATAATGAACTGTCATTGGTTCAACTAGGAAAAGATGGCTAGTTTTGTCAACAATCAAAACTTCCATTACATAATATCATCTTATAAGCCATAGTCAATCCATAGATAAACGCGTCCAAAATTGGTATGCTAGCAAAAAGTATAGATAGAAAATGTTTCTTACTAGCAAATAATACCCATGAAGGTATAAGACTACCAAATACTATAAAAGGAAAGAAAATTAGGCTTGCAACTGAAATAGATTGTATGATACTATCATGAGTAAGAGGAGCACTAAACATAAAAAATGCTGCCAAGATAAATGGTATCGTTGGTAATATAAGTATGATAGAAACAATACTTACAATGATAAGATAAATCCTAATCCTATTTCTCTTTTTGATTTCTTTTTCATTATTAATAATTTCAGACATATTTTCTTTTATGACTTATTTTAAATAACGTTAAATATACAATAAGAATATTTTAATTTATATCGGTTATAATACCTTTGCGAGTTCAAAATCAAAGAATGCTACAACAATACACCAAAGAGTTTCGATACAACCTTAAACTTGCAGCACCAGTAATGTTGGGAATGCTAGGGCATACTTTTGTAGGGTTGATCGATAATATTATGGTGGGGCAGTTGGGAACCGCAGAATTAGCTGCAGTATCTTTGGGAAATAGTTTTATGTTTATAGCGATGTCCCTGGGTATTGGTTTTTCTACGGCAATTACACCCTTAGTTGCAGAGGCAGATGGGGAGAATAATTTTAAAACAGGTAAGTCAGCGTTTAAACATGGGTTATTTTTATGCACAACTTTAGGAATAGCTTTATTTCTATTGATTTTGGTAGCAAAACCATTGATGTATTTCATGAAACAACCCATAGAAGTGGTTGAGTTAGCAATACCATATCTGGATTTGGTTGCTTTTTCTTTGATTCCATTAGTAAGTTTTCAAGCACTAAAACAATTCTCAGATGGATTATCTATGACAAGTTATCCAATGTATGCTACACTCATTGCAAATGTGGTTAATATTGTTTTAAATTATCTATTGATCTTTGGTAAGTTTGGTTTTCCTCAAATGGGAATAGTTGGAGCGGCTGTAGGGACTTTGGTTTCAAGATTAGTAATGGTTATTTTTTTGTGGATACTGCTTAGAGGTAAAGAAAAATCAAAAGCTTATGTTACACAAATTAAATTCTTTGTTTTAGAAAGTAAAATGCTCAATAAAATAATAGCATTAGGGTTTCCTTCTGCTTTACAGATGTTTTTTGAAGTTGCAATTTTTACCGCTGCCATATTGTTATCAGGAATTTTGGGCAAAAATCCGCAAGCGGCAAATCAAATTGCGTTGAATTTATCTTCAATGACATTTATGGTCGCTATGGGGCTTAGTGTGGCAGCAATGGTACGTGTTGGTAATCAAAAAGGATTACAGCAGTTTGCAGAGCTGAGAAGAATTGCCATATCAATTTTTTTGTTGTCTTTTCTTATAGCAATCGTTTTTGCATTGATTTTTATCATCTTTAATCAAATGTTACCTAAAATTTATTTAGATGTAAAAGATGTAAAAAATCTTACGGATAATACAGAGGTGATCACTATTGCGGCTAAATTGTTACTTATAGCAGCATTATTTCAAATTTCGGATGCTATACAGGTTACTGTATTAGGAGCTTTACGTGGACTTCAGGATGTTAAAATACCGACATTTATTACATTTATTGCGTATTGGGTAGTAGGATTTCCTATTAGTTATTATTTAGGATTGTATACTGAATATAAAAGCTCAGGGATTTGGATTGGATTATTGGCGGGACTTACTGCTTCTGCCGTTTTATTGTATGTTAGATTCAATGTTTTAACCAAGAAATTAATTCAAAACAAATAGTATTTCCGACAGCTGTTCAGGGGTTTTTTTATCCTGAAAACCATGTAAAAAAGGCTTCTTTTTTTAAATAAAATAAAAGTTGAATACCTTTTTTACACTTCTTGCGTTTATTTGGTATTAACTAATAATTAACTATCTTTCCAAAAAATACAGAATACAAAAATGAGAGTCCCAAATTCTAAATTTTGTCTGCTGCTTATCGTTTTCGCTTTAATGGTAAGTCAGAGTGGTACGAGTCAAAACTTTACTCATAGTAAAAATCAGAATCTTATTCCTAATCCTAGTTTCGAAGAAACCAATGCAGCCGTTAAAAGGTTAGACATGGAAATGCAGAATTTTGGGATTATGAAGGATTGGAAACCAGCTATTAATACTCCCGATGCTTATCATCCAGATTTAGAGTTGATTAGATTTATTCATAAATCTCCTAATTTCTTAAAACAGTTTGGAGCACAGGAACCAAGAACTGGAGAAGGAAAAGTAGGGATGTATATTGCTGGAGGGACATATAAAGAAGGGGTAACAGCTAAACTGAAACGCCCCCTTTCAGCAGGGAAATACTACTATTTTCATATGTATGTTTCTTTGGGAGAAGGGATTTCAAATTCATGTACTTCATCTATAGGAACATATTTTAGTGCCAGAAGTCCTAAAATAACAGGAACATCAAAATTACCACTACATATAGAGTCCTCAAAAATGGTATGTGATACCAAGGAATGGGTTAAAGTATGTGGAGTATATAGAGCAAAAGGAACAGAAAAGTACCTTTCGTTAGGATATTTCTCTGATGGGCCAAAAGGAAAATCTGTAAAAGGAGGTGGGTTTGATACAGCTTATTATTTTATAGATGATGTTTTATTAATGGAAATGAGGGATACTAAGAACCTCTCTTCTAGTCAGGTTTGCGATATGGCTTTGGATTTTTCTCCTGTAGAATTTTTAATTGGAGAGAGTGAAGCATATACAGAGATTAAAAAAGCATTAGATTCATATATCCAATATGTGAAGATATTTAAAGTAACCTCTGTTAAAATTAGTGGTCATGCAGATGATGCGGGAACAGCTTTTGAAAATGAAATCATGTCTGCAATGAGAGCCATTAATGTTAAACAATACTTTGTTGAACAAGGGATTGACGAATCTATTATAGAAGTAATTGCAGCTGGAAATACTGAACCTGTTGTTACCAAGGGATCTAACCTCGATCCAGAATCGAATAATAGAGTAGAAATTAAGATCGAATAGTTAAAGAATTATTTTCTGATGTATCTGAAAAGATAGTACCTTTGGCTTTATAATTTTATGTGTTGATTATGGGCTTTCCGAAATTCTTATTAGGAGATAATACAGATTATCCAGATGCTATTTTTGTGATTCATACCGAGTTCCCCAGATTTATTATTAATCTTGCAGATGACGAAGTAGAATGGTTAGAAGAGTTTGATAAAAATGATGAGAAAGATTTACAGGAAGAAGCAGAGAACCTTTTTCAAGCAGCTAATGATTTCTATGATCGTGAGATAGAGCGATATGATGAATAATAATACAATATCTTAAGAATGGAAGAGCTTATACAATTAGATAAAGATCTTTTTTTATATCTCAATAATTTAGGAACTCCTGCATGGGATGGATTTTGGTTATTTATGACTGAAAAGTTTTATCAAATCCCCTTGTATTTAGTATTGCTATTCTTTTTTTATAAGTATTTTGGTATTAGAGGAACAATTATCACTTTAATTGTTGTAGCCGCTTTGATTACCGCTACAGATCAATTATCAAATTTGTTTAAAAATGTATTATTTATGCGTCCAAGACCATGTAGGGCAGATGGAGTTGCAGAGTTAGCACGCTTTATTGCAGAAAGATGTGGAAGACATGGTTATTTTTCTGGTCATGCAGCCAGCTCTATGGCATTAGCATTTTTTACAGGTTTAACCTTGCAGAAACATTTAAAATACATTTTTCCTTTTATGGTAGTATGGTCTATCATTGTAGCGTATAGTAGGATTTATGTAGGAGTTCATTATCCTGGAGATATAATCACAGGTATGGCAATCGGTATCGTATTAGGAGTAGGTGCTTATAAACTTCAAGGACTTCTTATTAAGAAATATGGTGAAACTTCGTAAAATTTAATTGACTTTCTCTTTTGTACTAAAAACAGATAGACTTGTTATTTTCACTGAAAACAGGGTGCTATTTATTAAACATTTCATATACTTTTGATAGGTATCAATTTATTATAACGTAAATCATATGATTAGAAAAATAAGCATAATGATTGTGTTCATTTTTATAGGTCATTTTCAAAGAGAATGTTATAGTCAAACGATAAGGACTAATAGCATTGTTGATATTGAAGAGGTTATAAAACAGAAGGAAAATGATAAAAGACAACAGGCAATGCTAATCAATTTTGAAAAAAGATATAAAATAGATGATCGTATTTTAGTTGAAGAATTTCAAAACTATTATGAGCTAATAGTGAGTCATTTAGATAAAAATGGGTATACAGGTGGGGCAGAAGGATATACACTGGATAAAAAAACAGGAAAAATAAAAATGGTATGGCATGAACACCCTATGAAACTGCCAGAATGAATATTTTTCTAGTTAAGAATTTTACAAGAAGCAATTGGCTATATACTACTACTTATGCTTTTCCAAATTTTTTCTTTTTCTTCTTTTTACCAAAAAGACGCTTAAGAAAGTTGTCTCTCTTTTCGGGTTTACAATCAATATCTTTTAATACTTCTTCAGAGATCTCCTCAAATTTACTTTTGGTTATAGGATCAAAAATAGGGTCTTGATTCATTTTTTGATATAGCTTAGCAAAAATGGGTAATGCAGTATTAGCTCCCTGACCTAGTGCTGTTGTTTTAAATCCTATATTATAATTATCGTTTCCAACCCAGGTAATGGATACCAAGTTGGGAGTAATTGCAACAAACCATCCATCTTTATTATCTTGGGTAGTTCCTGTTTTACCGGCAATTGCATTTTCTAATTTGTAAGATGTTCTTAGTCTGGTGGCAGTACCTTCATCTATAGTTGATTTCATCATTTCCAAAAGTACTTGTCTTGTATACTCATTATAAGCCGGTATTTCTGATACTTCAGGTTCAAATGAGGCTATTAGGTTGCCATTTTTATCTTCAACTCTGGAGATATAGTAGGGTTTTACACTCTTTCCTTGATTTACATAACTTGCGTACGCCCCAGATAATTCTTTTAATTTAATACCATCTGTACCTAGAGCCATTGCAGGGTCTTCAGAAAGTGAAGCTGTAATTCCTAATTTTTTTACTTGTTCTACTACTTTAGGGATTCCCACTTCATTAAGTACTTTGACAGCTATAGTATTCACAGAGGTGCTTAGGGCTTTTTCTAACGTAAAATTGAGATAGGGGTCTTCCTCTTCTGAAGCATTTTTTGGAGTCCAGTTCTTAAGATTAGTATATGTAATTTCTTTTGCAGAAAAATAAGTACAAGGTTTCATTCCATTTTCAATTGCGGCTGTGTATACAAAGGGTTTAAATGTAGAACCTACTTGCCTTTCACTTTGTGAAACATGATCATACTTAAAATAACGATAATCTATTCCGCCAAGATAAGTTCTAACCGCACCTGTTTTGGGGTCAATAGCGATCATTCCAGTATTAAGAAATTTAAGATAGTGTTGTAGGCTATCTACAGAAGATATTTTTTTGGTAATATTCCCATTCCATTCAAATAATTCAATGTCTTTTTTTATTGATAGAGAATCTGTAATTTGTTTCTCTGTGAGCCCTTGTTCTTTGTATGTCTTATAAATTTTGAGATTTTTAATCGCATTTTCTGCAAGCTTCTTATTGTTTTTCCATGGAGCCGAGCTTCCATATGATTTTTCATAATTACTTTGTAATACTTGCATATGTTCTTTCATCGCATCCTCTGCCAAAGATTGCATTTTATAATCCATAGTAGTGTAAACAATTAGTCCATCATTGTATATGTCATAAATACTACTGTCTGGTTTCTTATGTTTTTCAAGAATTTTTACTAATTCTTTTTTTACTTCTTCCCTAAAATAAGGAGCTAATCCAAGATCATGATTAAAATGTTGGTAATCGATTTTAATAGGTTGACTCATAGCCTGATTAGATCGATTCGAACTGATATAGTTGTATTTGGTCATCTGTTGTAAAACAACATCTCTTCTTAATTGACTTCTCTCAGGAAAAAGTCTTGGATTATAACTATGATTTGCTTTTAAACTTCCTATGAGAGTAGCAGATTCTGATAAAGTTAATTGATGGGTTGGTTTATTAAAGAATTTTTGAGATGCACTCTCGATACCATATGTGTTATCTGGAAATGGTACAGTGTTGAAATATAATGTAATGATTTCCTGTTTAGAATAGATTTCTTCTATTCTTTTTGCAACAAATGATTCTTTTAGTTTATTAATTACAGTACTAAATATTGTATACTTTTTTCTGCCAAATAGATTTTTAGCTAACTGAAGAGTAATCGTACTTCCTCCCCCTGATGATTTGTCTTGTAATAAAATGGTTTTAAAAAAAACGCGTAACAAACTTTTGTTATCTACACCATCATGTTCATAGAATCTAGCATCTTCTGTTGCTACAAGAGCATCAATAAGATGTTGAGGTAGCTCCTCATATGTAATAGGTTGTCTGTCATAGATATAGTATTTACCAATCAAATGACCATCTTTATCTAATACCTGAGTGGCTTCAGCTTGTTTTAAAGAACTTAATTCTTCTTTATTTGGTAATTTCCCCCAAAAACCAAAATAAATACTGGCATAAAAGCAGACGCATATTAAAATAAGTCCGCCAATTGTGAACAGAAGCCATTTGGTCCATCTTTTTTGTACTATCTTTTTTATCATACCCCAATCTTGACAATAATAACGTTTGAAACACAAAATTATTAAGTAACATTATATAGTATACGAATTTTCTTAAACTCAGGCTTCACAAAATATTTTACTCAATGTATTTGTATTTATGATTTGGAATATTCTAAATTATAAATGTAAATAGATCAGAAAATTTACAATGGTCTCTTTTCTAGTATGTTGTTTTGATTTATAACAAGAAAAAAGAGAAATATTTTTTGTTTTTTTAAAGCTGTTTTTTTGGAAAGTTTCATTTTTTTTAAGTAGACTTGTAGTACTATATTACTCAGTGAAATACTTATTTAATTATTTGAGAATTACTTGAGGTATGTAAAAAGCTTATTCCTCAAGATTTGTGATTTATACTAATACATGCGTGCATGTTATTTGTTATTGTATACGTATTAACCTAAACCTACTACAGATCATGAAAAGAGTAATTGTTGACTACAAGAAATTAAATAAAAACATTTTAAATCTTTTGGTAGAGAAATTTCCAGATGGATATAATGATGATGATATTATCTCATTTAGAAACCAGCATAATGAAGCTATTGAAGCTGTTGAAGTAAAAACAAATGATACAATTTATTTGGTTAAAATTAGTAAGAGGTTAGCTGATTCTATGCAGAGTTTTGATGGCCCAGGTGTTGATATTCCTTCGGCAGTAAGTGATGAACAGGTAGGAGAGTTAGACGTCGAATAGTAATAAGATTATAATTTAATTTTATTCATATTCTTTGCCATTCGACTTTTTTAGGTGTGCCTTTCATAATTGAACTTAAAATACTTTTTAAGAATTTCATAAAAGATAAACCTATCTCTGCATTTTTTTTTCTGCTATGCTTTTGGTGATTAATTCTTCAAGGGTAGAGAAGTATGGAGTAATATTGTATGCCAAATCTAATGAAAGATAGTGTCAATACATCATATTAGCCCTTCCTGAAGTCAATTATCTTAAATACATAAAATGCATACTTTTTTTACTTAGTGAATAGGCGCTAGTACTTTATTATATCTTTTTGTTAAGAAAATGTTATAGAAAACTTAATTTTTTTACTTAATTTACAATCTTTCATTGCATTATATGTGATCAAAAATAAAATAATACTTAAGTAAAAGATTAGTTTAACAAATATAACCTGTCAAAAATTAAGGTAAGGGGAAGCCTGTTTGGAGGTTGTGTAATAAAAGTGAATGAAGCATAAGGGATATTATTTGCTTATTTTTTTTATTGGGATAAAGGTACATAGTCAAATATCTAATAGTACAGATAAGAGACCATTCTTTGTGGTGCCAGAAATTTTAATAGGAAAAACAGGAGAAGCTAATACTGGTTTTCCAGAAACCAAATTACAAAAATCGTTTTTTGTGAGTTTTGGAAGACGTAGTAGAATGATTGATCAACAATGGGCAATCTTATTAGGTTATCCAAAAACGGGAGTTTCACTTGGTGTAACCGATTTTGGGAATACTGAAAAATTAGGAATGGCGTATACAGTAATGCCATTTATTGAAGTTGGAATATTTCGAAAATATTCTAGTAGATGGAATTTAAATATAGGTATGGGGAGTTCCTACATAGATAAGCAATTTCATCCAGATACCAATCCTTTTAATCAAGCCGTTACCACAAAAATTAATTGGGCTTTTAGATCATTTGTTTATTATGATATATTTAGGAAAGAGGCACTAAATTGGCGTTTGGGTGTTGGATATACCCATTATTCTAATGGACATACAAGATTACCAAATCAAGGACTTAATTCATTTCTAGTTAGTTTATCTTCTAGTATAGGAAAAGAAGACAAAATTTCTGATAAAGATCGAATCATTCAAAAAGAGAAAAGAATTCGTTCTTCAGAAACTTATTTTTCTGGAAGGATAGGGATTGGTCAAAATGTACTTTCTCGTATTTATAATGATAAAAAAGAAGTATATTCAATAGCGTTGTCTGCTGGTAAAATTATAAACAGAACTTTTAAGTTTGGCGCTGGGTTTTATTATCGATTTTATGAACAATATTATGATCATATAAATGAAAATGGACCGCTAATAAGCGAGCAAGTACCTAATTTTAGAGATAACCCTTACCGATATGCAACAAATTTAGGTTTTTTTGCAAGTACAGAGTTTTTAATGGGGCATGTGGGAGTAGAAATAGACCTTGGTATAAATATTTATAAACCTTTTTATAAAATTGACTGGCAACTTAGTCAAGGATATTTCTTTAAAGGAGAATATACCAGACTTGGAGAATTAGACTCATATTACCAAATAAAACGAACTATATCGTCAAAGCTAGAGATAAAATACTATTTGTTTAATACTAACAAGTCTCCTAAGAATAATATCTATATCGGGGCTAGTATTAATGCTAACCTAGGACAAGCTGATTTTTCTGATCTTAGTATAGGGTATGTATATCGATTTAATTTTAAAGAAAGAAAACACACACGTTCTAATTAAGCTGCTTACTTTTCTTTACTCAATTCTAATAAATAATGTGCAGCAGCAAAAGGAGTAATTTTGTTTTGTTGGACCCCTTGGATTTGTGAATTTAATTCATCTTTGATTTTTGGGTTATTATAAAATGAACTTTTTAGTTGTTCTTCTATAGTTTGCAGAAGCCAAAATTTATTTTGCTGAATTCTATTTTCTTCAAAAAAGCCATTTTTAGAAGTGACCTCTTGGTATTTCAGAATCAATTCCCAAATATCTTCAATGCCAGAACCTTCTAAAGCACTGCACGTTAATACTTCTGGAGACCATGTACTTTGTGCAAGTGGGTATAAATGTAATGCTTTTCTAAATTGATTTTTGGCTTTTCTAGCTCTTAATAAGTTGTCTCCATCTGCTTTATTAATGACCAGAGCATCTGCCATCTCGATGATACCTCTTTTAATACCTTGTAATTCATCTCCTGCTCCTGCTAATTTTAGCAATAAAAAGAAATCCACCATACTATGTACTGCTGTTTCACTTTGTCCTACGCCTACAGTTTCAATAATAATAACATCATATCCAGCGGCTTCACAAAGAATAATAGATTCTCTGGTTTTTTGAGCAACTCCGCCAAGGGATTTTCCTGATGGAGAAGGACGAATAAAGGCTTCTGAAGAACGTACAAGTGATTCCATTCTGGTCTTATCTCCAAGAATACTTCCATGAGATATGGTACTACTAGGATCTACGGCCAAAACTGCTACTTTCTTTCCCTTTTGAATTAATAGATTACCCAAGGCTTCTATAAAAGTACTTTTTCCCACCCCAGGAACTCCTGTAATTCCTATTCGTATAGAATTGTTTGCATAAGGAAGACACATTTCAACAAGTTGTTGAGCCTTTTTAGAATGCTTTTGCTTCGTACTTTCAATTAGAGTAATACCTTTGCTTAAAGCCGCGGTGTCTTTATTAATAATTTCGTCAAATATAACTTTTACAGAAACCTCTTTTTGTTGTAGTCTTTTAAATCTATCAATGGCATATCCTGTAGTACTAGAAGGTACTTTGGGAGATTGACTTTTATGTTTGTTTTGATCTTTAGACACAAGATAGCTTTATAGCAAAGTTATAAATTCCTTATTTGGAAACCTGAAAATTAATAGGATTGTGTTATCAAATTAAATAATTAACCTTTTACACTTTAATGGGAACCGCTACTGCAGTTCTATCCCATGCCAGGTAGAGTATGGTAAATTCATTTGCATTTTCAAAATAAATAGAAAACTGTTCTATGATATTTAATAAAGGTTGTGTAGGAACTTCTACAATAAGTGCATCAAACGCTGGATCTCTTTTTGAAGTACCATCCATGTTTACCCCCCATCCATACTCCTGACTGTTAAAAATTACTTTCCAGGATTTTTGATTTGGAATAGTCCATAAAGTATAAGTTCCAGCTTTAAGGGTGGTGCCGTCTACAAAAATGTCTTTATCTGTAGTAAAGGTCGTTGCTTCATTGGCCCCTGTTCTCCATACTTGGTTATAAGGAACCAATTTTCCAAATATTTCTCTATCTTTTTTATATGGGCGATTATAAAATACTGTAAAAGTTGCATCTTTTGCTGTATGGGTAACGATGTCTTCTGGACTATGTTTTTTAGTATTTTGCTTCATAAAATACATTCCTGCAAATCCAATGATTACAAGTCCAAGTAAAATAAAAACTATTCTTTTTAAAAGTTTTGGCATAATAATGTTATTTAATTTTTAAATATAGCCCTTTTACAGTTTAGAACTATGTTTATAAATTCATAAAAAAAGATCAACTTAAAATGATCTGGTTAATCTAGTAATGTTCATTGCATTTACAGCGCAAGTATTTCTGACAGTGGTTAGAACATTAAGCATGTTTTTATTTGGATGTTTGCGCTCAATAAAAGCATCAATATGATGTATTAGTGTTTGAGAGCAGTTAAGGTTTTTTTCTAAAAGATTAAATAGATCTTCAACATCATCATCATTATGTTCTACATTCTTTTTTAAATTATACATGATTTTGTGTGGTTAATAATTAATAAAAGTGTGTATGATAGTCAGTTATAGCCTAAAAACTTACTTATATAATAGTTAATTTTTTATTAATTATTTGATATTCAGCGCTTTGTTGTGAATATATGTTTTTTATGTATAATTTTGCAACACAGTATATGTATATATCGTCTCTATATATGAATACGATTTAAAACTGTTTTTTTAAATAATAATCACTAACCTAAAGTAAATTAAGTTTGTTACAAAGCGAGCTAATAGAACAATGTAGAACTAACGATCGTAGAGCGCAAATGAAACTCTATAATAAATACTGTGATGGTATGTATTATGTAGCATTGCGATTTCTTAAAGATCCGTTTGAGGCAGAGGAAGCTATGCAAGAATCTTTTATTAAGGCATTTACTAGACTTCATCAATTTACTGGTGATGTAACCTTTGGAGCTTGGCTTAAGCGTATTGTTATTAATAAAAGCATTGATATGCTTAAAGCTAAGAAAATGAATATGGTTGCAATTAATGAGCAGGTTATGACTACAGTAGAAGAACAGAATGATTGGTCAGTATCCGATTCTGTAACTGTAGATGAAGTAAAAAAAGCGATTGAGAAATTACCAGAAAAGTATAGATATGCAGTCATGCTGTTTTTGATAGAAGGATATGATCATAATGAAATAAGTGAAGTATTAGATATTACCCCTGTTTCATCAAGAACATTAGTACATAGAGGAAAAAAACAGCTACAGGAACAATTAAAACATTTGAAAGATGGCACAAGATATTAGAGAGCTATTAAAACAAGATAGACAGATTCCTTCAGAAAAAATAAAACAAGGACATGAATTCAGGTTTATGTCTAGATTAGAAAAAGAACTTCCTCAGAAAAAAACACGAAGTTTAAATTATAAATGGCTTAAGATAGCGGCCAGCATAGTTGTGATTCTTTCTATTTCGGTATTAACTTTTAATCAGCTAGGGGGAGAAAGCCCAGAAGGAATAGAAGTAGTTGATGTAAATGATTCTAATGTTGTAAATGCTACAGTGAATTTGAATAAACAATCTTCTACACTTGCAGAAATATCTCCAGAATATCAAGAAGTAGAAAATAGCATATTGACGAGTATAAAATTTCAATTATCACAGATCACGATTGATGATACAAATAGAGAGTTAGTAGAAAGTTTTATGGCTCGATTGGATAATCTTGATAAAGAATATCAAAAACTAAATAGAGAATTAATAGAGGTGGGGCCAAATGTACAAAGCGTAGAGGCTATGATGGAAAACCTAACTATAAGATTATCATTATTAAATAGACTAAAAGACAAACTAAAAGAATTAGAGAGCATTGAAAATGAAAATTACAATGAGATACAAGCTTAATTGTGTTACTGTACTTGGGGTATTGTGCTGTGTAGGATTATTAGCTCAGGATAAACAAGATAAGTTAAATAAAAAATTTACCGTAGATGATGATGTAGTTGTAAATCTAAATACAAGTCATACTAATATTGTTTTTGAAACCTGGAATAAAAATGCAATAGCAGTAGAAGCGTATTTAGAAGGTAGCGGATCTAACGAAAATAGTCAACGTATACTTGATAGTTGGCAAATAAATGTAAGAGGAAATAATCGTGAAGTAACTATTAGTTCTGCCGCTGGTAATTTATGGAGTGGAAATGTTACAGCTTCTAGTATTCGAATGAGCAAAAACTTACAGGAATTAAGAATGTTGGGCCCGGTAATTACTGATATGTTGAGCCCTCTTATGGAGAACATTGAAAAAAATCCTATGCCAAGTGCTCTTTCTGATCATCAAGCTAATGTTAACTACAGTAATGGTAAGGTTAATAAGAATGATGAAAAATATATTCAACAATGGGAGAGCCAAATACGAGAAAAACTTAGCGATGATGTAAGTAAGGAAAACCAAAAATGGGCTCAGTTTGATAATACATCAAAAGGAGTGACTGGTCAAAAAGAAATTCGTGTAGAAACTTGGGGAGAACAATACGGTAGACAGATGGATGCTTGGTCTACTCAATTTTCAAAAGATGTTGAAAATCAACAAAAAGGAACTGCTAATATTACAGTATATCAATATAGTGCCAGAAAAATAAATACAAAGAACACCAGTAAAATTATAAAAATACGTATGCCCAAAGGAGCTAAGTTAAGACTTAATATCCGTCATGGGGACGTACAATTAGCAGAAAAATCTAATGATATTAGAGCATCTCTATCGCATACAAAGCTTTCTGCTAATGTAATTGATGGTAAACAGACGTTTATTAAAGCTTCTTACTCCCCGGTATTTGTAAGAGAATGGAATAACGGTCGACTTGTGGTAAATTATGTGAAGAATTGTAGAATTCAAAATGCTAAGAATTTATTGGTCAATGCAGATTCTAGTAACATTTATATTCAGGAGCTTAGCGAAAATGGTGCCATCTCAGGAAGTTTTGGTGTGATTACCATTGCTAAGTTAGGAGAATCTTTCTCTACTTTGGATTTGGCAGTTCAAAACAGTGATTTTAAGTTAAACTTACCAGATACAGCATTTAACTTATCATATACTGGAGCACAAAGTATAATTTCTTTACCCAAAACGTTAGAAATAAATACTAGAAAGAATTTTGGAAACGTTTTTATTAATGGGTTTAAAAAAACACGTAGTACAGACAAAATGATCACTATTAATGCAAAATATAGTGAAGTTGTATTAAATAATAAATAGTTTTTCGTAGTAAGTAATGTAGTGTTAATTATAAGAAAGCTCTATCGGTTTTTTAAACTGATAGGGCTTTTTTAGTCATTATATGTAGTAAATGTTTCCCTGCAATTAAAAAGATATGATAACCTTTTACAAGCGGTAAAACAAAAAATATTTACTACAGTTGATTGATTAATGGTATTGTATTTACACTCAGATAATATTAAATCTAAAGTATCAAATTGCATTTTTTGTACTTAATTATACAGAATAAAACGTAAGAATGATAGGTAGATGTTTCTTTTAATCTAGTGAATAATGCTTTTTATCTGGTTTTTTTAGTATTCGATAAGTGTAATCTATTAAAAATCAATTAATTAACATTAAATAAAGGAAAATTTAACATTTTTTGTGTCTTTTGTCGAAAAACAAAAACGTTTGATCTAAAAGTCTGATTTTTAATTTGTTTAACAATAATTATGTAATATCATTGTATGGTAAAACCGTAATAAATTAATATTAAACTTTATTACGAATAAAGAATACAAAGATGAAATTGATAGCATATATTTTTAGTTTATTTTTATTCTTAAACAGTTATGCAAATGACATGGATCAATCTTTAGAAGTAGAGATGGATGGTCTAGTAGTGATGGTTGTAGATTTTCAAGAGGGAGATAAAATTAAGTTATTTGAAGTAGAGACTGGAGACCATGTTTTATCAAAAACACATGGAGAGATAGATCTTAGTCAATTACCAATGGGATCTTATTTGTTAGAAAATAATGAAGGTAGATCAGTAGTTATCGAGCGTTTAGAGGAAGAAATTAGTATTGAAGGAGTTATTGAGCATAGTGAAACTGATTTTGTATTAGAAAATGATAGTGAAAGAACTTTTGTTCCTGCAGATATTAATGTAGAACAAGAATTTATCCATTACTATGAAAACGCAGAAACAAATCTTCTTGCTGTAGAAAGAGAAGGAGATATAGTTAAAGTGATAGATTTTGAAGACGGAGATAAAATTAAGTTATTTGAAGTGAAAAATACAGTTCATGTTTTATCTAAAACAACAAATTATGTTGATTTAAGTCAATTGCCTGCAGGTGTGTATGTTTTAGAAAATGATAGAGGAGATTCTGTAGTATTAGAGAAGTTTGTGGACGAAGATCAAGTGGCAGATATGTAATAATAAATTGATAGATATAAAAAAAGCCTTTCATAATTTGAAAGGTTTTTTTGTGTATTAATATATTTTGATCAATTAGGCATTCTTATTTTTAGAACAGTGTTATATAGCATCGGTTTACGTTTTATTTAAAATAAATGGTGAACGATAAAATAATGTATATGAATAAGGATAGAGGGTCTATGAAAGAAAGAAGTTATTGATGCTTTACATTAGGTTTGTTATGTCTTTATTTTGCGTAAGATATACAAAGACAAAGATGTATAAAGATATATGAAGAATAAAAAATAGGTAAAAAAACTATGCCTGTACATCATTGTACAGGCATAGTTTTTTTACAAAAACAAAGGCTTGTTTATTTGTCTAAGTTTTTAGTCATGTTAAAGCCAGTAAATAATCCTACTCCAGCCATTAAAAAGATTGTTCCTGGATATGCTATATCTTCATCAACACCGATAGATAAATGTAAAATTCCAGCTATAAAAATCCCAATCCCAATTCCCATTAATAATAAGGATAGGTTTAAGATAAAAACTTTCCATATAGGGGTAACTCTTTTCTCTTTGCTACTATAAAAGATAGAAGCATCTGCCCCTTTTTCTATAAGTGCCATGCGTTCTTTATTTCTAGCTGCAATAAATAAATAGAATATTCCAAAAATAGATCCAAATATGGATAATGGTATTAGTGCTTCGATAAAACTCATAATTTTTGATTTAAATGATTATACTGTTCGTTTTCTAATTAAGACGAAGTATGATTCAAAGCGGTTACAAAAAAAGATAAAAAATATATTTTGTACTTTTTATTAAAATTTATGTAACCTATGCTTATACGCTATCGTCTTATGAAGAAATGAACCATCAATCAGATCAATATTATATCAATCAAGTTCTCGAAGGGCAGGTGAATGCTTTTTCTGTTTTGATAGAGCGTTATCAGAACTTAGTGTACACTGTAGTATATCGTATGATCAAAAATAAAGAAGAAGCAGAAGAAGTGGCGCAGGATTCTTTTATAAAAGCATTTAAATCTCTAGATAATTATAGAGGAGATGCGAAATTTTCTACTTGGTTGTATACTATAGCATACAGAAAGAGTTTGGATGCTTTGAAGAAGAGTAAGCGTATGATAACCTCAGAACTTATCGAAGAAATTAATGAGGGTGAAATAGAATTGGTAAATGATGCATTAAATTATTTACAAGCCAAAGAACGAAAAAAGATAATTTCAGATAGTATAATGAAGCTTGCTAAAGATGAAGCTGCTATCATAACATGGTATTACTTTGACGAAAAAAGTGTAAAAGAGATTGTTGAAATGACGGATCTAACGGCAGATAATGTGAAAATAAAACTCTATCGTGGTAGAAAAAAACTATATTCGATATTGAAATATCACATTTCTCCAGAAATTAGTAGTAAAAATGGAAGAGCAATATAAAAATGATATCCAACATTTGGTTAAAGAGGCAGGATTAGAATCTCCTTCTGCAAATTTTATGAATAATATAATGAAGGAAATAGAAGTTTCTTCTCAAAAATCATTGAATTACACTCCCTTAATATCAAAAAAAACATGGTTGATAGTTGCTTTGGTGATTGTGTCAATACTAGGGATTTTGTTGCTTTTGTCTGATAATGAAGTATCTATTTTGCATACCATTGACTTTTCTTTTTTAAAGGTTATAGATCTGGATAATCCATTTTCAGACTTTACACTTCATAAGACAACCCTCTATGGTATATTATTTCTCGCACTTTTATTTTTTGTACAAATACCAATACTAAAGAGAAGAATAGATAGTAGTTTTTAGAGGTGATTAGTATATCTCCCCGGAAATATTTTTTAAACTGCAACACATTTTCTATTTTACAGATCTATTAATTAGGGATCATATCATCTAAATGGAAAGAAGAATTTGTGTTATAGGAGCAGGTCCTAGCGGAATAACAGCGCTAAAAAATATAAAAGATAAGGAGCTTAATGTCATCTGCTTCGACAGAAATAATGAAGTAGGAGGTAATTGGATCTATTCAGAAGAAGAAAGCCATTCTAGTGTTTTTGAAACTACCCATATTATAAGTTCTAAAATATTATCACAATATGAAGATTTTACTTTTGACGATTTTGATGAAACAGTAGCCGATTATCCTTCTCATGACGAGTTAAGACGTTATTTTCAAGCCTATGCCAGACATTTTGAGCTATACCCTTATATTCAATTTGAGACTTCGGTAAAACATTGTAAACGTATACATAAAAATGAATGGCATATTACTATAACACATAAGGGAAAACAGTATATAGAGATTTTTACAGATTTAGTGATTTGCAATGGTCATCATTCTGTACCTAGAGTACCAGAATATCCAGGTATGTTTACAGGTCAGTTTATACATTCTCATCATTATAAAAAAGCTTCGCCTTTTGCAGATAAAAGAGTTTTGGTAATCGGTGGTGGTAACTCTGCTTGTGATGTGGCAGTAGAAACTAGTAGGGTAAGTAAAAAAACAAGTATTAGCTGGAGGAGAGGCTATCGTATTATCCCTAAATTTTTCTTTGGACTACCCTCTGATATTGTAGGAGCTCGTTCATCATGGATGCCTGTAAAAATTAGAAGCTGGCTTAATGACAAATTGTTAAACTTGATGTTAGGTAAAAATAAGCTATATGGATTACCAGAAGTGAAAACAAAATTTGGAGAAACACACCCAACAATAAATGATGAATTATTATATAAAATTCGTCATGGTAAAGTACATCCTAAGAAAGATATTGAGCGACTAAATGAGAAGATGGTTTATTTTAACGATGGTACGAGTGAAGAGTTTGATGTAATCATAGCTTGCACAGGATATATTTTGAAACATACATTTTTTGATAGATCGTTTATTGATTATAGTAGCGGACCAGTGCCTTTGTATTTAAAAATGTTTCATCAAGAATATCATGATCTGTTTTTTATTGGGATGTTTCAACCTTTAGGCTGTATTTGGCCGGGAGCAGAATTACAGAGTAAGATTTTAGCAAATTATTTAGTGGGAGAATGGGAAATGCCTTCTACTATTGAAAAACTGTGCCGACGTGAAGTGACTCATCCACATTATAAGCAAATTAATACGCCTAGACATACTATAACAGTGGATTATCATTTGTTTAAGAAAGCATTGCTAAAACAATTACCCAAAAAATGGAAGTCGAAAATACCAAAAACTATTTCACAAAGTACTTAGATAATGAATGATAATTTTAAAAAAAAGATAAAAAATATCTCACATGATTTTATTTCTGTGGTAGATTCAGAATTCGTTAAAGAAGATTATGTTGCGATTGATCTTTCTGCCACCAATCCAGATTTAGATACTATAAATGTATCCTCTTCAAGAGCATTTGAGGTGTATATAAAGGAATATATAGCTCAAAACAAAGCAAAGGTAGCTTATGGTGGTTATAATGAAGTAAGGGGGATTTATAGCAGGAGTTCTCATTTTAATCAGCATAATCCAGAAACAGAACGTAATATTCATTTGGGGATAGATATTTGGTGTGATGCAGAAACCAAAATACTCGCCCCTCTTGATGGTAAAATTCATAGCTTCAAAAACAATAATAATTTTGGAGATTACGGGCCAACCATTATTCTAGAACATGCATTAGATGATGTTGTGTTTTATAGCTTGTATGGGCATTTAAGTTTAGGGTCACTTTCAGGAATTACTGTTGGAGACCCTGTAAAAGCGGGACAAACTATAGCTGCTTTGGGAACTGCATCAGTAAATGGAGATTATGCTCCTCATTTGCATTTTCAGGTTATTAAAGATATGCAAGGAAATATTGGAGATTACCCTGGAGTTTCTAATAAAAAAGACCTGGAGTTTTATTTGCAAAATTGCCCAGACCCTAATCTTTTGTTGAAAATATAGTTGTTTAATACTATGTACCCCACTAAAAAAAAATATTCTATAAAAATAAAGGTGCTCATTTAATGAACACCTTTGTCTTTTTAGTATTAGAGCTATACAAAATTAATCTAGTATAACACTATCTATAGGAATAGTTAGCGTTTTTCTTGGCCCTTGATTATTAGTAATATCAAGATCTAACTGTTGTAAGAAAAAATCTTGACTATTAAAAAGCCTAACTTCCACAATGCTAATAGTCACTTTACCATCTGCAGGCATCTGAAACTTTATTGCTTCAGCGTAAGCATCTACATATTTTGTTCCATCAGGATTTTCTGAAACATTTATCTGTACTATGTCTGTTGGATTAGATTGATTTAGTAATTCTGTGCCAGAACTATCTTTCACAGAATATTGTATAGTCATTTCTGTGAATTGAGCACTAGATTGTGGATCCACATCTAAATATGCAAATAATTGTATAACTACTTCAGAATTTGCAGGAGCAGTATATAAACCTGTATTTTGATTAAGTGTTATAGGGTCTGCGATAACATTAAAATCTCTAGTTTCCGAGATTGAATTATCTTCTACCGAGGTAATAATAACACTTGTGTTCCCTGGGGTGATGGCCTTGGCAAACCCTCTTGATATTTCTAAAATACTTGGATTAGTTGACGTGAATATAAGTTCTTGATTTGTGGCATCTACTGGTAGTATTTTTGGATAAAGATTCTGTTGTTGCCCAACAAATAATGAGCGTGGATTATCATAGTAAAAAATAAAATCGGTAATTGGGATAGGGTTTTTTACCACACGTAACATTACAGAATCGGTCAAATCAGGATTGCTGGCAGATGTTGCTGTAATGGCTACGGTTCCTAATGCCACACCAGCTACATTGCCATCATTGTCTACAGTCGCAATGCTCGTATCGCTCGAAGTAAATACAAAATCTCTTATATCATCTGGTTTTACATTAAAGTCATTGATTTGAATTTTTTGTACGCCACCAATTAAAATAGAAGATCTTCTTGGTTGTGTGGAGATAAATCGATCACCATTTGGTATTCTTTCAGTTACTGTTATTTCTATTGATTGGGTTATTTGGGGATTGTCTACCGAGGAGGCAGTAATTGTAATTACTCCTATTTTTGGTTTAGTGTGTACATAACCAGATTCATCTACTGTGGCGATTGATTCATCACTACTTGTCCAGTTAAGATCTACAGCATTTGCATCTATAGGAGAAAATATAGGGATTAATTGTAACCAATCGCTTGCTGGGTAGCTTATTGATGCCCCTCTAAAAAATGCGAAACCAGTTAAAGGGATTTCATCTGAGCTGGGTAATGTTGTGAATTCAAAATCTAAAGCAACTGATTTTTGATTCGTACTTATTGCTAACAATATTCCTTTGTACAATGTTTTGGGTTCTAAATTTTCAAAAGTGTACGTGTTATTTGTAAGACTATTGGCAATTAAATCTCCTTCTAGATATATGTTATAAGTGATTTGAGATCCATCACTTATAGTAGCTGTATCCCAATTAAGCGTTGCACCATTATTGATTATACTATTTACTGTAATATTCGAAATTTCTGGTGTTGGAGCACTAGGATCTGCAAATTGTTTCGTTTTAACAATAAAAGAGATAGGATCTAATTCAATACTTTCTTTAGCATTTTTATGATTGGTCTTACTATTTAATAATAAAGTTTTACTATCTACAGTTTTTGGTACAATACGACCAGAATATTCTGTATTTGCTTCTAATTTAGTTAAAGTGTAATCTGTATCTTCGTTACTGTCCTTAATTTTGGTATCCCCCAAATAAATGTCATATACTACCTCTTCGTTATTTGGTCCGGAAACCGCTGACCATTTTAGATTAACCAAATTAAATGAAATATCATTATCCTCGAATTGAATGTCTGAGTTTTCAGAATTTTCATTGTCGGGGTTTATAGGATCAGCTTCATCTTCACTACAACCTATCCCTAATAGAACTATCGATAAGAAAAGTATCGATTTTGTTATATATTTTTTCATAGCAAATGAATAGTGATTTACATTAGTATTGTGACTCTGCATATTTGATTGTTTCTTAGACATCATAATATTAGAATGTTTGTTTAGAATTTTAATTATTTTTTGTTTTCCCCAAAACCATCTTCTTTAGTAGAAGGTGTATTATACACGTTTAATTTTAAAAGGCAACGCTTCCTTTATTTTTTACAAAAAAAGTAAATGTAGAGAAAGATGGTACGTATTAACAAAGTAAGATTAGTGATATTTATAAATTTGGACTAGTTTATGAGGTGTTTGCTGAAGAGTAAGTTGTTGTTTTTGATTGGTTTATGGGTTTTTGGATATAGAAATACACATCAATCAATATAGTTTAAGTAAAAAACAAAAAACCTGAAGAATTAACTTCAGGTTTTTAAATAATGTATAGAGTTTATACAGTTTTATTCGTTAACCAAAACCCATTCTCCTTTTTCGATTAATGGGATAGCTTGTTTGTATTTTACGGTTTTGTTCTCTCCACTCATTACATGTTTGATAGTAACTCTGTCGTTACGTCCGATTTTTGGTTGTTCACGTACAATAGTCTCAGTAACTTGTGGTTGGCCTTGAGTTTGCCCTGCAGCTCTATTTTGAGCGGCACGCTCATCCATATTAGGTATTTCTTCTTTAGAAGTTTCCAGGTTTTCTCTTTTTCGTACTTGACGAGCTTCAGAAATGTCTTGTGAGTCGCCAGTTGGTAATTCACCCTTAAATAAAAATGAAATAACATCTTTATTAACTTCTTCAATCATTACTTTAAACAATTCAAAAGCTTCAAATTTGTAAATTAGTAATGGATCTTTCTGTTCATGAACTGCTAATTGTACACTCTGTTTTAATTCATCCATTTTACGAAGATGAGTTTTCCAGGCATCATCAATAATAGCAAGTGTAATATTTTTTTCGAAATCAGTAATTAATTGTTTTCCTTCAGTTTCACATGCTTTCTTTAAGTTTGTGATTACTTCAAGACTTTTTACTCCATCTGTAAAAGGAACTCTGATTGGAATTTTATCAACATCTGGATTGCTTTTAGATAAGTTTTCATATACTTGTTTAAGTACAGGGTAAGCCGTATCAGCGTTACGTTTCATTTTATCCTGATAATGCTGATATGCTACTTTATATACTTCTCCGGCAATTTTCTGCGCATCCATTTTTTCAAATTCCTGTTCAGAAATCGGACTACTCATAGAAAAGTATCGAATCAATTCAAATTCAAAATTTTTAAAATCTTGTGCTCCTTTGTTTCCTTCTGTGATTACTTCTACAGTATCATAGATCATATTGGCGATATCCACACGAAGACGTTCCCCAAAAAGTGCATGATAACGACGTTTGTACACCACTTCACGTTGAGCATTCATCA
The DNA here is from genome assembly GCF_900312735.1 of Aquimarina sp. AU119. Lineage (NCBI taxonomy): Bacteria > Pseudomonadati > Bacteroidota > Flavobacteriia > Flavobacteriales > Flavobacteriaceae > Aquimarina > Aquimarina sp. AU119. The sequence continues at coordinate 173,473 of NZ_OMPF01000021.1, read as the reverse complement.
CATCGTCATATTCTAGAAGTCGTTTACGTACTCCAAAATTATTCTCTTCAACTTTTTTCTGGGCTCTTTCAATAGATTTAGAGATCATAGAGTGTTGAATTACTTCTCCCTCTTTTAATCCCATTCTATCCATCATTTTTGCAATTCGTTCAGAACCAAATAAACGCATTAAGTTATCTTCTAAGGACACATAGAACTGTGAACTTCCTGGATCTCCTTGACGACCAGCACGACCACGTAATTGTCTATCTACACGACGAGAATCATGACGTTCTGTTCCTACAATTGCAAGACCTCCCGCAGCTTTGACTTCGTCTGATAATTTGATATCGGTACCACGTCCTGCCATATTGGTTGCAATAGTTACAACTCCTGGATTACCAGCTTCAGCTACAATATCAGCTTCTTTTTTATGAAGTTTTGCGTTTAAGACATTATGTGGGACTTTACGAATAGTAAGCATTCGACCTAATAATTCAGAAATCTCTACAGAAGTTGTACCAATTAATACAGGTCTTCCTGCTCGAGATAACTCTGTAACTTGTTCTATAACAGCATTATATTTTTCACGTTTGGTTTTGTATACCAAATCTTCCATGTCTTTTCTGGCAATAGGTCTGTTGGTTGGTATTTCTACAACATCTAATTTATAGATTTCCCAAAGTTCTCCAGCTTCAGTTACTGCAGTACCAGTCATCCCAGATAACTTACCGTACATTCTGAAGTAATTTTGAAGAGTTACCGTTGCAAAAGTTTGAGTTGCGTCTTCAATTTTTACGTTTTCTTTTGCTTCAATTGCCTGATGTAACCCATCACTATATCGACGTCCATCCATGATACGACCTGTCTGTTCGTCAACAATTTTTACCTTATTGTCCATAACCACATATTCAACATCTTTTTCAAATAAAGAATATGCTTTTAATAATTGGCGAAGGGTATGAATACGTTCACTCTTTACACTATAGTCTCTAAAAAGATCTTCTTTCTTTTCTGCTTCGTCTTCTTTGGATAATCCTTCACCTTCGATTTTGGCGATTTCCATTCCAATCTGTGGTAAAACAAAGAAATCAGGATTTTCTTTACCAGAAAGATAATCTACTCCTTTATCAGTAAGATCTATTTGGTTGTTTTTTTCTTCAATTACATAATATAAATCGGCATCAATCTTGTGCATTTCACGATTGTTGTCCTGCATATAGAAATTTTCTGTTTTTTGAAGTAGTTGTTTAACTCCTTCTTCACTTAAAAACTTAATCAATGCTTTGTTTTTAGGAATTCCTCGATATACCTGTAGTAATTTAAACCCACCTTCTTTAGCGTCTCCTTCTTTTATTAGTTTTTTGGCTTCTGCAAGGACTGTAGTAAGGTACTTTTGTTGTACAGAAACAACATCTGCAATTTTTGGTTTTAACTCATCAAATTCATGAACATCTCCTTTTGGAATAGCTCCGGATATAATAAGAGGTGTACGTGCGTCATCAATTAATACAGAATCTACCTCATCAATAATAGCATAATTATGAGGGCGTTGTACTAAATCCTCTGGTGCATGAGACATATTATCTCTTAAATAATCAAAACCAAATTCATTGTTGGTACCGTATGTGATATCAGCATTATAAGCAGCTCTACGCTCTGCAGAGTTAGGTCTATGGTTATCAATACAATCTACCGTAAGTCCGTGAAATTGAAAAATAGGTGCCATCCACTCGCTATCACGACGGGCAAGATAATCATTTACAGTAACCAGGTGAACCCCATTACCAGATAGTGCATTAAGATATACAGGAAGCGTTGCTACCAGAGTTTTTCCTTCTCCTGTTTGCATTTCTGCTACTTTTCCTTCATGCAATGTGACTCCTCCTACAAGTTGTACATCGTAGTGTACCATATCCCATTTTACTTCTTTACCTGCAGCATCCCAGCTTGTAGACCAAATTGCTTTTTCGCCGTCAAGGGTGATATGGTCTCTGGTTCCAGAGAGTTCACGATCGTATGCAGATGCAGTAACTTCTATTGATGTATTCTCAGCAAAACGTTTTGCAGTTTCTTTTACAACGGCAAAAGCTTCGGGAAGGATATCGTTTAAAGCTTTTTCTGTAGCTTTGTATGCATCTTCTTTTAAGACATCAATTTCACCATAAATATCTTCTTTTCTATCAATATCTTCTGTGTCATCAGCTTCTTTGATAAGTACTTCAATCTTTTCATTGATTTTTTCACGAGCTTCATTAATGCTATTTTTGAATTCAATAGTTTTAGCACGTAATTCATCATGAGAAAGGCTAGATAATGCCTTTTCTGCTTGTTTTATAAGTTCAACCTTTGGTTGAATCTCTTTAATGTCTTTTTTGGATTTATCTCCAACAAATACTTTTAATACAGAATCTAAAATTCCCATAATATATGGTTGTGTTGTTTATTGAGATTTTAATTTCAAAATGAAACTAATTGGTTTAACCTACTAAATGAGGTAACGTCAAGTCTGATTCCAATCATTTTGGAATACATGCTTATCTCAAGACCTAAAAAGGTCTGATTATACAATACTTTTAAGCAGTAAATAACCACAAAAGCGGCGTAATTTACGCAAAAAAAAAGCCTCTTGCGAGACTTTTAATACTATTTCATTTATTTAATATTCATCCTCATTCCAAAGATAATCTTCATCGGTAGGATAATCAGGCCATATTTCCTCTATAGAGTCATATGAATCTCCTTCATCTTCAATTGCTTGCAGGTTTTCTACAACCTCTAAAGGTGCTCCAGTACGAATTGCGTAATCTATCAACTCGTCTTTTGTAGCTGGCCAAGGTGCATCACTTAAATATGATGCTAATTCTAAAGTCCAATACATATGCTTACTGGTTTAATTTTTTGCAAAAATAATTTTTTAGTTTAAAAAGTCAAGTAAAAAATTAATTATTTAAACAATAATTATAAGAACGTGATTTTTTAGGGTTTCCTATAAGAAACTTTTTAACAGTAGAATTTTAAGATTTTTTTGCGGGAATCCATTTTATTTCTTCTGCTCTTAAATCGTGGGACAACTTTCGTGCCAGTACAAAAAGGTAGTCAGATAGTCGGTTTAGGTATTGTAATGTAGCTTCTTCAAAAGGTGATATTTCATATAATGCTGTCGCTAAACGCTCAGCTCTTCTGCATACACAACGAGCAATGTGACAGAATGACACAGTTTGATGGCCTCCAGGTAATACAAAATGTGTCATTGGTGGCAAAGATTCATTCATACGATCAATTTCATTTTCCAGAAGTTCTATGTCTTCTATAGAAATAGTAGGTATATTAAGTCTTTTCTGACCACTTTTAAGAATAGCTTTTTCTGGATCAGTTGCTAAAACAGCTCCTACAGCAAAAAGTTTATCTTGTATTTTAATTAATACTTGTTTACTGAGTTCATCGATTTTTTGATCTCTGATAAGACCTATATGTGAATTTAGTTCATCAACAGTGCCATAACTATCTATACGAATATGATGTTTGGGAACTCTGGTTCCTCCAAATAGAGCAGTAGTTCCTTTATCACCTGTTTTTGTATATATCTTCATTTGAATTATATTTTAATACTATTTATTTTTCTTTTTCTTTAAATAATTCTTTCTAAAATTACGCTTATCACGATCATACAGCTTGCTTTTGTTTCGTTTTGTATTCCATGAAATGATAATAAATAAGACAGCAATGATAATAACCACTAAGATGAGTTGTGTTTCTTCAGAAAGAGCATCTAACATTATTCCTACTTTTTAGGTAAAAGTAGCAAAAAACGTTTCAACCGCATAGTAAGAATACTATAGTATTTATAAAGCGATCTTCATTAAAAATGTTAAATTTGTTGTGCTATGGAATTTTCTTCAAAATTATTAGAAAACGCAGTTTATGAAATGTCGCAATTACCCGGTATAGGAAAACGTACGGCATTGAGGTTGGTATTACATTTGCTGAGACAACCTGAAACTCAAACAGAACATTTGGTAAAAGCTCTGGGGGCATTACGTCAAGATATTAAATTTTGTAAAACATGTCATAGTATCAGTGATACAGACACTTGTGATATTTGTAGTAATCCCAATCGAATTCGTGAGATTATTTGTGTCGTAGAGGATATACGTGATGTTATGGCTATTGAGAGTACAGGTCAATATAGAGGATTGTATCATGTTTTAGGAGGAAAAATAAGCCCACTAGATGGTATTGGGCCGCTTGATCTTAATATCACTTCTCTAATCGAAAAAGTTAAATCAGGAATGGTAAGTGAATTAATATTTGCATTAAGTGCTACTATGGAAGGAGATACTACCAATTTTTATATGTATAAGCAATTAGAAGGAATAGATATAAAAACTTCTACTATTGCAAGAGGAATTGGAGTTAATGATGAATTAGAATATGCAGATGAGGTTACCTTAGGACGAAGTATTTTGAATCGAATTCCTTTTGAAAATGCATTAAAAAGTTCATAATTCTTTTAAATAAAAAGCTAATACCCTGAAGTTATCTGTTGTCATTATTAACTATAACGTACGTTATTTCTTAGAACTTTGCTTGCAAAGCGTTAAAGAGGCGATACAGGCTATGGATGCTGAAATTATAGTTGTAGACAATAATTCGGTGGATGATAGTTGTGAGATGCTCAAAAATCGGTTTCCAGAGGTAATTCTTATTGAAAATACAGATAATGTAGGATTTGCTAAAGCTAATAATCAGGGTGTGGCAAAGGCAAAAGGAGAATATGTGTGCATCCTTAATCCTGACACGGTAGTAGGAGTAGATGTTTTTGATACATTGATAAGTGTTGCAGATCGTTTGCCAAATGTAGGCTTCTTAGGTCCTAGATTAATAGATGGTACAGGTAATTTTCTGCCGGAAAGTAAGCGCAATATCCCTTCACCATTAACTTCTTTTCGAAGATTTTTTAAAATTAGATTAGGAAACGTAAAAAGCTATTATGCAGATCATGTTTTGGAAGAGGAAATAGGAGATGTAGATATTCTTGTAGGAGCTTTTCTCTTGGTGAAAAAGAAAAATTATCTTACAATAGAAGGTTTTGATGAAGATTACTTTATGTATGGAGAAGATATTGATATCTCATATAAAATAAAAAAGAAGGGATTACAGAATTATTACGTAGGTGAAATCACAGCAATTCATTACAAAGGAGAAAGCACGGATCGTAATGCAGTATATATACAAAGATTTTATGGAGCAATGCGAATATTCTATAAAAAACACTTTAGGAGTAATTGGTTTTTGGATAAATTGGTTTCTATTGCAATACGTTTGGTTTCGGTTATACAATCATTCCGTAATTATGATAAAGAAAAAAGAATAATCGATCACTATTATTTGGTTTCTGATAATCATAATGTATGGGAAAGATTATGTGATAAAGTGAATCAAAGAATAGAAAAAGTGTCAATAGAATCCATAGTAAATTTGGGAGATAAAAATATCGAGATTATCTTTGATAACAATTTTATCTCTTTTACAGAGATTATTCGAGCAATACAAAACCTTAAAACAAGTAATTGTACATTTAAAATTAGACCTGCAAATTGTGATTATATTATAGGAAGTAATTTCAGTGATGGAAAAGGAGAGGTTTTAGTATTTTAAATAAATTTTAATAGATAAAAAATAATTTTTAAGTCGAATTTTAAGTAAATTCGCAAAAAATATAACTTATAAACACTTTTAATTAAGGATATGGCAAAATTTGAGCTTAAACTTCCGAAGATGGGTGAAAGCGTTGCAGAAGCAACAATAACAACTTGGTTAAAAGAAGTTGGAGATACAATAGAATTGGATGATGCAGTTGTTGAGATTGCTACAGACAAAGTAGATAGTGAAGTGCCTAGTGAGGTAGAAGGTGTGCTTGTTGAAAAGCTTTTTGAAGTAGATGATGTAGTACAGGTAGGTCAAGCTATAGCTATAATCGAGATAGAGGGTGAGGGTGCACCAGATTCAAGTCCAGAGGAAGTCAAAGTTGAAGTCGAACAAACTCCTAAAGAAGCTGTAGTCTTAGAAGCAGAAATGGCGGGGACTACAGAAACAATATCAACAGGTGTAACAGATTTTTCGACTAGTGATAAATTTTATTCACCCCTGGTAAAAAATATAGCTTCTACTGAAGGAGTTTCTTTACCAGAATTAGAATCAATTCCTGGAACAGGTAAGGATGGCCGAGTGACCAAAAACGATATTCTACAATTTGTAGAAAATCGTAAAAATGGAAAAACAGAAATTAAAACTTCTGTTCAGCCTACAACGCCTGTGGTTAAAGAAGCTCAAAAACCTGCTAAACCTGTAGCTGTAAAAGCTGCACCAATAGTAGCATCTGGAGAGGATGAGATTATAGAAATGACCAGGATGGGTAAACTCATTGCGCATCATATGGTTGAGTCTGTTCAGACTTCGGCTCATGTTCAATCGTTTATTGAAGCCGATGTAACTAATATTTGGAATTGGAGAAAGAAAGTTAAAGCAGATTTTATAAAAAGAGAAGGAGAGAATCTTACATTTACTCCAATCTTTATGGAGGCTGTTGCTAAAGCTATCAAGGATTTTCCGATGATAAATATTTCAGTATCTGGTGATACAATTATTAAAAAGAAAAATATAAACTTAGGTATGGCAGCTGCCTTACCTGATGGTAATTTGATCGTTCCTGTTATAAAAAATGCAGATCAATTAAATCTCGTTGGAATGACCAAAGCGGTTAATGATCTAGCTGGTCGCGCACGTAATAATGCATTAAAACCAGATGATATCCAAGGAGGAACATATACTGTTACTAATGTAGGTACTTTTGGAAGTATTATGGGGACACCGATCATAAATCAACCACAGGTTGCTATTTTGGCGCTAGGGGCTATTAGAAAAGTTCCAGCTGTAATTGAGACTCCTGAGGGTGATTTTATAGGTATACGATATAAAATGTTCTTATCACACTCTTACGATCATAGAGTTGTAAACGGAGCATTAGGTGGACAATTTGTACAACGTGTGAAAGACTATTTAGAAGCTTTTGATGTTAATAGAGAATTTTAAAATTGTATCTATTTTTCTTTCATTGCTGAACAAGAAATATTAATAACAATAACATATCAAAAAAACCACGACTATATAAGTTGTGGTTTTTTCTTTAGTAGAATTAAAGTGTGTTACTTTTTTCTAACCAGCAGTGTTTTATTATGTAGTAATAAAATCTAATGAATAGATATATTAAAGCTCTTTTTCTTAAATAAAACCATGATGTAAGAATCGGTAAACTTGAATTTATCAAATTTCAGATACTTGATCTAGGTGATTTGTTATATGATTTAAGTCGTATGTGACCATATTATTGTTTTTTAGGTTTTAGTTTTATGTATTAAAGAATAAATACATTAGAATGAAACAATTCATAAACATACTTTTTTTGTTGATTCTTGTTACACAATCTATCGCACAACATCAGGAGCAACCTTTTAAGTCTAATCAAAAGCATAAAATAAAGCAATGGGAAATTTTAGATATTTTACTAACTGCAAATACTATAAAAAATCCATTTAAAGATTCTAGTACTGTTATATTTACCAATAGTTCGGGAAACAAATTGGTGTTACCATTGATATATAATGGAAATACTAATAACAAAAGTGAGTGGTTAATTAGATTTTCTAGTGCAATAATTGGTACTTGGACCTTCATAACCCAAAGTGAGCATTCTTCACTGGATAAGAAAGAAGGAACAGTAACTATTTTACCGAACAAAGATCATAAAGGAGGTGTTCGATTATCCAAGGAAGATACTCGTAATTTTTATTATGAATCGGGAGAAAAATATACCCCAATAGCATTTGAATGTGATTGGTTGTATGCTTTGGATTATCATAATGAGAAGAAGTTATCGAAGACAAACCATTTACTTAATTTAATTAAAAAGAACGGTTTCAATCAAATTGTGATGAATGTATTTTCATATGATGTTAGCTGGAAGAAAGATGAAAAATTAGCTGCACATCCTCAACACGAATTTGGCGGACCAGAAAACATATTTCCCTTTTTAGGAACTAATGATACTCCGAATTTTAGTAGTTTGAATGTAGATTTTTTTAAAAAATATGATAGAACCTTGTTGGCCATGCATGAGCGACAATTATTTGCGCATATCATGATTTATGTATGGAATAAATTAGTAAAATGGCCAGATATGCAATCTGATGCAGACAATTTGTATTATGATTATGTAATTAAGCGTTATCAGGCTTTTCCTAATGTGTTATGGGATGTGTCCAAAGAAGCTTTGTACTATGGTAGAGCGGACGAAGCATATATTTCTGAACGTATCCAACGAATTCGCAAGCAGGATTCTTATAAACGTTTAATAACAGTACATGATTATGGGTTTTGTAAAAAACATGGAGATGAGGTAGATTATATATCCTCACAAGACTGGAGCCACAATATATATAACAAAACATTGGAAGCATATACCACATTTAAGAATAAGCCAATTTTTAATATAGAACATGGTGGGTATGAGACGTCTGATTATACTGTTTTTACAGGAGATTATACAAATGCAGAAGTGTGTTTGCGTAGGAATTATATGTGCTTATTTGCAGGAGCAGGAACAACCTACTATTGGCAAGGAACTTCCTGGAATGTTGTTGTGTATAACCCTTTTCAACAACCTGAAGATTCATATAAACCAAAATTTGATTATTTTCAATATTTAAGTTCATTTTGGAAGCAATTTGTAGATGAAGATTTGAAACCAGCTCCCTGGATGAATAGTAGTGGTTATGCCCTAGCAAATAAAAAAGGGCTTCAGTTACATTATGTGCCTAAAGAGAACTTTCAAATTAAATTGGGGTGGGTTTTAAAACCTGAAAAAGATAAAATAAAAACATATTATTGGTTTAATACCTTAACAGGAGAAACAACAACGCCTAAACCTGCAAAAGGACAAGGTTACATTAACCCCTGGCGTTATGAGGCAGATGCTATTTTGGTTTCTAAAATTACAGAGAAATAGGTAAATGTATAATACATAAATGATACATATAGTAGTGTAGTGATCATTGTATTTTTTAGAAGTTGAGGTAGATCTTTTATTAAGTTGTGCGAAGGATAATAAGTAAGGCTATGACAATATTGTCATAGCCTTACTTATTTATAAATAGAGAAGTTTTTATTGATGTTAATTGCAAAATAAATACTAACTCAAACTATTAAATTAGTTCAAACTAAAAATTTAGTTTATATTAGCTAAACAAAATTCTTATCTATATGAAACAACTTACTAAAGCAGAAGAAGATATTATGAAAATTCTTTGGGATATAAATGAAGGAGGAGTAGTATCTATTTTAGAACAATTACCAGAGCCTAAACCAGCTTATAATACAGTTTCTACTATTGTTAGAATCTTAGAAGATAAAGGGTTTGTAAACTACAGAAAAGAAGGGCGTATCCATATTTATTTTCCTCTTATAAAAAAAACAGATTACAGTAATCAAAGTATCAATAAGCTAATAGATGGATATTTTCAGGGCTCTTTTAAAAGTATGGTTTCCTTTTTTATAAAGAAAAATGATATAAGTATTGCAGAAATGGAAGCTGCAATGAAAGAAATTAATAAAGATGAAAAGAAAAAATGATACATTATATACTACAAATACTAGTTGTTCAATTACTTTTCTTATTAATATATGATCTGTTCCTTAAAAAAGAAACTTTTTTTAACTGGAACCGAGTTTATCTTTTGATGACATCACTACTAAGTTTTATTCTACCGCTTATTAAAATAGATGTAATAAAGGAGAATATACCAGAACAATATATGATTCAACTGCCTGCAGTATTGATTGGTAATGTCTCGGAAGAAATAGAAGGTTCAGAAGTTATAATAAAATCATCAAATTCTTTTTTTAATTTTCTTACTATAGCACGTTTTAGCGAATACCTATGGTATACAGGAATGGTAATTAGTCTATTTCTTTTTTGCTATAAACTCTACAGGATATTAAAATTAAAACAGACAGGAATTAAAACCAGAGTAGAAAATTTTAACTTGATTTCATTACCAAATACAAACACAGCTTTTTCATTTTTTAATACCATTTTTTTGGGAGAAAAACTATCTGAAGTCAAAAAGACAAATATTCTATTGCATGAGAAAATCCATATTAAAGAGTATCATACATTGGATTTACTCTTCTTTGAAATATTGAGGATCATTTGCTGGTTTAATCCGCTAGTATATGTATATCAAAACCGGATTGCAGTGCTTCAGGAATATATTGCTGATTCCAAAGCAATTTCTGAAACAGATAAAAAAGAGTATTATCAAGATCTGTTATCGCAGATCTTTCAGACCGATAAAATTTCATTCATCAATACATTTTTTAATCATTCATTAATCAAAAATCGAATAGTTATGTTACAAAAATCAAAATCAAAGAAAATTTTTCAATTAAAGTATTTATTACTAGTTCCTGTTATGTTGTTAATGTTATTATACACTTCGTGTGCTCAGGATACTAGTGCTCAGTCAAAAGTAATGTCTGAAAATGTAGATAGTCCTTTGATAGAAAAAATTCAGGCTGTAAGACACCAAATAGAAAAACAAGGAAATGTATCCCCAGAAGAAGAAAAAGCATTAAAAGTATTAGCTCTATTAGTCACTGATGATGGTTTTTCTAATCCTCATTATGAGGATGTATATGGTATGGCAGATATCCCTTTTGGAGTAATAGAAAAAGTGCCAGTTTTTCCGGGTTGCGAAAACCTTTCGCAGGAAGAGACAAAAAAATGCTTTAGCCAGAAAATCTCACAGTATATAGTAAAGCAATTTAATACAAAACTTGCAAAGGAAAATGGACTTACAGGGTATCAGGAAATTGGTGCTCGGTTTTCTATTGGTAATGACGGAAAAGTAAAAGATATTAAGGTGAAAAATAAAAGTAAAATACTAAGAGAAGAAGCACTTAGAGTTCTAGAAGGATTACCAGTAATGATTCCTGGAGAGCAGGAAGGTAAAAAAGTAAGTGTTATGTATAAATTACCTATTAAATTGAAATTTAAATAAAGGTATCGTGAGTATTTACTAAAACCAAAGCCGAAATATTTTATTTCGGCTTTGGTTTTTAGAGCTGAGTACTATCTTTCTTTTTTAAATTTTTAATACGTTCTGCCTCTATATTGTCGAGCTTCTCATTTACAATCAGGTTATAAGTATAATGTGATTCTACATCTGTTAATGGAATAAGAATCAACATTTGTACTTTTGTTTTAGCCGGGATACTTTTTATAATAGGGCGTTGTGCACTTCTACGATATCCAGTCGGGTTCACTTTTAAGAATATGCTTTTATTCTCATTAGTATCATTTTGTACATAGAGAATTGTTCTTTTTTTCTGGATGTCTTCAATTAATCGAACTGATTTTTCCTGGCTAAAACTTATAAAACTAAATAAGAATATAAAGAGAAATGCTATTCTATTGTTTTTTAAAGATGTCATTGTTTTTCTTTTAAAGATAAGAGATTTAACCTCTAAATAAGAAAAACCGATCTTTCATATTTTCAATTTCAGAATTTTTATTTGTAAGAATATAGTCGATAGCTTCAGTAGTGAAATTTTTACCCTTATTTGTTAAGGAGACAATATCATTATCTATGGTAATCATGTTATTTTTTAGAGCTAGATCCAAAACAGATTTGGATTGTACTTTCTGCCAATTAATATGTTCGTTTAAGTGTTTAACATGGCGTTCTTCTTCTTCTTTATGATTTCCTAAGTGAAGAAGAAATGTAAGTAGTGAAACCTCTATTCTTTGTTGTTTCTGTCTATATAGTACAGAGAATAAACCTTTATCAGGTGCAAATAGATACACAAATAGAAAAACCAATCCTAAAACCGTAGTCATCGACCCAGAGATAGAGGTGTCTAAGGCATGGGCCATCCAATATCCTCCAATGGCACTACTAACTCCAAAAAGTACAGAGAGTAAGAGCATTTTTTTGAGATCATTTGTTAGTAAATAAGCAGTAGCTGCTGGAGCGATCATTAGTGCGATCACCAAAATAGCACCAACAGCATCGAATGCACCAACTGTGGTGATCGAAGATATTGTCATTAATCCATAGTGCATTACAATAGGGGAGAGCCCCAATGCAGAAGCGAGACCAGCATCAAATGTACTGACTTTTAATTCTTTGAAAAAAGCAAAAAGCAAGCCTAATGTGATCAATAAAATACTACCGATAATCCATAAGGACTTTGGGCCTACATCGGCTCCTCCCAAAATTAATCGATCAAAAGGAGCAAAAGCTAATTCTCCTAATAATACGGCATCGATATCAAGGTGGACGTCGTTTGCATTTTGGGCAATAAGTATAATCCCTATACTGAACAAAGCAGGGAAAACCAGCCCAATTGCAGTGTCTTCTTTTACCAATCCTGTTTTCTGAATAAATTCTACTAATATTACTGTAATCACTCCACTTGCGGCAGCAAGAATAATTAATAATGGAGAAGATAAATCGTGAGTAATAAAAAAACCAATCACAATACCAGGTAAAATAGAATGGCTTATGGCATCAGTGATTAACGCCATTTTTCTTAACACAAGAAATGTACCGGGGATAGCACAGGCAATAGCCACAAGGCTAGCAATTAATTGTATTTCTATCTGCGCGCTACTCATTTTCTTCGGTAATTAATTGATCATATAGATTTGAAGCGGTGTTATATCCAGATTCGGTCATAGACCACATGTTTCCACTAATCTTTACGTAATCTTTGTCTTCAAGTTTTTGAAGAGATTTTCTGGTAAATCCTTGAAAATTATTCAAGATTTTGATCGCATGTGGGTGTGCAATATCTTCATGGGTCTTTGCGATATTATACATAAAAGATAAGGTTTTATGTAATTGAAGATCATTTCTGTTTTTGCGGAAACGTATTTCTCTGAATAATAATCCTCGCCCAGGTGAAAATATAAACGAAACTAATACAAATACCCCAGCAACTAATACGATTACGGGTCCGGTAGATAGATTATTATGGCTGGCACTAATTGCGGTTCCCAGTACTCCAGAAAATGCACCAAATATAGCTGCCAAAATAACCATTACAGATAAATTGTTTGTCCATTGTCTAGCTGCGGCAGCTGGAGCTAAAAGCATGGCGCTCATTAATACAACGCCTACAGTTTGTAAACCTAGAACAATGGCTATCACAATAAAAGTAGTAATAAGAATATCCAAAAACTTAGTGTTAAAACCTAGTGTTTTTGTGTAATCAGCATCAAACAATAATAATTTAAGTTCTTTCCAGAATAATAATAAAATGACTAAACTAATTGCTGTAACAATTACCATTAACCATACATCGCTTTCTAGAAGTGTTGCTGCCTGACCAAAAAGGTAACTCTCTAGACCTGCTTGATTGGCATTCGGCATTTTTTGGATATATGTGAGCAATAACATACCAAATCCAAAAAATAAAGATAAGATTAGGCCTAAAGCAGTATCAGATTTAAGATGTGTCTTACTTGTTATTCCTCTAATCCAAAAAGTTCCTATGAGACCACTAATTAATGCTCCAAGTAAGAATATTGAACTATTTTTAGTGCCCATAATTAAAAAAGCAATAGCAATACCAGGTAAGGCAGCATGAGAAATAGCATCACCCAATAAACTTTGTTTTCTTAATACGGCAAAACTACCTAACATTCCGCAGATTGCACCAAGCACTGCCGTACCTAACGTTATTGTTCGTAACGTATAATCTGTAAAAACAAGTTCGATATATTGTTGTATATCCATAGAGTTATTTAGTCATTAGAGGGTAGGAATTAGTTCTTATTTTTGTTTTTAAGATGTTTTTGTAAACTAGTAATCATTTTTGATAATTCTGCTAGCCTTAGTCTAGTTGTCTTATTTTCGTTTTCGGATATATATCTTCTTCTATTTGCAATTGTAGAACAGACTATACATTCCCGAACTGAATCTATTGCTATCTGTAAATACCTATTAAATTGAGCATCCGTATTTCCTGAGTCTTCAGCAATATTTAAAGCTACAGAATTTGCCGCACGGATATATTGAGATGATAGTCCATAAGTTTCAACACTTGGAAATTTTTCACAAGTATTATAAACCAAGTCAACAAAGTTAAGTGCTTTTTGGTATACTATTAAATCTTCAAAATTGAATTTTACTTCTTCCATAAACTACCCTCTATTTGCTAAAAACTATTCATCTACCCTTGAACACTAACTTTGTAGTTAATTCCGTATGTCTTGGTTAAGTTATCATCATTAAAAATATCTTTCACCGGCCCGGTAGCAATTTTCTTTACATTGAGAAAAGTAACCCAATCAAAATATTCTGGTACAGTTTGAAGGTCGTGATGCACAACAATAACCGTTTTTCCTGCTTTTCTAAGTTCTTTTAGAATATTGATAATAGCTTTTTCGGTTGTGGCATCCACACCTTGAAAAGGTTCATCCATAAAATAAATCGATGCATTTTGAACTAAAGCTCTTGCTAGGAAGATACGCTGTTGCTGCCCTCCAGAAAGTTGACTGATCTGTCTGTTTTTAAAAGAAAGCATTCCTACTTTTTCTAACGCTTCCAAAGCAGCTTTTTTTTCTTTTTGCCCAGGTCTTTTAATCCAGCCTAGACTACCATAAGTCCCCATCATAACCACATCCAGGGCGGTGGTAGGAAAATCCCAGTCAACACTTCCTTTTTGCGGCACATAGGCAACTAGAGATCGTTGTTTTTTATAAGATTTCCCATAGATTTGAATGCTTCCCGCAATTGGTTTAATGATATCTAAAATCGATTTGATCAAGGTAGATTTACCTGCTCCGTTTGGTCCTACAATTGCCATTAATACTCCTTCAGGTATTGCTAGGTCAATATCCCATAATACAGGTTTGTAATTATAAGCTACGGTGAGGTCATCTATTTGAACTGCAATTTTATTTTCCATTATTGTAGTGCATTTACAATAGTATTTACGTTATATTCAAACATACCAATATATGTTCCTTCTTTGGTTTCTAGATTACCAAGAGCATCCGAGAATAATGTTCCTCCTATGCTTACTTCATGATCCTTTGATTTTACAGCCGCTTGCAGAGCTTCAATAGTTCGTTTGGGAACAGAAGTTTCTACAAAAATAGCTTTCACCTCTTTCTCAATAATAAAACTAGCTAATTTCTGAACATCCTGCACTCCAGCTTCTGTGGCAGTAGATAGACCTTGAAGCCCAACGACATTAAAATCATATGCTTTTCCGAAGTAGCTGAAGGCATCATGTGCGGTTACCAAAATTCTTTTTTCTTTAGGTAGAGTAGTTATTTTTTCCTTTAACCTATTTTCAAGTATATCTAATTCTGTTAAATATGTATTTCCATTAGTTTCAAAAGCCTTTGCGTTTTTTGGATCTATCTCTTTAAGTTTGTTAATGACAAACATGGTAATGATTTTCCAATTTCCGACACTAAACCATATATGGGGGTCATAATTTGATGCAAAATAATCAGAACCAATTAATGTATTTTTATCCAGACTTTCTCCAATAGCTATGGTTTTATTATTCTGATGCTGCATTTTCTCGAAGACTTCTACTAATTTTCCTTCCAAATGCAAGCCGTTATAAAAAATTACATCGGCGTTAACTAATTTGCTGACATCACCTTCGCTAGCTTTATATAAGTGAGGATCAACACCACTACCCATTAAACCATTAACTTCTATTAGGTCTCCTCCGATATTTTTAACCAAATCTGTAATCATAGAAGTAGTGGTAACCACTTTAAGTTTTTCATTTTCATTTTTAACTTCTTTTTTACATGAAAATGAGAGTGAACAAATGACTAGTATCGATATTATTTTATTCATTTTATTTTTTGTTCTTTTTCAGTTTTACCTAATTACTCTCAATTCGAATACATCTTCTCAGTATCTTCATAAAAATCGGTAGTCATTTTAAAATCGAAAGTTGATTATTCTATCATACTTGTTTTAGTGTTTCTGGTAGTGCTTTTCCTTTGAGAAAATAACACTAAGCACAACTAAGAGTTAATAAAGGAAGTAAGATGATTCTATATAATTGCATTAGGTTTAGTAATTTTGCTATATTATTTTGACAAAACTAAAAAAGTTAGTTATGACTAACAAATTAAATTTGAATAATTTAACAAAAAGTGAAGAAGATTATTTAAAGGCTCTTTTTCAATTACTTATTGAAGATAGTTCTGTAAAGGTGGGAAATAACCAATTGGCAGATTATCTTAAAGTTTCACCAGCTTCTACGAATAATATGATTAAGAAGTTGAAAGCTAAAAACTATGTAGTAAGTGAAAAATATGGTAAGCTGGATTTAACAGAAGAAGGAAAGTCTATTGCTGTACGATTGATTCGTAAACATAGATTATGGGAAACTTTTTTATGCAATTACCTTAATTTTACATGGGATGAAGTACATGAAGTTGCGGAGCAATTAGAACATATTAAATCCAAAAAGTTGATCAACGAACTGGATCGCTTTATGGATTTTCCTGAAAAAGATCCACATGGAGAGATGATTCCAAATGCAGATGGAGAATATTCAATTTTACCTAAAATTACACTTTCTTCACTCTCTGATGGGGATGTTTGTCAATTAGTGGCAGTGGATGATGGATCTGTTAATTTTTTAAAATATGTATCTGAAATTGGACTGGCATTAAGTAGTGAAATTAAAGTTCTCGAAGTTCGTGAATTTGATAAGTCTATTCGCATACAGTTTGATAATACTATAGAAACCGTAACTAGAAAGTTTGCGGATAATGTATTCGTTAAGAAGGTTGTATAGTTTTTATAAATGTTAAAATAGAGTTAGGCTATAAGATAGTTAAAGAATAGCAGTTATCTTTGAGTATCACACAATCAATTTATGGAGCTTAATTTAAAAAGACCGATATGTTTTTTTGATCTTGAAACGACCGGTGTAAATATTTCTAAAGATCGAATTGTAGAAATTTCTATTCTAAAAGTATTTCCTAACGGTACTCAGGAGAGTAAAACCTGGCTGGTTAATCCTGAAATGCCAATACCTCCAGAGACTACTGCTGTGCATGGTATTGATGATGAGAAAATAGCTAATGAGCCTACTTTTAAACAATTAGCAAGTAAAGTTAGTGAAATGATTAAAGGTTGCGATTTGGGAGGGTTTAATTCTAATCGATTTGATATTCCGTTATTGGCAGAAGAATTGTTAAGAGCAGGTCTTGATTTTGATATGAAAAATGCAGTTGCGATTGATGTCCAGACTATTTATCATAAAATGGAAAAAAGAACACTTTCTGCAGCTTATAAATTCTATTGTGATAAGGATCTTACAGATGCACATTCTGCTGAAGCAGATACAATGGCAACCTATGAGGTATTAAAAGCTCAATTGGATAAATATCCTGAATTAGAAAATGATGCAAAGTTTTTAGCCGAATTTAGTTCTAGAAAACAATTTGCAGATTTCGCTGGTTTTATTGCATATGATGATGATAAGAAAGAGGTCTTTTCTTTCGGAAAGCATAAAGGGAAGCTTGTTGAACAAGTTATGGACGAAGAGCCTGGGTATTTTGGATGGATTCAGAATGCTGACTTCCCTTTGTATACAAAAAAGGTTCTTACAGCAGTGAGACTTCGTAAACTAAATAACAGCTTGAAATTATAATCATTTTTCCTATCATTTTTATTGAATTATGAAGCTTATTTGTATCGGTCGTAATTATACAGATCATATAGAAGAATTGGATAATGAGAAACCTAAAGACCCAGTGGTTTTTATAAAACCAGACACTTCAATTTTACTAAAAAAACAACCTTTTTTTATTCCTGATTTCTCTAATGATATACATCATGAGTTGGAAGTATTGGTAAAAATTAATAGAGTTGGTAAACATATTGATAGAAAATTTGCGCATAAATATTATGAGGAAATAGGATTAGGTATTGATTTTACTGCCAGAGATCTTCAGACAAAACTTAAAGAAAAAGGCTTGCCCTGGGAAAAAGCTAAAGCTTTTGATGGTGCTGCTGTTGTAGGAAAGTGGGTTTCTAAAGATAATTTTAAAGATGTAGATGATATCGATTTTCATTTGGAAAAAAATGGGGATACCGTCCAGAAAGGAAATACAATGTTTATGCTCTGGAAGATCAATGAATTGATAGAATATGTTTCAAAATACTTTACTTTAAAGATAGGGGATGTCATATTTACAGGTACTCCAGCAGGTGTTGGGTCGGTAAAACCAGATGATGTTTTGACTGGTTATATAGGTGATGATCAGTTTTTTTCGATAAAAGTAAAATAGAAAATTATAAGCTTAAGTAAAGTGAACAACTTTAATTTTTTACTTATAATACCTGTAAAAGTCGTTTAGGACTCATATATGTAAAAAATCTTTTATCTACTTTAAAGGTTTCGTCCATAATAATAGTTGCGGGTAGAGAAAGGGGACGATTTTTTCTGGAAGCTAATAATATAGGAATGTCATGTATGGGACTTCTTGAAGTCAAATGATTTTCATTGGTAAAAATACTTCCTCCAAAAACGATAGTATCCTTGGTTTCGACATTCATTTTTACTACATAATATTCTTCGGATAATTTTTTCACAATATCAGGTTTGGTAAAAACTACCCGATCCATCTTTTTACAATATACGCACCAGTCAGCATAGAAACTGATAAGAACCTTTTTAGGTTTGATTTTTAAAGAATCTTCCAGTTGTTCAAAAGATATCCATTGAACTTTTTCTCTATTTTGAGCGTAGCCTGTCAAAGAAGATAAAATGACTAGAAAGATGGAGAGTGTAATTAATTTAGATTTCATATTTAGTGAAGTTTACCAAATTTAATCCCTATAAAAAAGGTTCTTGGAGCTCCAGGACCATAAATATAATCAGAATCTCGTAAAGGACCTATATCAAAATCATCCTGGTAGTTGTCGAAGATATTTTTTATTCCTCCACTAAAAGTCATTTGAAAATTTTCTGAAATATCGGTATGATATTCAAGTTTTACATTCACATCAAAAAAAGAATCACTATCGACAAGGTCTAAAAAGCCAGATGGGCTTACTACTCGGGGAATTGTCATAGAACCTGTATACGTCCCAGTAAGGTCCATGTTAAAATGTTCTCCAGGTATCCATGATGTATTAAAGTATCCATAAGAATTAGGGTTTCTAACAAATTCATCAACACTTACATCAGTTTCATTTGGTATCGTTCCATCAGTTTCAAAAAGTATTTGTGCTTCATCATATTCTGCCTTTTGTATCGTTCCTCCAATCTGAAATTGCCATTCTTTAGAAGGGGAGATCCCTATTTCTAAATTAGTTCCAAAAACATTGGCTCCAGACCCATTTCTAACTTCTTCTAAAATAGACCCATTTTCTAACACTGCACCAGTACTCACAAGTGTAAAAGGATCTTGTAAATCGGTATAAAAACCTTCAATCAAAATATCAGTTTGTACTTTGTTGAAGTTCTTACTATAGTTAAAAGAGGTGGTGTAGGCATTAGAGTACTCAGTATTTAAATCTTCTGATAAGATTACAAACTGAGGTTCACCGCCGACTGATGAAACGTGTAAATCTTCATTGAATGCTTGTGGTGTTCTAAATCCCCTGGCATATCCTCCTCTAAATTTTAAAGCCTCTGTTATATTATAAGAAAGGGTAAGACGCGGGCTTAATACTGTTTGTTCTATCGAAACCTCTCTAGATATACCACCAATGTTATAATCTCCTTTAACATTAACATGGTCCAATCTTGTTCCTACAAGTGCTGTTAGATTGTCATTAGGTTTCCATTCATATTGTGCATAAGATCCAATGGTATTTACATTTTGATCAATTAACCTATCGTATCCTGGAATAATATCTTCGGTATCACTTAGGTTATATTCTACGCCCACAGTAATAATATCTTCGTTTTTAAAATTATAAGTGTATTGTGCTCCGGATACTAAAGCTAAATCTTTTGTGGTACCATAAGAATTAAGCGCAAGAATACTATCCTGTTGAGTTCTTGAACCTCCTAAACCACCATAAAAGCTTCCTCTTTCTGTGTATTGCCCCGAAGTATATACTGAAAAATTGCTGTTGAGGTTTTTGTTTTGTAGATCATATGTTATTCCGCCTAAAAAAGTATCATGATCTAATTGTTCAGTAATATCTGTAAAGTGAGGGGCTAAGTCAAGTCGATCTCCACCTCTTCGAAATTCTTTTAAGGTGGTTAAGTCTAAAGAAATTTTACTGCGTTCATTTGGTTTAAGGTATGTTTTAATGCCAAATGTAGTGTTTGATAATGTAGTTAATTCAGAAAATCCATCATCATTTGCATCAAACTCTTCGCGATCTCGCTTTAGTCCAAAAAGTGTTATTCCGCTCATAAGGTCATCACTCACTAAAGAAGAGTTAAAGTTAATTAGGCGATCAGGTACATCACCGTCTATCAAGCCAAAATAACTACCAATTTCCCATGTATTAAGTACAGGGTCTTTGGTGATAATATTAATAGTTCCTGCAATAGCGTTAGAACCATAAAGAGCAGAACCACCACTTCTTACTACTTCTATGCGTTCGACAATATTGGTAGGAATTTGTTCTAAACCATATACATTATTTAGTGCACTAAAAACAGCCCTGCTGTTGACCAAAACTTGAGTATAACTTCCATCCAACCCATTTAATCGTACTTGAGTAAAACCACAGTTTTGACAATTATTTTCTACTCTAACCCCAGGAGAGTAATTAAGCCCATCTGATAATGAGATAGATTGTGTGGCATTAAGTAATTGTGGATTTAGAACATTAACTACAACAGGTGCTTTTTTTCTATTCACTCGATTCCTGGTTGCGCTTATCACAATTTGATCCAGATTAAGTCTATCTTCTTCAAGTTCGATTTTTTTTATTGTAGACTCACCAGGTATAATAGCAACTTCTTCTTTTGAAGTCTGAAATCCTAATAAACTTACCTTTACAGTGAAATTACCAGCAGGAATGTTTTTTACTTCATAAAAACCTTCTCCATTGGATGAGGAGGATGTTCTAAAAGACGCATTGAATACTTCTATAGTTGCAAATGGTAATTGTTTGTTATTTGATGTAATAGAACCTTTTAAACTTCCAGTCTGAGATATAACAAAAGTTGATTGTAATAAAATAAAGAATACTAAGTAACGCTTCATGATAAAAAATTAGTCTTGGCAAATTTATAAAGTTAGCTTTAACTAACAAATATTTTAACTATTTTTATATTCATAAATTTCAGTATCCTAAAAACAGTATTAAAAATGCTATACCATGTTATATTGAGACCTGTTTTTTTTATGTGTAATTATTGAGTTTTATCTTATGAAAGGTTCGTAAAAATACTAATGATTATAAGGTGTAGTAATGATCAATCCCTACTTTGAAGTGAAAACAGCTAATGTTTTTTGTTTTATAATAGAAAATATGTGAATATTTCTATGTTTATAGGCTTAATTTTGAATGAATTATCGAGGGAGTAGTAAGAATATCCTTATAAATGTTTTAGATTAAAGACTGGAGGTATTATATTTACGGTACATCAGCTGGGATTGAACCTATAAAAACGGATATTATTTTAGCTAGATATACAAACAACCAACAATTTTTTCAATAAAAGTTATATAAATGAGCAAAGGATATAGTTTAAAAAATGTAGATGAATTATCAGGAGGTGATAATGAATTTATAGCTGTATTAGTACAGACATTTTTAGAAGAAATACCACCTGATCTCGATAGTATGGTTCAGGCAGTAAATTCTGATAATCCACAAATGGCATACCAATATGCTCATAAAATGAAACCTAACCTTCAGTTATTTGATATTGATCTTTTGGCTCAAATTAAACAAATTGAGGCATGGTCAAAAACAAATAAAGCAAAGGAAGAGATACTACCAATTTTAGAGCATATTGTTACTACAGTAAATGGTGCTATAGAGAATCTTAAAGCTGATTTTAGTTAATATATGTTTGCAGAAATTATTACTATAGGTGATGAAATTCTGATAGGTCAGATCATTGATTCTAATTCTGCGTTTATGGGAAAAGAATTGAATAAGATAGGTGTTGATGTACATCAGATCACATCGATTAGAGATGATCGACAACATATTCTTGATGCTCTTGATGAGGCAAGTAAGAGGGCAGATATAGTGTTGCTAACAGGAGGTCTTGGACCGACTAAAGATGATATTACTAAACATACTATTTGCGAATATTTTGATGATACTTTGGTACAGAATGATCAGGTGTTGGCTCATATTGAAAAGTTATTTGCAAAATATATCTCAACTCCAATTTCTGAGGTAAATAGGCAACAAGCTCTTGTTCCTAAAACTTCAACGGTCTTGATGAATCTTTTTGGGACAGCACCAGGAATGTGGTTAGAAAAAGAGAATAAAGTATTCATATCAATGCCTGGAGTACCATATGAAATGAAAGGCTTAATGAAGAATGAAGTACTGCCAAGACTACAAAAGAGATTTGACAGACCATACATTATACATAAAACTATACTTACATACGGTTTAGGAGAAAGTTCTATTGCAGAAAAAATTGAAGATTGGGAGAATGATTTACCCTCTTTTATTAAGTTAGCCTATCTACCTAATTTAGGTAATGTAAGACTTCGGCTTTCAGCTAGAGGAAATGATAAAAACCTTCTAGAAGATACAATAGAAAGCAAAGTACTGGCTTTACATGATATTATAGGTGATATTATTGTTGGCTATGAAGAAGATGAAACTATCGAAGTAAGAATAGGGAAGCTATTGGTTAAACAAAATAAAACACTTTCATTAGCAGAGAGTTGTACAGGTGGTAAAATAGCGCAATTATTTACAAGCAGAGGAGGAGCATCAGCTTATTTTCAAGGGGCAGTAGTTACTTATGCTACTCAATCCAAAGTTGATATATTAGGAGTGGATGAAGAAATTATAAAAAAATTCACGGTAACTAGTGCTGAAGTTGCAGAAGCAATGGCTTTATGTGTAAAAGAAAAGTTTAAATCAGATTATGCAATTGCAACTACAGGTAATGCAGGTCCAGAAAAAGGAGATGGAGATGTAGAAGTGGGTACAGTTTTTATTGCAATAGCGAGTCCAAATGGTGTTTTTTCAGAAAAATTTGTATTCAGTAATCTTAGGGATCGAACCATTGGAAAAGCTGTTAATAAATCATTTGAGCTTCTTCTGCGCGAATTGAGGTTAAATAAAGATTTAATCGCGAATGATTAATTGTTCTACCCATGCGATAGCATCGTCTAAAGTGTGAAAAATTTGAGTGGGTTTGTTTAAAAAAACTTGCTCTAATTCTGCAACCTCTTTATTGAGAAGATCATATGTTACTACTGCAAAGCCCAATAAATTAGGAAATAAATCAGTAGATTTATAATGAGCTGTAGGTTCAAAAGAGTATGAATTAATCCTATTGGATATATATACAAAAGGTGTTTTATTTCCATAGTGTTCTTTGCCTAGTTGAAATAATGCAGCAGCTTTCTCAAAATTAAGTATAATACCTTCTTTTATTTCTGTCACAACATAGTTTTTATAGAAATAGGCTGAGCCTATATCAAGCTCGTACTTTTTAATAAATTGTTTGTTGTTTTTTGTATACATTATATGATATGGATATTATATCCTAAGATACAATAATAAATGGTAATGATTTAAAAACTAAGATACTATATGTTGTAATAAAAAAAGCGAATCATGGTATCATGATTCGCTCTGTAATTACTACTTAATTACCCCCATAATAAGTCGTAAGTTTTTACTATAAAAATTAACTACTATAAAAGTAATAGAATCCTTTTATTTGTGAAATAGGTAAAAACCCCTTTTTTTTCTTTTTTTATGTCTTAAAAGAAAAACTAAAAAAAGAAGAAAATTTTACTAAACTATTATTGGTGGTTCGCTAAATAATTCGTTAATTTGCACCCTGTTTTGAAATAATACCAAAATTAAGAAGAGATGTCAAGAGTTTGCGAGCTTACAGGTAAAAAAGCAATGGTAGGGAACAATGTTTCTCACGCGATGAATAAAACAAAACGTAAATTTAATGCGAATTTAATTAAAAAGCGTTTTTATATTCCAGAAGAAGATCGTTGGATAACACTTAAAGTGTCTACTGCTGCGTTAAAAAATATAAATAAGAACGGAATCTCTGCGGTTTTAAAAGAAGCTAGAGAAAAAGGTTTTTTTAATAAATAATCTTCTTTTTTAAAGATACTTATAATGGCAAAGAAAGGTAATAGAGTGCAAGTGATCTTAGAATGTACAGAGCATAAAGCTACGGGTAAACCAGGTACATCAAGATATATTACAACAAAGAACAAAAAGAACACTCCTGATAGAATAGAATTAAAGAAATTTAATCCTGTTTTAAAGAAAATGACTGTTCATAAAGAAATAAAATAATAAGAGATGGCAAAGAAATCGGTAGCATCGTTACAAACAGGATCAAAGAGATTAACGAAAGCCATAAAAATGGTAAAATCTCCAAAAACAGGAGCTTATACTTTTGTAGAATCAATAATGCCACCAGAGGCAGTTAGTGATTTTTTAAAGAAAAAGTAATCCCTTACAAGATATTTTAAAAAGAAGCCGTTTCAATTGTATTGAAATGGCTCTTTCTTTTTATATTTAAAGAATGTAACTAACTATTTTAGTTTTTTTAATTTTTAGCATATTGAATAGTACAGATGGGGCTTTTTAAAAATATATTTTCTTCAGAGAAAAAGGAAACACTTGATAAAGGATTAGAGAAATCTAAAACTAATTTTTTTTCTAAATTAAGTAAAGCAGTAGCAGGTAAATCCAAGGTTGATGACGATGTACTGGATGATTTAGAAGAAATATTAGTCACAAGTGATGTTGGTGTGAAAACCACCATTAAGATTATAGAACGTATAGAAAACCGTGTGTCAAAGGATAAATATCTGGGAACAGATGAATTAAATAAAATCCTTAGAGAGGAAATTGCGGGTTTACTTTCTGAAACCAATGTAGGAGAAGCGACCGATTTTGAGATTCCAAAGGATAATAAACCCTATGTTTTAATGGTTGTTGGGGTAAATGGAGTTGGTAAAACCACTACAATAGGAAAATTAGCTTATCAGTTAAAGAATAAAGGGTTAAAAGTTGTATTAGGAGCAGCTGATACCTTTAGAGCGGCGGCTATCGATCAGTTACAAGTATGGGCAGATCGAGTAGATGTTCCTATAGTTAAGCAAGATATGGGGAGTGATCCGGCTTCTGTGGCTTTTGATACATTAGAATCGGGAGTGAATCAAGATGCAGATGTGATTATAATTGATACAGCAGGTAGATTACATAATAAAATCAATTTGATGAACGAGTTGACAAAAGTGAAACGAGTAATGCAGAAAGTGATAGGAAATGCTCCTCATGACGTATTATTGGTTTTAGATGGTTCTACTGGTCAAAATGCTTTTGAACAAGCAAAACAGTTTACAGCTGCTACAGAGGTAACTTCGTTAGCAGTTACCAAATTAGACGGAACAGCCAAAGGCGGAGTAGTGATTGGTATAAGTGATCAATTTCAAATTCCTGTTAAGTATATAGGTGTTGGAGAGGGTATTGAAGATCTTCAGGTATTTAATAAATATGAATTTGTAGATTCGTTCTTTAAATAAGAAAAAGAAACTGTTATAATATAGTTAAAAAGGCACCTTGATATAATCAAGGTGCCTTTTTTTATTGATTTTTATATAAGAATAATATACAAGCAAAAATTGATTGGATTGTAAACCTTACCCATATAACGGTTTTAATAATGATATTTAAGAAAGCTCTTTTTTTTGTCATAACTATTTTTTGTTGTTGTTTACAGAGAATTAACGCTCAGAATCAGTTTGATCAAGATCAATTCTTTTGTCGAATATTAGATGAAGATTCAAAAACTCCGATATTTTATGCTACTGTTAAGTTGCTGGGAACAAATAGAGGAGTGATTGCAGATGATGAAGGTCAATTTAGACTCCCTTCAACTTTGGATGTTTCTGGAAAAATAAGTCTATCTTCTATAGGATATAGAACTAAAGAAATAGTAATAGGGAAACTTCTTAGCAAACAGATTAATATTATTTATTTAAAACCCAATGTTGAAGAATTAGATGCTGTTACATTGGTTTCGGGAAGAAAGAAAAAACGTCGGTTTACTGCCAGGCAAATCATAAAAAAAGCATTACAAAATATTGTTCTAAATTATCCTAAAAAGCCATTTTCATATATAGCTTATTATCGTGATTATCAGCAGCCTGTAGATGATTCTTATAGAGTGTTATCCAATCAAAAAAAAAGCACTCAATATATTAATTTAAATGAAAGTATAATTGAGGTATTTGATGCTGGATTCGGTACAGATTATTTAACTAATAAACAAAATCAAACACTGCTTTATAGCTATCACAGAAATGAGACTTTTGCTCAAGATAGTGCATTAGCTATCCCTTATGATAATGTAAAAGAAAAATACCTGGAAAGTGTTATTATTTCTCCTTTAGGAGGAAATGAATTAAATGTCTTGAATATTACCAATGCAATACGGAATCATGATAGGATGTCTTTCTCCTTTATAGATGTTTTGGATGTAGATTTTTTGAAGAATCATTTTTTTAGCTTGCAAGGTATCCGTTACCTTGATGATACCCCGATCTATGAAATTAATTTTGTGGCAGAAGACGCGGCTTCTGGAGCACTACATTTTGCAAAAGGGAAAATTTTTATTGCTAAGGAGAATTTTGCAATTCATAAACTTAATTATGAAGTATTTAAACAGAAAAAAAAGAATGCATTATATAGAGTCGCATTAGAGTATGCT
Organism: Aquimarina sp. AU119; assembly: GCF_900312735.1. Classification (NCBI taxonomy): domain Bacteria; kingdom Pseudomonadati; phylum Bacteroidota; class Flavobacteriia; order Flavobacteriales; family Flavobacteriaceae; genus Aquimarina; species Aquimarina sp. AU119. The sequence continues at coordinate 146,512 of NZ_OMPF01000021.1, read as the reverse complement.
CCTATAAAAGGAAAAATGTACCTTAATTATATAACATTCAATAATAAATTTCAGGTCAATACTGATTATTATTTTAGGATAGAAAATATTTTCTTAGATCTTGATAATATGTTTTTTGATGTGTATTTCAACAGAAAATTAGATAAAAAAACAATAACTCCTATTTCAAATAAGTTTAAAATAACATATACTTCTAAAGAACATAAGGTTCGTATTAAGGATGTTTTAACCTTTGATGATCATTTAAGGATTGTAATAGATCAAGAACAATTATTTTCTATACCCGATTTTAACTTTAAAAACTTTTCTGAAGATATTAAGTTAAAAATTAGAAATATCAGTGATATTGATGGAAATGTAATAAACGAAATTCCTAAAGTAACCTTAAATCAATATAGAGAGATATTTGTACAAGAGATTTTTCCCGGAAAAAAGATAAAGGATACTACGAAAACAATGAATAAGTATGCTCCATTATCTACGTCTGAGATTAATCTTTTTAAAGATAAAGATAAGTATTGGGTAAATACTCCGTTAAAAAAGCACACAGGTCATTAATTAAGAGAATTTTTAAATTTAAAATCTACTTTTCATGAAAAACGTAATTATACTTCTTCTTTTTGTTGTTTCTGTTTTTGTTTCCTGTAAAAAGGAAAAGGATACAAAACCACAAGAAGAGAAACAACCCAGGGTAGTTTGGCAATCCTATGATGAAACCAAAGATCTGGAAGCAACTCAATCACTTGAGCAGGCCAGGATGCATTTAAAATTGGTGAATTCTAAAGTATTAGATAAAAATGACATTTGGAAGAGTTTAGAGTCCGAATTAGATTTTTTCTCTGAAGAAAAATATAAGAGTTTAAAGCAATTTATCCTGGAAAAAGATATACCTACAATTCAACAAAACATAAAAGATAATAGACTTACGTATGAAGAGTTAACTCTTTTCTATATCTACCGCATTAGAAAATACGAAAGTGATAATGCTTTGTCATTAAATTCGGTGATAGCTCTCAATCCAAAGGTGGTCGATCTTGCTCGAGAATTAGATAAAGTTGATAAAGCGAGTATTGATGTAAATTCTGTTTTTGGGATGCCTATTCTGCTTAAGGATAATATCAACACAGAAGATATAGCTACCACAGCAGGAGCAATAGCGCTGCAGCATAATAATACTAAAAACGCTTTTATAACAGAGAAGTTAATTGCGAAAAATGCGTTAATTCTTGGTAAAGCTAATCTTAGTGAATGGGCATATTTTTTATGTTCAGGATGTCCAGTTGGTTATAGCGCAGTGGGTGGACAAACTCTTAATCCATACGGGAGAATGATTTTTGAAACCGGAGGATCTAGTTCGGGTAGCGGAGTTACAGTAGCAGCAAATTTTTGCGTCGCAGCTATAGGAACGGAGACTAGCGGGTCTATTTTATCTCCATCTAGTCAAAATTCTGTAGTTGGGCTTAAACCAACCATTGGAGTATTAAGTAGAACAGGAATAGTGCCTATTTCGAGTACTTTGGATACTCCTGGTCCTATGACCAAAAGTGTGATTGATAATGCAATTGTACTCAATGCAATTATTGGTAAGGATAACAATGACGCACCTTCTATAGCTACAGATATAAATTTTGTAAACTTAATTAATGATGTGAGTTTAAAAGAAAAGCGTTTTGGTATTATAAAAGACCTTTTAGAAGATTCGATATACAAAATAGCAACAGAAAAAATAGAGAAAGCAGGAGGTGTGCTTATTGAAATTGAACCAGAACAAGTTCAATTACCAGGTTTCCTAAGCATTTTGAATATTGATATGAAAAACGATCTTCCAGAATATATTAAAACACAGGCTGGGGATGAAGTTGAGATAAAAAATATCGAAGATGCGATTGCTTTCAATAATAAAGATACGTTGATACGTATTCCATATGGGCAACAATTATTTGAGGGTATAATAACAGATAGCACTACAGTTGAAGAATTAAATGAGATTAAGGAGAGGTTAAAAACGGCTGCGCGTACATATTTTGATGTTCACATAAATAAACATCAATTAGATGCAATACTCTCCATTAATAATTATCATGCGGGATATGCCGCTGTTGCCAAATATCCGGCTCTTACAGTACCTATGGGATATTCAGCCAAAGGAGAACCAAAAGGGCTTACGTTTATTGCCGAACCTTTTTCTGAAGGTAAATTATTGCAATTGGGTCATGCGTACGAAAAAGTTACAAAAGAACGTAAGATGCCTGTTTCATACATTGAATAAAATATAAAAATCCCCTCTTTTTTTTACAAAAGAGGGGTGTTGGGTTTTAATTGTTGAGGTCAAACGTCAAATAGATCATAAAAATGCAATACGCTATTAAGAAAGCCCCGCTTAACAGCAATCCAAGTTTTGACGCCTGTTTAGGTAATTTTGACATAGGTTTTGGTTTGTAGAGTAAGATGATTATGGGTTTTAATTTATTTGTATGATATTAAGTGATTTTTTTGTGTTATTAACGAGTATAAAATAAATGATAATGATTTAATTACATCTATTTCTAAGTACATCATCAAAAGTGTTTTCTAATTCTCCAAGACTGCTAACCCTTAAGACAGCACCATCAGAAATAAGAACAGTCATAGGAAAATCCAGGTTAACAAAATCATTTCGATTTAGCCCGTCTATAAAATCATAAAAGTCCTTATCATTTTCAAAATCCACTTTAAGTATTAATTCATTTTGTGAATCAAAACCAGAAGCAGAAAGTGGGTATTCAAAATCAATACAAGCGATACTATCGTTTTGACCATTACAATTGTTTACCTGTCCTTGTAGTTGTGTATCATCATTAACTACAATTTCTGTAAAGTCATTAAATATTAGAGTTATTGGAAAACTAAACACTATTGGATCAGTATCATTAAAAAGTCCTTGGTTGGCTGCAATGTCGTCTATAGTGTTATAATTTATTACTTGACTATTTGCAGTAATCGTGAACGGAAATTTTATACTAAAACAACTTGCTTTATCAATAGAGTCATCTACAGAACCGTCATTAGTTACGGCACGTAAAATCAACCCAGCTATTTTAGAATCTGAACTAAGGTATTGATTATTTGTGTCTTGTAATAATTCATCTGATTCACTTCTACAAGATGTGATGAACATGGTAATACCCCATGTTAAAAGAAATAGAATTGAACTGGTTTTTGTATTCATAAGCTGCAATCTTTTCAAATATAAGATTATACTATTATAACAACTAAATATTAAAAATCCCTTTTTTATTTTAGTTTTTTCTAAATTTAAACCCAAGAAACTTTATAAAAATGCCAAAAGAGCTGCAAGAAGATGTCTGCGAAGAAAAGATGTTTTCTAAGATCTATACGAAATATTCAAAAGATTTATACAACTATCTATATTATAAATATGGTGAGTCACTGAGTCCTAATGATAAAATGCAAGATGCTTTTATTAAGTTATTAGATAACTGTAAAAAAGTTACTCCCTCTAAAGCAAAAGCTTTTGTTTTCAGTGTTGCAAAAAATATGATGCTTAATGAGATAAAACATCAAAAAGTAGTGCTACGACACAGAGAGAATAAACCAAAAGAATATACAAATGAGTCACCAGAGTTTATTATAGAAGAAAAGGAGTTTTTGAAAAAGTATCAGATTGCATTGAGCAGGTTAACAGAAGATCAGCGAGTCGCTTTTTTATTAAATAAAGTAGAAGGGAAAAAACATATCGAAATAGCAGAAATGCTTGGTGTAACGCGTAAGGCAGTGGAGAATAGAATCTATACAGCATATAAAAAATTAAAAAGCGAAATAGAAGGTTTTAAATAATTGTAAAGGAAAAAGAAACATTAAGTTGTTTTATATATAGAAGGGTGTAAAAAAATGAATAAAGAATATCTCATAGAAAAATGGTTGATTGGGGAATTGACCAAAGAAGAGCTGGAAGCATTCAAAAAATTGGATGATTATGATATGCATATCAAAATCATGGAAGGAGCCAAAAACTTTAAAGCTTCTGAAGTTTCTGAAGTAGCAGATTTGGATAGCTTCTATGCAAAGCTGGATCAACAAAAAACACCTGCTGTCGAACATAATACTTGGTATAAACCATTTCTTAAGATCGCAGCAGCTTTTGCAATATTAGTAGGTATAGGGTCGCTTTTCTTCCTAAACTCTAATACAAATATAGAGACAATGATCAGTGAGAAGATTTCTGTAGAATTGCCAGATGCTTCTACTGCAATGTTAAATTCAAAGTCAGAAATAACATTTAATAAAAATGACTGGACTACTAAAAGAGAAGTAATTCTCGAAGGAGAAGCTTTTTTTAAAGTAGCTAAAGGATCAAAATTTGATGTGATTACAGATGCAGGTAAAGTGAGTGTGCTAGGTACACAATTTAATGTCAAGAATCGTGAAGGGTATTTTGAAGTACAATGCTTTGAAGGATTGGTTAATGTGAAATATAAAAATCATATAAAGAAATTACCGGCAGGTAAAACTTTTAAAGTTGTAAAAGGAATGATAACTTCTGATACTACATTAAATCAACAGCCAGAATGGATGAGTAATGTAAGTAGTTTTAAGAGTGTTCCTTTTTATGTGGTAATTAATGAGTTCGAAAGACAATATGATGTTGTTTTTTCGTTAGAGAATATAGATACTTCGCGTATATTTACGGGAGGTTTTGTGCATACAAATTTAGAAGAAGGCTTAAAATCAATAACATTACCCCTAGATCTTAACTATACCCTTGACTCAACCAATAACATCAAACTATTTAAAGACAAGCCAAAAAAGTAACATATTATTACGGCTTTTTTTTGCATTTTTTGCGTTCTTGTCTTATAGCCAGAATTCAAATGATAAGATATTATTAGTCGATATTATTTCTGATCTTGAAAACCGTTTCGAATATAAATTTACTTATGCAGATGATACGATAGAAAATATTTATGTATCAAAACCAAAAAGAAATATTTCGATTGAACAAATTCTAGAATTTCTAAAGAAAGAAACAAGTTTGAAGTTTAGTAAACTTGCAAATAACTTTATTTCTATTAATAAAAAAAATGTGTCTTTTGTTATTTGTGGAAAATTAGAAGACAAACGTACAGGACTTCCTCTCGAAAGTGCAACTATTCAAGGAAAAAAGAACTCATCGATAAGTAAAGAAGATGGAAGCTTTGAATTAGAGATTTCAAACCCACGTGAAACTATCTTAATAGGGCATTTAGGGTATAGAACGATATATCGGTTGGCTGATTCTTTTAGGCCAAATGAGTGTGCTCCCATTTTTATGAATCCAAAAATAGAAACATTATCAGAAGTTATACTTAATGATTATATCACCAAGGGAATTGATAAATCTGCAGATGGTAGTTTGCAAATCGATTATAATAATTTTGATATTCTTCCCGGACTTATAGAAACAGATGTTTTACAAACAGTACAGGCATTACCTGGAATTCATAGTGCAGATGAGACAGTGTCTAATATTAATATAAGAGGAGGAACTCATGACCAAAATTTAATTCTTTGGGACGGCATAAAAATGTATCAATCTGGTCATTTTTTCGGGTTGATATCTGCTTTTAACCCAAGGCTTACCAAGAAAGCTGTGCTTTTAAAAAATGGAACAAATGCAGAATATACAGATGGAGTGTCGGGAACAATCATAATGAATACAGATGAGAATGTTAATGATGATTTCAATATGAGTGTTGGATTAAATATGATTAATGCAGATGCTTTTATGGATATCCCCATAGGAAAAAAATCTTCATTACAAATAGCCGGAAGAAAATCGATAAGCGATGTTGTAGAAAGCCCTACATATGAAGAGTATTTTAAGAGAATTTCTCAGGATAGTGAGCTAACACCTGAAAATGAAAACATAATATTTGATTTTTATGATGTTGGTTTACGGTGGAATTATAATATTTCTGATAATGATAACCTAAGAGTTAATTTTTTGGCCATAAATAATGAATTAGTATTTACAGAAAATATTAATACTAATACTATAGAAGAATCCCGTCAAAGTAGTTTAATGCAAAATAGTTTTGCAGGAGGAGTTTGGTACGAGAGGAGTTGGAGTGAAACATTTAAGTCTGTTCTTCAGGTATATGAAACAGACTATTTACTTAAAGCCGTCAATGCAAACTTTCAGGATGGACAACGATTTTTGCAAGAAAATATAGTCTCAGAAACAGGAGCAAAATTAAAAACATATTATGATTTTAATGAAGCTATAACACTTCTCAATGGATATCAATTTATAGAAACAGGAGTCTCTACTTTAAATGATATAGATGAACCGCCGTTTAGAATAAAAGAGAATAGAGTAATAAGAACGCATAGCACTTTTTCTCAATTATATTATAAATCTAAATCAACCAAAGTAAATGTTGGAGTACGATATAATTTTAATGAGAAATTTGATAGCCACATTATTGAACCAAGATTGTCGTTTAACCAAAAATTTCTTAAATATTTTAATGTAGAAGTATTAGGGGAGTTTAAACATCAAAACATTTCTCAATTAATAAATGAACAAAATGATTTTTTGGGAATAGAAAAAAGAAAATGGATACTGTCTGAAGAAGAAGAAATACCGATTATAAAAAGTAAGCAAGCATCTTTAGGATTGTATTATAATAGAAAAGGGTTGTTGATGAGTATAGAGGGGTATTATAAAACAGTAGAAGGGATAAAAGCCAAAGGACAGAGGTTTCGTAATGAATTTGAGTTAGAAGACGCTATCGGCGAATACACCATAATTGGAGTTGATTTTTTAATTAATAAAAGATTTAATGATATTAATACATGGATGAGTTATTCTCATGCTCAGAACAATTACATTTTTACCGCCTTTAGCGATGAAGAGTTTCCTAACAATATAGATATACGACATTCTTTAGCAGTAGGAGCATCATATACAATTAATAATTTAAAAATATCAACTGGGGTAAATTGGAATTCTGGGTTACCTACCACCAAGCCAATAGCAGACAACCCTATATCAGGTGATGATATTAACTTTGAAAAAATAAATAGTAGTAGGTTGGATGAATATTTAAGGTTAGATATTTCGGCAACCTATGATTTTAAAATAGCTAAAGGAGTTTTAGCCCATACAGGGGTATCTGTTTGGAACCTTACAAATAGTCAAAATGTAATCAATAAATATTACAGAATTGATCAGAATAATGCACTTCAGGAAGAAAACGAATTCCCTTTAGGGCTAACACCAAATGTAACGTTTAGAGTGTCTTTTTAAAAAAAAGGATTAATTTATTAATGCATTGATTCTCTCCCATAAATCATTATCAAAACTAGAAGGTCCTAATAGTGCTTCCCCAGTATCATTACCCATTCTAACTACTACAAGGTTTTGACTAGGAACTATATATAGTTTTTGATCATTTTTGCCAAGACCTGCAATTAGATCATCTGGCGCTTCTGGTATTAATTCACTCATAAATAATATTTCAAATGCGGGAGCTCTGAAGCTTGGTTTTCCGTTTAACCACCATAAATAGCCATAGGATTGATTTAATGCCTGTGATGTGGTTGTCATTTCCGAAAAATAATTCGTGTCATTAAGGACCTCAGTAGAATCCCATGCTCCTTTATTTAGGTTCAATAATCCAAAACGTGCCATGCTTAGTGCTGTACTATAGTAAATGTTAGAGAAACCAAGTTTTATCCAACTACCATCCATACCGATTTTATTTTTTACTTTTGTATCAAAGTATACATTATAGTCTTGATTAGAAGCCTTTGAAATGATATCGGTGACCAAGGTATAAGTAGCATTGTGATAATACCAAAAATTGTCAGGAGCATTGAGGTAAGTTAAACAGTCAGGATCAGTGCAATTTTGATTAGTAATAGTATAATCCAAACCGGTTGTCATGGTTAGGTGACTTCTTATTGTGATAGCATCCTCCTGCTCTTTAGAGATATTTGCCCATCCAGAACCTAGGTAGTTAGCAGATGGTTCATCAATGTCTAGTAGGTTTTCTTCTTGCGCAATTCCAGCGGTAAATGCCGTGAGCGTTTTTCCCACAGAATACCAAGGGTTAATATCAGTTGCAGTAGATCCGTTGAAATATTTTTCTATAACTATTTTTCCGTTTTTTAGAATAATAAATGCTTTCGTTCCTTTTGCTTCGAGAAAATCATATAGAGGTTGTTCTTTATTAGTATTCCATCCAAGTTCTTGAACTGATAGTGTTTCCCAAATAGCAGAATCTATTGGTGGAAAATACAGAGTATTGTTATTTGTAGTATCTGTAATAATAGTTTCATCAGAGGTTTGATCTATAGATTCATTATCAGAGCATGAAGCGTTCATCAACAATGTGATAGCTATACTATATATAACAACCTTTTTCATAGACTGAGGTTTTACAGATTTAGACTCTTTAATTTACAAAAGGTTTAATAAAGAGAAGAGGTAACATTCAGAGTTATTGGATTTATAGGGTGATCTTTAGTTAATCCTCGTATCTTTGCAGACCTTTATCCAGAATATATGAGAACAAAGACATTAAAGAAGAATAAAATCAATGTAGTCACATTAGGTTGTAGTAAGAATGTATATGACAGCGAAGTGCTGATGGGACAATTGCGCGCAAACAACAAAGAGGTGGTTCATGAAGAGGAGGGTAATATTGTTGTAATTAATACTTGTGGTTTTATTGCAAATGCAAAAGAAGAGTCTGTAAATACTATTTTGGAGTATGTGCAAAAGAAGGAGCAGGGTACAGTTGATAAGGTTTTTGTAACTGGATGTTTATCCGAGAGATACAAACCAGATTTAGAAGAAGAAATTCCAGATGTGGATAAATATTTTGGTACAACCGAACTTCCAGGCTTATTAAAAGCTTTAGGAGCAGATTATAAGCATGAATTAATTGGAGAGCGTTTAACCACGACACCAAAGAATTATGCGTACCTTAAAATTGCTGAAGGATGTGATCGTCCATGTTCATTTTGTGCAATCCCTTTGATGCGAGGAGGTCATAAATCAACACCAATTGAAGAGCTTGTAACCGAAGCAGAAAAATTAGCTACCGACGGAGTCAAAGAATTGGTTCTTATTGCTCAGGATTTGACATATTATGGTTTGGATCTTTATAAAGAAAGAAAACTAGCAGATTTACTAAAAGCATTGGTAAAGGTAGATGGTATTGAATGGATACGTTTGCATTATGCATTCCCAACTGGATTTCCTATGGAAGTACTTAAGGTAATGAAAGAAGAACCAAAAGTATGTAACTATATTGATATCCCGCTTCAACATATTGCTGATCCAATATTAAAATCGATGCGACGAGGGACAACTAAAGCAAAAACAACTAAGTTACTTAAGGAGTTTAGAAATGCAGTTCCAGAAATGACAATTCGAACCACACTTATTGTTGGATATCCAGGAGAAACACAAGAGGATTTTGAGACATTAAGAGATTGGGTAAAAGAAATGCGTTTTGAACGTTTAGGGTGTTTTACATATTCACATGAAGAAAATACACATGCCTTTAATCTTGAAGATGATGTTCCTGAGGAAATAAAGATGGATCGTGCAAATGAAATTATGGAAATTCAATCTCAAATTTCATGGGAATTGAATCAACAAAAAATTGGTAATGAATACAAAATAGTTATCGATCGTAAAGAAGGGAATTATTTTGTAGGTAGAACCGAATTTGATTCTCCAGATGTGGATAATGAAGTATTGGTTGATGCATCCAAACACTATCTTAAAACAGGAGAATTTACGACAGTCAAAATATATGAAGCAGAAGATTTTGATTTGTATGGAGAACCTATCTAGTAAACAATCTAACTTCTTTAAGTAGATATATAATACAACTTAATTCTAATACAAAAAGAAGCCCATTTGGGCTTCTTTTCTTTAAATAGCAGGCTCTTTTTTTATGTTTTTGGCTAACTCTAAATTGTTAAGAGAACTATTTTTTAAAAAAGAGAAATATTGATCTCTTTTTGTCTTAATTATTTAGACCGTGGTCGCTTTCAACATAGGTGTCAATAATTTTTCCAGGCTCAACATCAGGGGTTTCCTGTGGAGTGTTTTCTGTGGTAGCAATACTTTCTTCAAATGATTCTGCTTCGCAAGAACATAAGATAGTAATAACTGAAAGTAGAAATAATGATTTTTTGATCATCGTTATAAATTTTATTTTGTTGGGCAAATTTGTGGTAAAACAAAAAGTTTAGTTGTTTAAGCCACCATCATTTTCAATATAAGTGTCAATAATTTTTCCTGGTTCAACATCAGGAGTTTCCTGTGGAGTGTTTTCTATAGTTGCAATGCTTTCATCAAACGATTCTGCTTCACATGAAAATAAAGTAGTAACAATAGCAAGTAGAAATAGTGATTTTTTGATCATCATTATAAATTTTATTTTGTTAGGTAAATTTGTGGCAAATTATTCTTTAATAGTTCCATCATTAGGATTAGTAATTTCTGGATTTGAATCTCCTGGAGGTACTTCTTCTGTATTATTTTCCTGAGTTGGGATTGATGAATCAAATGATTCTGCTTCACATGAAAATAAGATTACAACAACAGCTAGTAGAAATGGTAATTTTTTGATCATTATTTAAAATTTTATTTTGTTCTTTTTATTTTGTTCGTTTAAATCGGCGGCAAATGTATTTAAAAAAACAACACAAAATCTTAAAGTTTCGCTAATGAATTTCCTGCGAAAAAAGGAGGGCGAAAAAAGTGAATTGAAGTATTTTTAATTGAATTAAGGCGAACGTTTTGAATTATTCAATACTCTAAAGGAAGAAGGTGATTATTCTTCAAATTTTGAATCATTTTATTGAAAAATAACCATCTTAATTATTGGTTAAAAAAAGCATTATGTTAACAATATGGTAATATTAGAAGTGATTTTTATAGTATTTTTATGAATAATTCATTAAAAAATATGATTTTCGTGTTTTTCTTTAATTTTTATAAGTAAATACGATAACCTTCTTAGAGATTTGAATGATAAAAAAATGATCTGATAATTTTTAGAGTTTTAAAACGTAATAATTGCACTTTTTTTTAGAATTAGCAATTAAAATTGTGCCTAAAAAAGACTTGTAATTTAGATGTTTTAAAATAGGTTTAAATAAGAAATAGGGTTTGTAATATAAAGAGGTCTAAATTTTTCACATATAGACCTCCTTACTTTACTTTGATATTTTATAATACCTGAAATAATTCTGAAATAGGTTTGCGTACTTTTTTACTATCTTTAGTTATATCCTCATCAGATCGATATCCAATTGTAGCAATTACTGATGCAGACAAACCTTTTTCTGATAATCCCAAAATGGTATCATATTCGTCGGGTTCAAAACCTTCCATAGGACATGCATCTATTTTTAGCTCTGCACAGGCGGCTAACAAATTACCCAAACCTATATATGTTTGTCTTGCTGTCCAGTTCTTAATGGCATCATCATTTAATTCTCCAATTTTTGACTTCATAAAGTCTCCATATCCTTCTAGATCTTCAATGTTAAGGTTTTGGGTATCTGCTTTTAATTTTAAATAACTATCAATGGTTTCTGCCCCTACTTTAGTATGATTACAAAAAACAACCAAGTATGATGCATCGACTATTTGGGATTGTCCCCAAGATACAGGTTGTAGTTGTTTGCGTAATTCTGGATTTTCTATAATTAAAACAGTATACGGTTGTAACCCATAAGATGAGGCAGATAACGAAATCGCTTCCTTGATTTTTTCGAGATCAGTTTCAGAAATTTTCTGTGTTGGATCAAATTTTTTGGTGGCATATCGCCATTTTAGGTTTTGTATTAATTCCATTATTAATGATTTTAAATTGACATTGGTACTTCCATTAGTAATATTTTGGATTCACTATCTGCGATAACATTAATTTTAGTAGTATCCCAGACACCAAATCCATCTCTTTTGTTTAGGCTTTGTCCTTCTATATTCATATCTCCTTCAAGTATGAATGCGTATACTCCATTATTAGGATTCTTTAATTCATAGGATATAGAATTTCCTTTTTCGAACTTTCCTATGTGAAACCAGGCATTCTGATGAATCCAAACTCCAGAATCTTCAGAGTTAGGAGAGAGGACTTGTAATAATTGGTTTTTTAATTCACTTTCTTGCAAAGTAATTTGATCATAACGCGGTACTACATTTTTTTGATTAGGAATTATCCAGATTTGTAGAAATTTTACGGGAGCATCATTATTTTTATTGTACTCACTATGAAAAATTCCGGTACCGGCACTCATTATTTGTATATCACCTTGTTTTATAACCGTAGTATTGCCCATACTATCTTTATGTTCTAGATCTCCTTCTAATGGAATAGAGATAATTTCCATATTATCATGTGGATGTTTACCAAATCCCATTCCCGCCGACACTACATCATCATTTAATACCCTTAAAGCACCAAAATTCATTCTTTCGGGGTTATAATAGTTGGCAAAACTAAAAGAGTGATTAGAGTGTAACCATCCGTGATCTGCTTTTCCTCTGGTATCTGCTTTATGCACAATAGTTTTCATTTTATATCCTTTCTTTTATATGGTATTTCTTTATTACACTACAAAATTGATATTTTTTAAGTCTAAAAAGAATATAAGAATACGAGGTAGTCATATCAAAATCCGATATTGGATTACTTTTTAAATTGAGAAGGTGAGATTCCTGTACATTTTTTGAAAAAATTACTAAAATTGGATGGCTCAGAGAACCCAAGTGCATATGCAATTTCTTTAGTAGTATGATCAGAAAAGAATAACATGCGCTTTGCGGCAATTGTGATACGTGATTGGAGATATTCTTTTGCTGTTCTACCGATCAAAGATTTTACAGTTCGATTAAGATGATCAGGTGTGACGTGTAATGCTTCTGCATATTGATGAACCAAATGCCATTCTGAAAAATGATTTTCAACTAAGGTCTTGTAATCCTTTAATATTGTGGATCCAGCATGAATCTGTTGGATGTTTTTTTGATCCAGATCACAAATATTATTACAGGATATGAGGAATAATTTAAGTAATGCTCCCAAAGCATGATATTTAAATTTTGTATGAGAGCGTAGAGTACTATAGATTTGATCACAGTACATATTTAATAGGTCTACCTGTTCAGAATTTAAAGGTAAAGGTGGTGATTTTCCATAATCTGTAAAAAGATTAATATCTTCAATAAAATGATAGTCAATATTATTTTCGGTTAGAAATTGCCTGGAGAATGTAATTACCCAACCATAAGATTTATGTTCTTCGATGACCTGATGAACTTGTCCGGGACTTATAAAAAATACCTGGTGATTCTCCAGGTCATAGGTTGTAAAATCTATGATATGTTTTCCTTTAGCTTTTTTTATAAAGAGTATAGTATAGAAATGATGACGATGAGGTTCATCTAGTTTGCCTTTGTTTGCCTCATACATACCTTCTGTTTTCTTAATATCAAAAGTCATTTGATCATTTGATCGATCTACAAACTCATAAGTTTTAATGGACGAAGGCATAAAATTGATTAAGCAAACTAGGCTATTGATTTTTTCTCAATCTAAATATAGCTATTTAAGATTGATAATTGTTGGTAAAATATACTCTGCCATTATCTTTTCTGGTTGCCATAACACAAATAACGTTTTAAACATCTAAGTTTTTTCATTTTGCCTTACAAAATGAAAAAATCCACAACATTTCTGCTGTGGACTTAGTATCATTTATTTATTACTCTTACCGCTTACCCATTGACGCCACTAGAAAAATTCTAGTGGTAGCGATCACTCTAGCGGCAGCATGGGACATTATCGATATGGCAATTGGATATCATAAAGGTAAAAAAGCATACTCATAAGAAACAACTCATTGCCGAGTGGCTTATATTTTTTTAAATCTATTTTTTATTTTAATAAACCAAGTTGTTTTTCCAAACCAATTAATATTAATTCTTCCTTTTCTCCTTTATAATAATGCATTTTCTTGGAGTTATGTTTTAAAGTAAAAGAAAAAGTTGATTTTGGTAATTCATTAGCTAAAACATCATACGGTAAAGCGGAATAAGTTGTATCCTTAGTTATAAATGATATTTTATCAATATCTAAATTTCTTAAAATTTCATTTCTTTTTTTATCATTCTCTATCAATAAATACAGCCCTCCTTTTTCAATATAAAAAGAATATTTTTTTACCGAAATTACTTTAGTTTCAGATAGAAAGTTGATTTCTTTTAACTTATAATTATTACTAACCGTTTTTGAACAGCTACTAATTAAATTACCTATTAGGATTATAGTTATGATAAGTCGGTTGTATTTTATTATCTGCATTATATCTTTGATTTACTTCGCTTAATTTTAATACTTCTGGTTTAGTGTTAATTCCATCTTTAGAGTAAACATATACAGTGCCATTTTTACTTTTTCCATAATATAACACAGAATGTTTCCCGCCAAAGTCAATTACAGTTGTTCCAAATTCTGCATCATCTAAAGAATCTACTTGTTCAAAAGAATCTCGAGCAGTTCCTCTAGCTAAAGGATTATAAAATACCTGAGTACCAGCAGTCTCAGGAGTAATCTCTTTTCCTTGAGCACCTGCTAAACAAGAGCCTCCGCAATTATATAAATCATTTACTCTATCTGGATTGATTTCATTGTTAGGATCATTAATTTGCTCCCTTGTTGGGCCATTAGATCTTTCGATTGACCTTGTCATATTATTATCCACACTTAACGTCTGTCCTTCAACTACAGCAGCATCAGTTTCAACATAGTTTTCTCTTTCTAATTTCTGGTTATCAATTAAATCACTAGCATCATTCTCAGATATATTTAGATGTGTAGCTAAAGTTGCAGCATTATCACCTTTTTCAGCTATAAGATTACCGTCTTGATCTGGAACCCAATAAGCCGCCATACCATTAGGATCTATAAACATTAATGGGCTATCAAAAGCATAGTTATACGGAGAGTGTCTTCTCATCTGATCGGCAAGTGGATCAATATTCATCCAACGTCCTAACGAAGCGTCATAATTCCTTGCACCAAAATCTAACCATTCTCCAAGTTCATCCTGTTCTTCTTTTCCATTGTACCCATAGTTATGTTCTCTCCCTCTAACAGTAGTATTATATCCAGAATGGGTCATACCGAAGGGGTAGTAGTTTTTCTCTTCTTGTATTTCAAGTTGTGGTGTTGATGTGGTACTTACATCTTTATACGATAATCTAATATTTCCTAAGTGATCTTTAAACTGATATACATAATCAAACCCGTTAGAGTTGTTAGGTTCAGCATACCCTTCTGGATGGTTAAAGAACTCTAGATTACCATTTTTATAGATGTAATTTCCAGCATACTCCGTTTCTATTAAAGAACTTCCACTTGGAGCTATTTTCTTTAATTTTGCTCCAGTAGCGTCGTAAATATAAGTAATATTTCCTGTTCCTACGCTATTACTTATAGAAACTGTTTTGGGTAGATTTAAATGGTTATAGGTAATACCTGTGATGCCTTTATTTTGATCAGTGATCATATTACCATTATCATCATAAGTAAAATCATCATTGGTATTGGTACCATCTTTAAATCCAAAGTTGGTATTTCCTGTATCTATAACACTTAATAATTTATTACCATTATTATAGGTATACCCAAGTGCATCAAGATTTATATAACTAGATGTGTTTTGCCAACCGTTACGAGTAAGTGATAAAACATTTCCCATCTTATCATAGGTCACATTGCTTAAGCTGTATTGGTTGTGAATACTCGCTGCATTTAATATGCGGTTTAAAGCATCGTATCCATATCCATAGGCTCGTTTGGTATTGTCATTAGCTGTTTTCCAAATGGTTTCACTTATATTACCATTGTATAATGGAGTTGCTCCCAGATCATAATCGTCTTCTTCTGGGTCATAATAATCCTCTGTTGGCCTATCATAATTAATCCTAAAGGCAAACAAATCGTTTCCTAGAGTATTTACATCATTTATTCCTATAAGCCAACCTCGAATGTTGTAGGTGTAGTTAACATTCTGCAATGGTGAGATTACTTCACTGCTGTTCGCAGTGCCTCCAACATTCTTTTTGATGAGTAGTCCTAGCTTGTCATACTCGTTATTTACAATCTGCTCTGTATTCTGGGTATTGATCTTTTGAGTTTGTTTTAGAGCTCTACCTATATGATCATAAGTGAATTTATCTACTGTTACTATAGCAGGATTACTACCCTTAATATGTCGGGTAGTGGTTTCTTCAATTTTCCCCACAAAATCTAACTTAGTTTCTATAATATCCTTGGTGTTTAAGTATTCGTTAACAATAGCTATATAGATAGGTCTAGCTTTCTTATCATGATAAGTTACAGAGGTCGTCCAATTAGAGGTCCCTAAAACTTTTACTTTAGAACCTGTTGCTAAAGATTTTGTTTTATTGCTAACTGCCTGACCATATACTGTTATTGGATTATTAAATATATGATCTTCATTTGCTAAGAACCCGTAATCATCATAATAGTTAATAGTTAACACTTCTGCCGTAGTTGTTTTAGGATACCCTCCATCATTATAATACATAGTTACACTCCCAATACTAGCTTCGTTTGATCTTTCTACCCACAAATTCTCTGCATATGCATTTGCTTCTTCTTGTATCACTTTTCTTTCTCTGTTATCAGCAATCTTTCCTGTGTAAGCTACTCTACCCAAAACATCATACTTGGTAAAGAGCCATAGGTTCTCTTGTTTTAATAAAGCATCTTGTGTAAGTATAGGTTGATCAAGTTTATTATATACTATGTACTCCCATTCTTTTCCAGGAATTTTCTTCTCAATCAATCTATTTCTATAATCGTATTTGTATTGATAACACAGTTCAGCAAGCTCAGTGGTATTTACTCCATCATTGGTGGTTACCTTTGGGGGGATTACATAGGTCAGATTTCCAAAATCATCATAAACGTAGTACGTATCATGCGCTATGTTGTTGTTATAAACTCTTTTTAAAATTATTCGATCTTGTTTATCTGTATATTTTTTGATCGTATGGTCATTGATGTACCTTTGATTAGGTCTCCAGTTTTCATCTTTGGTGATTGTAACATAAAGTTCGCCACCTTTATAATATCCATTTTTTATTAAGGTTGGCGATTGAGTATTATTACCAATAAAGCTTATATCAAAATAAACAACTTCATTATACTGATTATTACTCCAGTCAAATTTGATGGTATGATCGGCATCATTGTTGTAGTTAGCTTTCCATGCTCTTCCCGGGGCACCTTGTTCTGTTACTCGATTTAAAGGAGAAGCTTCAAATACAGATTCTGAATAGGCATTAAAATTAATATGATTTGCCTCTATTCCCGTGAAATCATTTGGATAAGTATTTTTATAATATGCATTAATATCAGTATTAATATTTATGCTTATATATTCTCCTGATACTCCTGTTTGACGTTCAAAAGGTAGATATTGTTTGTTTTGCCTGCCATAATTATCATATTCGATATGGGTGATGATATCTTTTTGATTTGGTGAAGCTATAATTTCGATTTGTTGTTTTGGTCTTCCTAATCCATCAAAGTAGGTGACGCTTTCTATTACATCCTTATTGCTCTGTATAACGTTAGGAGACTCTGCTTGTATTTGGTATACTCTAGTAAAAATATAATTCTCATTACTATTTAAATTGCTTGAGATATAATTTGATTTTATTGAAGCAGAGAAATTGCTACCTGTTTTAATCGATGTATTAGGCTTTAATGTTATACTTTGTGAAGCAGTAAGATCTTCTGATCCCATAATGGTATAATTTCCTTCTTTTACTATGGTAGAAGGAATTTGTGCTTGTACTGTAATACCTACAAAAAGTAAGGCAACAGCGATATATTTAGCTATTGTTATCATGATCTTGATTATTTTTTGTAGTTATACTTATTTTCTGATATTAGATTATCGTCATTGTCTTTTACAAATTCTAATCGATTAAATTCATCATACTCATAAAACATGGTATATCCTCGAGAATCTGTCATACTGGTAACTCCTATATAAGGTATATAGGTATATGTACTTATAAAGGCATTTTCCATCGAAGGACTATTACGAAGTGAATTAATAGAAGCTAGATTAGATTCGTTATAGTTTTTCAATTCATCAATAGAAATATTAAGAGCAGATGCAATCTGTAAGTAGGTGGCGTTTTCTATTTTTGCGATAGGATACATTTTATTATAGCCCCATATGTAGCTTATTCGAGATCCATTTGCCTTAGAAATCTCTAAAGGATTGGCCATTTCATCATAATCATAAAAAATAATACGTTTTTCTAATGCTTGTGTATTTTTTGAGGATTGTATAAATTGAGGAAGAATCAAATCGTTACCCCAATTTTTGAAAGTAATATTAGAAGTAGTCAATTTTTCTTCTTGATCATTGGTAATAATAAACTTTTCGCTTTTTATTGGTATTGCAATTTTATGTTGATTTATAAGATTAGTCATCCCTAGATCGTGTGGATAGTAATATTTTGTTTTTAACGTTTTACGATTGCTGTTTCTAACTTCATTACGAGTTACTTGATAATGGTCTGAATTGTCATAGTAATAATTCACTTTAGTCACTAATTCATCCTCATCATTGTCCGGATAAAGCTTTTCTACACGACTACTTTCTAACTTTTTATGGACTCTAAACAATGAGTATTGCTGGGTGTTATAAAAGTTTTTTGAAGATTGATGTTTAGCTATATTCGAAAACGGTGGTGGGCAACCATATTCTACTCTTTCAAAATGTCCCCCGTTGGAATTGGTAACATTGGCTACACATACATTAACCTTAGTTTCTTCTTTATTAAAAAACACCCCATTTAAGCTAATAATTCTTTCTATAACATCCTCTTTGTATATATTTATAGTACGCTCCTGAAGCTCTTTATTTTTATCGTACTTACGGATTTCTTTAATTTCTCCACTAAGGACATTGGGTTGAATTGCATTTTGTGCTCCGTCCCAAACTAGCTGTTGAGGGTTATAAAACTCATATTCTGTAACTCCTATTAAGGCTTCTTCTTCGTTTAATCTACTAGCAGTAATTTCACTTACATTCGAGTATGAACATTCATAATCTATTATGGTAGATCTATTTCTGGAATAGATATTATATATTTGATCATCTCGAAATTCCCCATTTATAAATTGTGTTTGAAGGTAACTGTCAAAGAAAACCACTGGTTGAAATATAGGATCATCATATTTATATTTTTTAATAATAGCTGGAGAATCATTTTGAGTATATGAAATTATTTTTTGCACTCTTAGTCCTCCTATATTTATAGGCGGAAGTTCTATAGGGATATCAAAATTCAAAGAGAGATTTATTCCTTTTTGATTGTTCATTAATAAAACATGATAGGTACTCTCTGTATCCAGATTTAGATTAAAAGTACTTGTCCCTGTAATATTATAACCATACCTAATCAAATTACTTTGATCACCAGCGCTAATTTTGTTTTGTATTTCACAAAATGTTAAAGGAGATGTGTTTTTGTAAATACAATAAAAACTAAAAGGTACTATACTAGTGGTAGCTTGACCATTTTTGGTTACATAAAACCTAACTGATATTTTTTCACTATCAGTAATAGATCCGGTAACAAATCTTCTGTTAATTTTATTTGGCATTTCATCATTGTCATACTCATATTCATCATCTTCATCTTGATTCCCATCTTCATTACAATAGAAATCGAGATTAGGGTTTCCGACAATTGTATTTCCATCCAGACTGTAGCGATGTTCTTCTACTGATGATTGAGATCTTTGATTCAATTCATAGAAAAAATCTGTATGACCTCCTGTTGGGTAGTGTAATCTTTTTAAAATACCTTTTTGAGTATATGATAAAACGGATTCTCTCCTGGCTCCATTATATGATATAGGGAAACTTGTCGAATTTATTTTTGGTACCAAATGGCTATTTCCTTTACCATTATTATATCCAAGAAGATCCTGAGAGTTTGATATTGTAGATGGTAGGTTATTTGGATCTTCATATTCAAACTTAAATTGTTTATCGACAACAGATAGATTATCATCATAAAATTTAATAGCATCTAGTTTTAAGCGTACATGATTTTGATGAAAAGGAGTATTTATATGTTCTAGATAATTTGTTGTAGTAAAATAAGACTGTTCAAAATTAACTTTTATCTTTTTAGGGTTCGTATGTATAGTAATTCTTGATAGCCTTTTTTTTCCCTTTACATCAACCCTATCATCTATAGATGATGTTGTAATAATTGTTTTGTTATTATGTTTAATTGAAGCTAATTCAAATTGTTTTATTGAATAATGATTACTATTTATTGTTGTAGTAGTAACCTGGGTATTAATTTGAGCACCAAAATCGTTATATACTGGGATTATACTTTTTGTTTGATTGGGAATTAGATATCTGTCATTATCCCAATATTTACCCAAAGAATAAATGAAATCGAAAGTATCTTGTTTATTTTGCGAAATTATTTTAGTTAAGTACCATGCAGAAGTATATCCATCAGTGTATTCATTGGTAAATGATGATACAGAGTGTCTAGTTTCCTCTTTCGCATTAAAAAAATATTGCACTCCATTTTTATCAACTATTTTCCACGAGTTAATATTGGTTTTTGAACCAGAATAAGTAACCTCTACATCAGGTTTATCTAAACAAAACACCCTATATTTCCCATTACTTAATGTTGTGTCATAATCTATTCCTACAGTTCCAGAAAACCCATTGACACTAAACTTAAAAACATCCGCTTCAAGGTCGATTCTATCTTTTTCATAACTTGATATTATATTTCTTCTTACATTAAGAGCTTCTCTTGTATCATATACTCCATGCATACTTGGGTGACTTTGAATTTGATTTAATTCACTACGAATATTTTCAATATTTAAACTTCCGCTGCCATCGGGACGACCATTTACTACTCTGGTAACTATACCACCTGCATTAAGATTCCAACCCAAACCAACCCAAGTAGCTAATTGTTCTACTTTTATGCCTCCTGCATCATAAGTTAAATTTATAGGAATGTTCATTTCTTTACCCTGTATATTATAAATAGGAACATTAATGTTAGGTTTTCCAACAAACATATTTACCTTAACATCTCCGTATCTTTGAAAAGCAAAGGCTTCTGGAGAAAGTGGAGCTACTTGCGGTAAGATAAAAGGGATGTCAGGTTGGTCTTCACCATCGTCTTGACTCCAAGAAAACTGAAATAATAGAAGATGAATAATAATGAGTTTAAATAAAAAAATGTTTTTCATAAAAGTGATTTTGTAATTATTTTCATTTTTCTTGCACCAAATCAAAGGCCATATAGAATGTTAAAATGATGCAATTTGTTTTCCTAGTGCAAGATTAATGAAAGCCAGTTTCATTTTTCGGGACTGGGTGAAATGACAGTGTTAATTAATAGTTAAAAACCATAAGTAATATGTATTGGTTTAGGAGTGCAGTACTACAGAAATACTAATGCGGTATCAATATTCCTTTCAGCACAATTTTTTATCGACCATCGGCATACCTCTACTCATCAGCGCATACGGGTGCCTACTCAGCGCACTAGGTGTATCGATCAGCGGTATAATGGCTACCTCCAGCGCAGAGGTAAAACCAACCCGCGCACCAAGGAAAGGCTTCAGCGGCGCGCTGGGACCCCCTAACCCGATGCGCGGGTCAGTCATAGTAAGAGGTAGCCTTATCTACGTTTGTATCTACTTATATATCCTTTGTAACGTTCGGGATCTTTTCTAAAGGCATATTTGCCGGTATCTCTGATTTCATCCAAAGCTTCTTTTAGATGTGTAAAAGCTCTATCTCGTACATCTTTGGCTTTAGAATTGTCTAAAGTAGCTCCGTTGGCCTTTGCCAGTAGTTCTGCAAGGTGATCAGATTTTTGTCCTGCAATATCAAAGTTTCTAAGATCGTATTTTACTTTTTCCAGTTCTGGTATATTCGCCTTACCCAAAAACACTGATATCCATTAGATCCTGTATCATATCAGCATCGCCTTCTCCATCCGCAATAGCACGTACACGGGCTAATAAATCAGAACGCTTTCTGAAGGCAAATCGTAAATCAGCTAATAAATCGTTTCTAAATTCATAAGCTTTAGGAGATTCTTCTCTCCATGTTTTTAAAGCTTCTTCTTGACTGTAGCGTTCTTTCATCCAAACCGCTTGCGCATATCGACATGCTCCTACACGAACTGGTAGATCCTCTGTATATGTTTCCCAATCCAACCCTTTACTCTCAAGAATCATCTTATCCTCTTGTGCCCATACAAATAAGTTTTCTGCTTCTTGCAGGGTAGTATCAACAGGAGTTGTTGGTGCCTTTACATCTTTTTGTGGTAAGCTTTCTAGTAAACTTAACTTTGTGTCATAATTTTCTTTTGACATAATTATATATTGTTATAGATTAATAATCTACAAGGATAGCGTATGCCAGTTTCGTTTTTTGAAACTGGGAAAAGGAGCCATGTTAATTAGAAGTTAAAAAATGTGGTCGATTTTAAGTGGTTTCTCTTGTGGTAGTGATGTTAATTTTATTGACATTCATTTTTATCCAAATGCATTAAAATTTTTCTCACTTTGGATTTGATGGAAGCACTTTCAGTTTGTATAGCATTTTGACAGAGTACTCTAAGCTCTTGTTTATATTCAGGGATATGTTTTGTTACTTCATAAAACCCTTGATACCCCCAAGCTCGGACAAACTTTTTTTCACTAATAATACATGCTCTTACAAACAGATCCAAAGTATTAATAACGGAAGTACTAATGAGAACTTTTGGGAGTAATTGTAGTATATGTAATTTGGATTCCCAATTTTTTAACTGAGTACTATTGCCTAGTAGTTCATTTATCAAATGTTGTGGGAGCTCTTTTTTATGATCGTAATGATGCTTAATAAGCCAGGTAGTAGCAGTTTGAAGTGCTGTGTTATTATATGTAATGTTTACTAAGGATTCAAAAAATGAAATATCATGATGGTTATGGTCATAACAGGCTATTAAGTAATCGGTATGAATACCATCCCATTTTTTTAGAATATGGATAAGATTACTTTCCATTTTTATATTGACATCAGATTACTTTAATCAACTCTTTTATGATTGATAGAGTAATGTACTATTTTTTTGTAAACTTATATTCGTCATCCCAAACAACCGAAAAGTTTTCTTTTTCTTCCTTTATAAATTCTACATATTTACCATAGGTAATATCAATAAATTTGGTATTGGATAATGCTCGAAGAGGATAAGTTGTAGTATTGCTAAGATCACTCATGATCAGGTGATCACCATCTTTTTTAATTTCAACAGTTATGATTTCATGGTTCTTATTACCGATGTAAGTACCTAAATATTTGTTTTTTGTATCTGAAGGAATTTTTATTATTTTAATCTTTTTTGGAAGTATAATATCCCAGGAATTAAGTTCACATAAGCCTCTTAGAATTTCTCGAAATAAATCCTCTCCATTATCAGAGTTGGTGGTCATAATAATGCCATCGCCAGTATATGGGTACATCACCATATAACTAAAAAAACCAGCAATTCTTCCGCTATGCGAAAAACTAAAATAATCATCTTTTCCTCTTAGGTCAAGCCCCAGACCATATTTATCGCCTTCCATCAATTCATTTGCAGAACCTCTTGAAATATTCCCTTCTTCTGTAGTTAATGATTTTTGAAGTGCTATACACATTTTTGCTAAATCAGAAGGGGTGGTCCATAATCCTGCAGAAGTCTTTCTCGGCGTATTATGCCAATAGCCTTTCCTCACTTTTCCTTTTGTAGTGTAGGAATAGGAGTATTCGATATTGTTCTTATTTGGTAAAATGGTCTCAAAAGTACTATGAATCATTCCTAGAGGTTCTAGTACATTTTCTTTTGCCAAATCAGCAAAAGGGCTACCTGTAATATCTTCTAATACCTTTTGAACAATTGAATATCCAGGATTAGAATAATTATATACTGTTCCTGGTATGGTATCCATAGAAAATCCGGGATTGTTTCCAATACCATTAAGAGTCTCGTCTAAACTGGGAAGTCTTTCTGTTGTAGTATACCCACTGGCATTAAAATTTGAAACTCCGGCAGTATGATTGAGTAACATTCTCAGTGTTATTGAAGCTTTACTGGTAAAATCATTTTCTGGTAGCTCCCAGGATTTTAGATAAGTGCGAATATCTTCGTCAAGGTCTAATATGCACTGATCTCTTAGTTGTATTGTTGTCAGCCCAGTGATCGATTTACTAATCGAAGCCACTTGAAATCTAGTATTTTGATCAACGACTATATGATCTTCTTTTCTGGCGTAACCATATCCTTTTACCAAGTCTATTTTCCCATCCTTGATAGTGGTTATACTAACTCCTGGGATATTATAATGCTTCATTCTATCTAAAATATTGTAATAACGAGGTTCAGAAATCACTTGAACCATGGGAAGCAAATGATCCTCAAATAATAAATTTTGAGGATCGTTATTACGTTTCTTGGTTTTAGAACAAGAACAAAATAATAGCATGATAGTAAACAGAATAGTCGAATATATTACTAGTGATTTCATCTGTTTACATTTTGTCGCTTTAGTCCTTTATCTTATCATTGTTTTGGTTTAACAAAATCGGAGTGCCAAAACCTAATTGTTCTAATTTCTTTAATTGTGTTTTGGCATCACCTACTACTAGGTATGTCATTTTGTTAGGATTAAGATATTTATTAGCCAACTGTTTAATTTCTTCTACAGTCATATTATTTACAATAGATTCTCGTTGGGTAACATAATCTTTTGGATATTGAAAAGAACTAATGTTAAGTAACATATTCAATTTAGAGTTTAAAGTCTCAAAGGCTCTGGCGTTGCTTTTTATTAAAGAGCTTTTTGTGATTTCTAAATCATCTTGATTATAGTTTTTACCGTAATTATTAAGAATCTGTTTAATCAACTCTGCAGATTCATAAGTAACATTGGATCGCACACCACTTGATATTCTAAATGGTCCTGGGATAGTACTACCAGAAAATCTAGAACGTATACCATAGGTGTATCCTTTACCTTCACGCAATTGTTGTGTCAACTGAGAGGCAAAACCCCCACCTCCTAATCGATAGTTCATAACTTGTGCAGGATAATAATCAGTATCTGTAGCAGCCAGGGCAGGATATCCAAATCGTAATTGTGATTGTTTTGCATCCGGGACATCATAAAAATATACTTTGGACTGTTCTGGAGCTTTAGGTGTGTCTATATCTGGAAATCTAACTTCTTTAGTTTGCCAATTATTATTGAGCATTGCTAACGAGTTTTTTACTTGAGAACTTGTAATATCTCCTACGATAAGCATCTTAGTAATGCTAGGTGAAATATTTTGGTTATAGTATTGTTTAAGATCATCAATAGTTATAGACATGACAGATGCTTCTGTGCCTAAATTATCATGAGAAAGAATATGACCTTCTCCATAAATAAGTTTAGCATATTGGTTGTTTGCAATATTTCTAGGGCTAGCTTTTCCTTGTTGAATTTCACTAATAACACTTTGCTGAAGTAATCCAAACTCTTTGACATCCCATCTGGGTTGCAGGATCATTTCTTCTATCAAGCGTATGGTCTTGTCATAATTTTTGGAAAGAGTACTACCTTGTATTACTATGTTTTCATTTCCTCCCGAGATTGTAATAAATGCACCAAGGCTTTCGATCGCATTTTCGAGCTCTTCTGGAGTTTTATTTTGTGTTCCTTTAGTCATTAGTCGTGCTAGGAGGTTGGATACACCAATTTTGTCTGACTTTTCTAATAATAATCCTCCTCTGATATTCATTCTAAATTGAACAAGTGGTACTTCACTATTTTGAATTCCGTATACCTCTAGTCCTGAACTAAGATTTTCTTGCCATAATTCAGGTATTTTGACCTCTGGACTTTCTCCATATGGAGGCTCTAGAGAAAGATCAAAAGAAGAAGGTGTTTTCTCATATTCTGCAGTAATGCTAGCATCAAAAGTTTCTTCAGCTCCTTCAACGATTTTCTCTTCCACAACTTCAGCAAGTGTCGAATTATTAAGTATTAAGTCGGTCTTACCAATAGGAACAAAACTGGTGGCAATATAATGCTTGTCTTTAATGTACAGGTTATATACTCTAGTAATGTCATCAATAGTTACTGCCAGTATATTTTGCACATCCTGATTAATAAAGCCAGGATCTCCAGCAAAGATTTCATACTGTGCTAATTGAAACCCTTTACCGAGTACACTGGATAATCTGTTATAAAAAGCGGTTTCTTGACCAGCTTTTATACGATCCAAATCTTGTTGAGAAATACCCTCGGTTTCAAATTTAGTAAAAGCTGTTTTAATTGCTTTATCAACATCGTTTAAGTTCGTTTTTTCAAAACCACGAATAATTAATTCATACTGCCCAGCTAATTCTGATCCAGCATTATACATGGTAACCTCAGAAGTTAATTGCTTTTCTTCTACTAATACTTTATAGAAAGGAGCTTTTTTTCCTTCAGAAAGATAACTGGTTAATACTTGTAGAGGGTAAGAGTCAGGATGATATACTGGAACCGTAGGCCATGTCATGGTTAATTGTGGAAGTCGTGCAAAATTATCTTCATAATATAATTTTTTGGTTTCGTTCAAGATCGCAGGACGTTTTTCGAGGGTTGGAATGTCTTTTCCTCTTTTAATCTCATCAAAGTATTTATGTACCCATTCTTTTGCCTGATCAGCATCAAAATCTCCTGCAATTGTTAGTGTTACATTATTAGGAACATACCAACGGTTATAAAAATCTTTTACATCTTGTAATGTTGCGTTCTGTAGATCCTCGAGAGATCCTATTACTTGCCAGCTGTATGGATGATCTGCAGGATACATGTTTTTGTCAATTATATAATCAACATGTCCATAAGGACGATTGTCGATACTTTGACGTTTTTCATTCTTAACTACTTGTTTTTCTTTAGCCAAAACAGGGTCGGTAACAGTATTAATGAAGAACCCTAGTTTATCAGCTTCTGCCCAGATCATCTTTTCAAGGGCATCCTTAGGGACAGTTTGGTAATAATTAGTTCGATCTCTGCTTGTAGAACCATTTGCCCCGGATCCTCCAATACGTGCGCTCATTTTATCTAATCCACCTTTTCCCAGATTTTCTGATTCCAGAAAAAGTAAATGCTCAAATAAGTGAGCAAAACCAGTTCTTCCTTCGATTTCACGAGCAGAACCAACATGTGCAGTTAATGCTACTGCAACTACAGGATCAGATGTATCTCTATGAAAAATAACTTGTAACCCGTTGTCAAGTGTAAACTTCTCAAAATCTACATTAAATTCCTTGTTTTTGATTGCTTGTGTTTTGGGTTCTGGATCTTTTTTACAAGAGATCAGTATTCCTGAAAGGAGTACGATTGTAAATAGAAATTTTATTGTTTTCATGATTGATAAATTAAGATGATTTTTTTACTTAGAAATAATGTAATGTCAACTAAGGTCTTAATGCCTCATATATTACGATACTTACAGCATTTGCAAGGTTTAAACTTCTAATGTGGTCATTATATATCGGAATTTTATAGGTTCTATCAAGATTAGCTTGAGTAATATTTTGTGGGAGACCTACAGACTCTTTTCCAAATATCAGGAACATATCATCTTCATAATCTACAGACCAATGGTCAGCTTCTCCATGACTAGAGAAAAACGCCATCTTTTTATTTTTATGAATGGCAAAAAAGTCCTCAATATTTTCATATATATTTAGAGAGAGGTGTTTCCAATAATCTAGTCCTGCTCGTTTTACCCTCTTGTCACTTAGCTCAAATCCAAACGGTTTTACTAAGTGTAAATTTGATCCCGAGGCCAAGCTTAATCGACCAATATTACCAGTATTTGTAGGGATTTCGGGTTCTATTAAAACAATGTTATATGGCATTCTTTATGGTTCTTATTTGTTTTTATGAGAATTTGAATTGTTTAAAATAATGAGTTTTTGCCATATTTTTCTGCTTAATCCAGTAGTTAGAATCTCAATTTCGTTAACTGCTCTAACGACTTTTTCATCGGGTAGGCTTTGTGAATATAACGCAGCTACTTTGCCAACTAAGGCTGTTGCTTCTGAGCAATAATCCAGGTATCTCTGAAGCTGAAAAGGGGTAAAAGAACGTTTTGGTGAGTTTTCTGTTGCAGATTCTGATAGGTCAGTAACATTGGGATCTTTTGTTAGTTGGTGCATATCAATTACATGTGCAATGACTCTAAGTTCATTAAGAGATTTTAATGCACGTTTCATTTTTAACCTCGACTCTAAAGAGACCAGAAAGAAGATGGCAGCGCCTAATAAAATGATATCATTAAAAATAGCTTCAGATATCGTAACCACATTGGCAAGTGTAGTTTTTCCAAGTTTTAGATCAATATAGGTAATGCTATAAACTAAACCTCCTAAACCAATCAATATAATCAAATACGAAAAAACTCTAAGTGTTATATTAGGAGATGAAATCCATTCGATATTTTGTTTGGTCTTTTGAGTTGTATTCAAAAATTGCAGACATAATGTATTGAGTCCTGAATTTGGAAATCGATCGGCTACTCTTTTTTCTAGTAAATCGATTGTCTTAATGATTTTATCAGGTTCGAGACGTATACTATCATTCATAAGTGTAAAGTATTCAAAAATCTAAATTACAAAAAAAGCACACGTTACATTCTGTTAAGAACGCAAGTGCGCTTTTTTTTAGAATATTTTCTATTTAAGATTTCGGAACAGGAAATCCTCTATCTTTCATTAATGCTTCAATTTTTGCATCACGTCCTCTAAACTTTTGATAAGCTTCTGCTGGATCCATTGCATTACGAGGTGCAAAAAGATACTTTACTAATTTAGCAGCTACTTCTTTGTCATAGAATCCACCTGGTGCTTCTGCAAAAGCTTCTGCAGCATCAGAAGTAAGTACATCGGCCCACATATATCCGTAGTATGCAGTGGCATATCCTTCACCAGAAAATACGTGTCCAAAATGAGGTGTGCGATGACGCATCACCAATTCTTTGGGCATGTTTAGTGATGTTAATGTTTCTTTTTCAAAAGCATCAACATCAATATTTGATGGATCTGCCAAATGAAATTTCATATCCATTAGGGCAGAGGCTAGGTATTCTGTAGTAGCAAACCCTTGATTAAAAGTTGCCGCTTTTTTAATTTTTTCAACCAATGCTTTTGGCATAGGTTCTCCCGTTTTATAATGTACTAAGTAGTTATCAATCACTTTATCTGTAGATAACCAGCGCTCTAATAATTGAGACTGAAACTCTGTGTAATCACGTACGCCACCATTAAGGGTTGGGTATCTTACCTCTGAAGAAAAGAAGTGTAGTGCATGTCCAAATTCATGGAAAAAAGTAGTGGCATCATCCCAGGATACTAAAACAGCTTCTCCTGGAGCCGGCTTCACAAAATTAGAATTATTAGACCCTAGTACAGTCTTTTTTCCATCAAAAGTGGTGTGGCTTCTATACGTGTTTGCCCAAGCTCCAGATCTTTTTCCGGTTCTGGCAAATGGATCCAAATACCATAAGCCAATATGTTCTCCAGAAGTTTTATCATTTACTTCCCATACTTTTACATCTTCATGAAAAACAGGAACCTTACCTTCTTCAACAGGTGTGAATTTGAAATTAAATAACTCACCAGCAACAAAAAACATAGCCTCTCTTAATTTATCTAATTGTAAGTACTGTTTTACTTCATCAGAATCGAGATCATATTTCTTTTTTCTTACTTTTTCAGCGTAATAACGATAATCCCAAGGTTCTATGGTAATATTATCTTTGTTTGCATTAGCCACAGCTTGCATATCGGCTACTTCTTCTTTTACTCTGGCTATAGCAGCAGGCCAAACGGCATTCATTAATTTCATTGCATTTTCCGGATTCTTCGCCATACGATTTTGTAATCTCCAGTCTGCATAATTATCATATCCTAGTAATGCGACACGTTCTTTTCTTAATTTCAGAATTTTGGCAATATTTTCATTATTATCCTTATCATCCCCATTGTCTCCTCTGGAATAGTAATTTTTCCATACTTTTTCACGCAAGTCACGCTCATCAGAATAGGTAAGGAAAGGATCCATAGAAGATCTGGTATTGGTTACAGCATATTTACCTTCTTGCCCTCTATCTGTAGCAGCTTTTGCATATGCATTAATTAAAGGTTCTGATAAACCACTTAATTGATCTTTTGTAAGATAGGTTACATACCCTTCTTCATCAGCTAAAATATTATTAGAGAAATTAGTGTATATTCCAGAAAGTTCTTTATTGATCGCAGCATAACGCTTCTTTTTTTCTTCATCTAATTCTGCTCCATTCATAGCAAAGCCTTCGTACGTTAACTGTACCACTCTTTGCTGATCAGCTTCCAGAGGTGTTTTTAATGAATTGTCATATACTGCTTTGACACGTTGAAATAACTTCTCATTTTGAGAAATTTTAGAATTAAATTCAGACAATTTAGGAGCCATTTCCTTCTGGACTTCTCTAAATTCTGGCGAGGACATATTACCGCTTAAAATCCCATAATATGTAAATACCCGACTTAATTCTGCTCCGGATTTTTCTAATGGAATGATTGTGTTTTCAAAAGTAGGAGCTTCAGTGTTATTAGCAATCTCATCAATTTCTTTGAGATTAAGTTCCATTCCTTTTTCAAGAGCCGGTTTTATATCGGCAACTGTCATTTTATCAAATGCAGGAGTACCACCATATGGTCCTGTCCATTCTTTTAATAAAACATTTGCGGTCTCTTCTGTTTCTTTTGTTGTTTCGGTTTCCACAGGTTCTTTCTTTTGATTACAACTTGTCATAAGTACAATAGCAGATAGTGCTACTGTTTTAAAAGTTGTAGAGAGTTGTGAGTTAATCATGACTATTCAATTTTTAAATTCTAAACTTGTTATTGTTAGCAAAGAAGATAGCGTTTACAAAGAAAAGCTTTCCATTTTCCCAAAAGGATCTAAATAATGGATTATCTACCATATAGATAATACTTCCACTACCGATTTGAGACTCTCCAAAGACAAGAGAGTTATTTAGGTTTTTTAGGGCATCTTTTCCTGCAAATCCAGATACACTTTGTGGCTGTTCTATGTAGGCTATATTATAACCATCCTTAAGAAATTTATAAGAATTACTTCCTAGTTTTAGACTAAAATACGTATCGTCATATCCAAAAGCCATAGGATGGGATGGATCTACTTTTGTTTTAAAAATACTTCCTGTAATAAAATCTTTGACACTTTTACGTTCTCGTTGATCATAAGGAATAAGATTGCCTATAGAATCCTTATCTTTTTCACTTGCTTCATTTTTCTTAAGGTCAAAACCTTCTTTATCAGCAAAAACACTTACCGCGTTAGCAATAGCAATTACTTTTCCACCGCTACGCACCCATTTTTTTATTTTATCCAACGTGGTTTTATCGAGATATCCATTATAATACCCGTTTGGCATAATGAGCACGTCATATTTACTAAGGTCGATTCTTTTGAAATATTTGGTATCAATGGAAGTAATAGGAAATTTTAGTTGTTGTTCAAAGAAATGCCATATTTCTCCATAACTTAAAGATGAAGTATAATCACCTTTTAATACTGCAATTTTTTGATTATTAATTAGTTTTACTTCTGGAGATCCAAAATCTACGCCATTGCCAGAGAAACTTGTAGGAGTGGTATAGAGTTTACGATAATGTTTGTTAGCAATGTCAACTACTATTTGATCATAATTTTTAGTTTTACGATTATCACTTTTTGTAATAATTAAGCTCCCTTTTTTAAAGCTTTCGGTACCATTTGTAAAATCTTTTTCACTAAAACGTACCCTGATATTATGTTGCAATAAATCAGCCATAAAAGAAGCATCCTCAATACTATTCCACTTGCTTATATATCCAGCTCCAGAAGAAGATACGGTATTGTTTATAGTAGTAGTCTTTTTGTTTCCATTAGCAGCAATTAATGAAGTTGACGCAATGGCATCTAACCCGTATGCATGAGGAATACTCCAGGCGGTAATATCATAGGTAAGAGGATTGCTTAATTTTGCATCGGGTTCAAAGAGCACCTTTACCATTTTTCCTTTGGGTTGATTTACGCTTACTACTAATGCTCCATTACCATTAATACTACCTGCTTTATTTTCTTTAAAGTTAAATCCTGAAATTTTTGCAGTATTAGAGAATCCATATTTAATTTCATGTTTATCCAATAAATTTGTCAGCGCATTAATTTTGTCGGCTTTTCCAGTTAGAACATAACTCTTATATTTTAAATTAGAATTCTCAAAGAATTTCTTAAACTCAGTAGTTAATTTTTCTACATTTTTAGATGCAATTTCGATTGTTGATAACCCGGTTGTTGTATGATGTAAAGCTCTGTCTTTAAGAGTTAAGACATAGCCTTCATCAGTTTGAATACCTAATCCGGCACGTCCATGACCCGCTTGTTCATAAGTCATTCCGATTGCTCCCATAAAAGTTGGGTAAGTATCTCCATAACTTGGATATAATAAATCAAAGCGTTCTCTCGTATAGAACAGCCAGCCTTCTGCATCAAAGTACCTGGCATGATTCTTACCAATTTGTGTTTGAAAATCTCTTTGCCAGGGTGTTATAATTTCGTGAAAAGGTTCTGCTGCAGGAGCAAAATAGTAAGGCTCATTAATACCTTGTTCATGAAAATCTACATGTACATGAGGCATCCAGGTATTGTATACTTTTAAACGCTGTTGCGATTCTACTTGAGTAGCCCAAGCCCAATCCCTATTAAGATCAAATAAATAATGGTTAGGTCTTCCTCCTGGCCAAGGTTCATTATGTTCTGTAGCCAATTGATCTACGTTATATGGTGTTGCTTTTACCTGATTATACCAGTTTGCGTATCGATCACGACCATCGGGATTAATACAAGGGTCTATAATAACCACTGTGTTTTGTAACCAGGATGTCTTTTTGGTAATAAGTTCATAGATAGTTTGCATTGCAGCTTCTGTACTAGAAGCCTCATTTCCGTGTACATTATAACTAAGCCAAACAATAGCGGTTTGGGGTGAAGCCGTACCTTCTGCTATTCCTGCATTTCTGAGGTTATCTAATCTGATGTTCTCAATATTATTAATGTTCTCTTCAGAAGAAATGATAGCATATGTTAATGGTCTGCGTTCATTAGTTTTTCCATAGGTATGATACGTAACCATTTTAGAATGATCAGCAACATGGTTGAAATAATTAATTACTTCGGCATGACGTGTAAATTGATCGCCAATTTCATAACCTAAAAATTCTGCCGGAGATTGTAATTTGTTTTGAGAGTAAGTTAAACATGTCGTTACGACAAAGAAAGTGAATATTATTTTTTTCATTGATTGATGATAGTTTTAAAAGGGTAAAATACCGAGTTAAATTTAGGATATAATCTGTATTAACTAAAATTTAGGATTTACAATCACAATCTAATGTATATTTAACCTCTCAAAAAAAACATACGTATGCCTAGTGACTGTATTCCGTTTCGTGATACGAATTACTTTTCATCTCTTATTTGTGATTATTTAGACGAAAAAGCTGAATTACAACCTTTTTATAATCGTTTTCCTAAATTAGAAAACTTCAAAGACCAAATTGAAGAGAAAAAACAATCATTTTCTGATGAGAATAGAAAGATACTTGTTAGTGCATTAGCAAATCAATACAAATCTGTTACAATATCTGAAGCTACTCAGGAAAATGTTGAGTTGCTTAAAACTAAAAATACCTTTACCGTTGTAACAGGACATCAATTAAATCTTTTTACAGGGCCGTTATATTTTTTGTATAAGATTATTTCTACAATAAATCTAACTAAGGTTTTAAAAGAAAAGCATCCAGAAAATAACTTTGTTCCAGTGTATTGGATGGCGACCGAAGATCATGATTTTGATGAGATTAATTATTTTAATCTTTTTGGTAAAAAGATCCAATGGAATCGTAAGGATGGTGGGGCCGTAGGCAGATTTGATACAAAAGGGCTTGATAAAGTTTTAGAGGTTTTTTCTTCGGAAATCGGATTAGGTCGTAATGCAGAACAACTTAAATTACTATTTAAAGAAGCATATTTAGAACACAGCAATCTTACTGAAGCTACCCGTTATTTAGCAAATAGACTTTTTGGAGCGTATGGTTTAGTAATTATTGATGGGGATGATGCAGATTTGAAACAACTTTTTGTTCCATATGTAGAAAAAGAACTGGTAGAACAAGTTTCATATGCTAAAGTTTTACCAAAAACAAAGGAATTAGAATTACAAGGATATAAGGTACAAGTAAACCCCAGAGAAATCAATCTTTTTTACCTAGCAGAAGGTTTAAGAGAACGTATCATAGAAAATGAAGGAAAATATTTTGTTAACGAAACAGATATTTCTTGGAGCAAGAGTGAAATATTAAAAGAACTCTCTGAGTTCCCAGAGAGGTTTAGTCCCAATGTTATGATGAGGCCTTTATATCAAGAGGTTATTTTACCTAACTTATGTTATATTGGTGGAGGTGGTGAATTAGCATATTGGTTTGAATTAAAAGATTATTTTGAAGCTGTTCAGATACCTTTTCCAATGCTTTTACTTCGTAATTCGACACTGATTCAGACTGAAAAACAAGCAGAAAAAATTGAGAAATTAAATGTTTCTGATACAGAATTATTTTTAAAGCAGCATGAATTAATTAATCGCAAAGTGCGTCGTATCTCTAATATAAATATCAATTTTGACCCGCAGCGTAAACATCTTAAAAAACAGTTTGAAGAGATGTATACATTAGCAGAACAAACAGATGTTACTTTTTATAATGCTGTAAAAGCACAAGAAGTAAAACAACTTAAAGGATTGGATGCGTTAGAAAAGAGATTGTTAAAAGCGCAAAAAAGGAAGTTAAGTGATCATGTAAAGCGTTTAACAACAATGCAAAACGAATTGTTTCCTAATCAAAGCTTACAAGAACGTAATACGAACTTTTCTGAATTATATTTAGAATATGGAGAAGATTTGATACCTATGTTGCTAAAGTATCTAGATGCTCTTAAAGGACAGTTTTTGGTTTTGAAAAAGTAAGTAGGTATTAGCTTTTAGATGAACTCATATTTATTAGATATGAGATATTACATTCTAATATGATTTTAACTATGAATCAAACGTATTATGAAATTCCCGATACGATATATTTTATGTAGTTTACGGAACCAGGAACATACCTTTCCAATTTGTGTTTTCTTTTTTAAACAGTACCCTAATATGATTTGGTCGTTTCAAACGTAAATATTCAATACGGTTTGGAATTAATTTGATGACCGAAAAAAAATGCTTCCCTTCTAGATAATCAACTGCTTCAGGATTTTTTATAGCTTTACCTGGGGATAGTTTAGAAGTGTATTCTTTCCTGGAGTTTTGTGGTATTTGATTCCAAATTGATTGTAATTTGGAATCATCAGTAATAATTTTAGCATTAGCTTGTATTGAAATTTGTAATAATCGCTCGGTATCAAAAAATAATAAGCTAACTGCATCATGCTCTTTGATATGATTCATTTTTTCAGACCTTTTGTCTGTATAAAAAATAAGTTGTAGTTGATCATTGGTTTCTCGAAGTACAACGGTACGCATTTTTGGTGTTCCGTTAATATCTGAAGTCGCTAGTGTAAAGTATCTAAAAGGATGGTCCTTATTTTTTGAGGCAGCTTTTAAGTCTCTGATAATTGAAGAAAAGATGATGTCGGGCATGTGCGAATTTTTTTCTTAAAGTTAATCAATTTAATGAGGGAATCAAAAGTAAAAGGATCTGGATAGTATTATGAAAAAGTAGATTATAATGAGGAAAACGATAAGATCTATGCTTTAAAAATAACCTGTTATAAATAAAGTGAAAAATTATTCTATTCAGGATTTCAGGGTTATTAATTTAATTTTATTTTTGCCTATGCAAAACAACGTACTTATTTTAGATTTCGGATCGCAATATACTCAGCTTATTGCACGAAGAGTTAGAGAGTTAAATATATATTGTGAAATTCATCCCTACAATAACTTACCAGATAATGTGTCAGATTTTAAGGCAGTAATCCTTTCTGGTTCACCTTTTTCGGTTAGAGGAGAAGATGCTCCACATCCTGATTTATCAGAAATTCGAGGAAAAAGACCGCTATTGGCAGTGTGTTATGGAGCTCAGTATTTGGCACATTTTAGCGGAGGAGAAGTTGCTCCGTCCAATACAAGAGAATATGGTAGAGCGAATTTATCATTCGTAAAAGGAGGAGAACAGTTTTTTGAAGATATTACAACAGGTTCGCAGGTATGGATGAGTCATAGTGATACAATTAAAAAATTACCTACTAGCGCGATTAAACTGGCAAGTACAGGAGATGTAGAGAATGCGGCATATAGGATTGAAAATGAAGAAACTTATGCAATTCAATTTCACCCTGAAGTATATCACTCTACCGATGGGAAGAAATTATTAGAGAATTTCTTGATTAAGATTGCAAATATTTCACCTGACTGGACGCCAGATTCTTTTGTGGATTCTACTGTAGCAGAGCTGAAAGAAAAAGTAGGTAATGATAAAGTTGTTTTGGGATTAAGCGGAGGTGTCGATTCTACTGTCGCAGCTGTATTACTACATAAAGCTATAGGAGAAAATCTACATTGTATTTTTGTGAATAATGGATTACTTCGTAAAAATGAATTCTCGGCTGTATTAAAACAATACGAGGGGATGGGACTTAATGTAAAAGGAGTGGATGCTTCGGCACGTTTTTTGGATGCGCTTGCAGGAGAAAGTGATCCTGAAGGAAAACGAAAAACTATAGGAAGGATTTTTATTGAAGTATTTGATGATGAATCGCATAAAATAAAAGATGCAAAATGGCTTGGACAAGGAACGATTTATCCTGATGTGATTGAGTCGGTTTCAGTTAATGGACCTTCTGCTACTATAAAATCTCATCATAATGTTGGTGGTTTACCTGACTTTATGAAGCTAAAAGTTGTAGAGCCATTGCGTATGTTGTTTAAAGATGAGGTGAGAAGAGTAGGAGCGTCGATGGGGCTTGATCCAGAATTGTTAGGGAGACATCCTTTTCCAGGCCCGGGATTAGCTATTCGAATTCTAGGGGATATAACACCTGAGAAAGTTTCTGTTTTGCAAGAAGTAGATGCTATTTTTATAAATGGTTTGAAAGAGAATGGACTGTATGATAAAGTCTGGCAGGCAGGAGCAATTCTCTTACCAGTGCAAAGTGTAGGGGTTATGGGAGATGAACGTACTTATGAAAATTGTGTTGCTTTAAGAGCTGTAGAAAGTACCGATGGTATGACTGCTGATTGGGTAAATCTTCCTTATGAATTTTTACAAAATACTTCTAATGCAATAATAAACAGAGTAAAAGGCGTTAATAGAGTAGTATATGATATTAGTTCTAAACCTCCTGCAACCATAGAATGGGAATAAAAGAGTGTTTTAATTCTAATTTTTGAAGTAAGGAATAAAAATAAGTAGTATAAAACCTTCTGTTAAGAAATTGTTGTCTAACCAAGATTCTTTTTAATAGCGTAGGTTTTATCTAATTCTTAAAGCCATAAAATAATATATAATACGCATAATCAAAAATTTTGAAACCAACCAAAATAGTTGTTAAGCGAATTAGACCTGACCATTTAAAAAAAACAATAAACATAACAGATGAAAAAGTTTTTATTGATCTTTTTGTTATTAATAGCAGCAGGTTCTGCCTATGCTCAGAGGTATAAAAGTCACACCGTTGCTAAAGGAGAAAATGTGTATAGAATAGCAAAACGCTATAATACTACTCCAGAAGCAATATATAAAATAAACCCTACAGCAAAAGATGGAGTTAAAGAAGGTGAAATTCTTGCTATTCCTATAGTCGATGATGAAGAATACAAAACGCATGTAGTAGAAAAAGGAGATACCGTATATAATCTTTCTAAAAAATATAATATTTCTACAGAAACATTCTATTTACTGAATCCAGAAGCAAAAAACGGTATTAATATAGGTCAGGTTCTTAACGTAGGAAAAATAGAGAAGAAAGATCCGTCTGCTATTGATGGTGGCTCGGTAGTTGGTAAAGAGAATGTTCTGGATAGTTTAAAAATCATACCTAAAGAACGAAAAATTGTTCGATTTATAACTCATAAGGTTAAGAGAAAAGAAACTTTATATGGTATTTCTAAAAGATATAAGGTTACTGTCGAGGATATAAAAAAACATAATAAAAGATTGTATTCTGAACAGATCAAAAAGAAAGATAAATTAAGAATACCTGTGTTTGAAGATGAATCTAGCCCAACCGAAATAGTTATAGATAGTACAACTACTAGATTGTCAACAACCACTAGATATACAATTAAACCAAAAGATACAAGATATAGTATTTCCAGAAGACACGGGATTACTATTGGAGAGTTAGAACGGCTTAATCCTAATATGGATACTAACCTTCCCGTGGGGATGCAAATTACGGTTCCAACATCTATTTTCGTTTCGTTAGAAGATACAGTTCAACCGGGCTTTGAGTTATATGAAGTTAAACCCAAAGAAACTATTTACAGAATCTTAAAACGTACAGGGATATCTGCAGATTCTTTATTTAAAATGAACCCGTACTTAAGGGATGGTTTAAAAGCGGGAATGGTAATTACAATTCCCAAGGATACATTAATTACAACGACTAATCTTGTTGAAGCTGGTGGAATTATTGATTTAGGCAAAAGTCTAAATAATTTCGCCCCCAAAAAAGTAGCTGTAATGCTTCCTTTTAGCTTAGATACATTAAATTTTGAAGCCATAAAAGATACAGAAGAGTATCTAAAAAATAAGACAAGCCTTAGAATTGCGTTAGATTTGTATAGTGGAGTTTTAATTGCTGTAGATTCTGCAAGAACAAGAGGGATAACTACAGAGCTAAATGTTTTTGACACGAAGAAGAATAATAATGAAAAATATATAAAGGAGTTAATTGGTCAAAATAATTTTGAGAATACAGATGTTGTTATAGGGCCTTTATATCAAAACAATGCAGAAGTAGTGGCATCTGAACTTAAAAAGTATAATACGCCAATATTTTCTCCAGCTTCAAGAAAAGAATCAGCGCTATATGATAATTTCTTTCAGACAAGACCAACCAATGTAATGCTTCAGGATAAAATCATTTCTTATGTAGAAAAAGACTCTACTGCTAAGAATATTATTATTATTGCACAGCAAGGTAAAAGGCATGAAGAAATAAAAGAAAAATTAAAAGATAAATTTCCTAATGCAAAGATTGCTAAAATAGAAGAAGGAAATTACCTTTATGAAGTTCGGCTTAATAAAGTTTTACATAAAAGTATGCCAAATTGGGTGTTTCTGGAGTCCAATGATGTTGCTATGTTAAGTAATGTAATTCCGTTACTTAATGCTAAAGCAGAAAGCCATCAAGTTACCTTATTCACGACAGATAAAAATACTGCTTTTGATAGTGATGATATAAAGAATGAACAATTGTCAAAACTTCATCTCCATTATCCATCTGTGGACAAAGAATTTGATAATAAAGTAGTAGTAGAAGGAGAAGAAGTAACACCTTTTGTTAAAAGATATAAGAAAGAATATGGTATAGATCCTAATAATTGGGCTATACGAGGTTTTGATATTGCATATGATATTTTGTTAAGATTAGGAGCAGCCGAAAATTTATATCAAGCTGCATCTTTTGAGGGAACTACAGAATATGTAGAAAATAAATTTGAATATTCTAAAAAACTTTTAGGAGGATATTATAATAAAGCGTCCTATCTCATTAAGTTTGATGATGATCTTAAATTAACAATAGTAGAGTAATTTTTGTTAAAGTTTAGCGACTTTAAAAAAGTTATCTTAAGTTTGAAAAATCTAATAAGTATTAATTGGGAATTTTAATACTTAGAGTATTTTCTTATTCAATATAAGTTTTGAATACAGTTAAAATAAAATTTGATCAAAGTAGTGGGGACTTTGATAATGATGCTTCTTAGCGATTTTGATATCAATAACATAAGGTTAACAATTAATCTTAAAATGTTTTAGTTGAAAAAATAATAAAGTCAATAGCATAAATAATACTATGTATTGATAAAATAAAAAAAGATTTTTCTATATCTTTGATATTGTTTGGGTTATCTTTTTTTAATGTTTTTTATTTATAAAATAAGATATCCTTGGCATTATAATTGATAAGTTTTTAAATGTTAAGAAAAACAAAAAAATAATGTAAGATAGATTCTAGAAATTATGTATAATTTAAAAATAGATTGTATATTTAGAATCAAAAAGTAAAGCTATTTTATAGTATGTCAACAATATCTGCCCCATATTGTATCCCTTGACATTGTAAAATGGAAAAATAATAACTATTGGTTGGGCATAATTGTTTGCAATTATGAGTAAGTACTTTACTATTGTTTTAATTTTATTTATTACCAATAATAATGGTTTTGTAGGTAAATTCTCGTACGCAGAAAAAGATACTTTGGAATGGTCGGATTTTAGGGGTAAACCTAAATTTGATAGTCATTTTGCGGCTAGTGTGAATACGGGGATAACTTATCAATGGTCCTATGGTAAAGATAAAGGAGAAATCGAATTAAATTATCAGGTTGATAGTTTTTGCTATCCTTCTCTGTCTTGGGTTAAAAAAGGACATATGTCTGAAGATCTTCTTTCTCACGAACAATTACATTTTGATATTTCAGAATTGCATGCGAGAATCATGCGAAAAAGATTAAAGGAATACAAAGCAGGTAAGAACATACGTAGAGATCTTAATAAGATGTACAAGTTGGTAGAAAGAATGAGGATAAATATGCAAGAACGATACGATGAAGAAACAGATCATTCAAAAAATAAGGTGAATCAGGCAAAGTGGGATAAGAAGATAGAAACTCTCATGTGGTATTATAGGGATTATACAAAATAGTCTTGATTCTAAAATTGTATGGAAATCTCACTCCAAAAAGACTTTTTAGAAAAATTGGCACATACCAAAATGCCATTCGGAAAATATAAAGACAGATATCTTATAGATCTTCCAGAATACTACGTCGTGTGGTATCATAATAAAGGATTCCCAAAAGGAGTTTTAGGACAGCAACTACAAACTGTCTATGAATTAAAATTAAACGGCTTGGAATATTTAATTAGAAATATAAAAAATATGTAATCACATATTTGTAAATAGATAGTTAGAAAGTTTATTCCTCCCCCCCTAAGATTATTTACATTTCGTTGAGTAAGGTTTTATTTTTTAAATAAAGACTTGTAAGTGCACAATTCTTATATGTTCTGTTTATACAGTGTTTAACACAAAAAACGTTGATGTTAAATTCATAGCAGAAGGTATTCAGTTTGTTTTGAATTGAGTATGTTTAATGATAATTTAATACTCTAGAGTTTTTTCTAGGAGTATAAAACACTCTTTTTTTTGTTCTAATCATTTTTGTAAATAATGAAAAACATAAAATACACACTTATCATTGTTTTAGCCATATTAGGCATATTGCAGTCAAATTCACAAGAATTAGGAGAAGGACCTTTTTCTCAATTAATTATTAGAGGTGCCACATTAATTAATGGCAATGGAGCTCCTCCTAGAGGTCCTGTAGATATTGTAGTTGAAAAAAATATAATAAAGGATATTGTAGTAGTGGGATATCCTGGTGTAGAAATTAATTCCTCTAAACGACCAGTATTAAAAACTGGAGGCAAAGAACTTAATGCAGAAGGGATGTATGTTTTGCCCGGATTTGTGGATATGCATGGGCATATTGGTGGTAAAGCGCAAGGAGCAGATTCTGATTATGTTTTTAAATTATGGATGGCACATGGTATCACTACAGTGAGAGAACCCAGCGGAAGAGGAGTAGATTGGACAATGAAGCTGAAAAAATCAAGTGATAAAAATGAGATTGTTGCACCTCGAATTTTTGCATATACTGGATTTGGGCAAGGTAGTAAATTGCCTGTAAGTACTCCGGAGATGGCAAGAGATTGGGTTCGGGAAAATGCAAAAAAAGGAGCTGATGGGATAAAACTTTTTGGAGCCGCTCCAGAAATCATGAAGGCTGCTTTGGACGAAAATAAAAAACTAGGATTACGTTCTGCTTGTCATCACGCCCAAACTGATGTCGCTAGATGGAATGTTTTACATTCTGCAAGAGCTGGACTTACTTCTATGGAACATTGGTACGGGTTGCCAGAGGCATTGTTTGATGATAGGACGATTCAGGATTATCCACTCGATTATAATTATCAAAATGAGCAACATCGATTTGAAGAAGCAGGAAAATTGTGGAAACAAGCTGCAAAACCTTATTCTGATCATTGGAATAAAGTGATGAACGAACTTATAGAGTTAGATTTCACCTTAGACCCTACTTTTAATATTTATGAGGCTAGTAGAGATTTACAAAGAGCACGCAGAGCAGAGTGGCATGAAACATATACATTACCTTCTCTTTGGCGATTTTATCAACCAAGTAAAATTTCTCATGGATCATATTGGCATGATTGGGGAACAGAGCAAGAAGTCGTCTGGAAAGAAAATTATAGATTATGGATGACTTTTGTTAATGAATATAAAAATAGGGGAGGACGTGTAACGGTTGGGTCAGATTCAGGGTTTATATTTCAACTTTATGGCTTTGCATATATTAGAGAGTTAGAGTTGTTTAGAGAGGCTGGTTTTCATCCCTTAGAAATAATTAGAGCCGCAACGTTAAATGGCGCTGAAGCACTTGGTGTATCTGATAAAATTGGATCTGTAGAAGTAGGGAAATTTGCTGATTTTGTAGTGCTGGATGAAAACCCTTTAAAAAACCTTAAAGTTTTATACGGAACAGGAGCGATTCGATTAACAAAGGATAATGAGGTTATAAGAGCGGGAGGAGTAAGGTATACAATCAAAGATGGAGTTATATATAATGCCAAAGAATTGCTGGCAGATGTAAAGAAAATGGTTGATCGAGCAAAAAAGGAAGAGGGCTTTACGATTACTCAACCTGGTGTAAAAGAATGAAATTTATGTTTTTTAGAAAAAAAAGCGCCTGATATCAAATCAGACGCTTTTGTGTATATTAAAACTTTTAAGCTATGATGCTGTTTCAGTAATCTTAGAAAATATATCTGCATCTACTTGGTTTTTTATGAGATCATCAAAGGTTTCACGCTTACGAATCAAGTGAGCTTCTCCTTCATGCCATAATATTTCTGCTGGACGATAACGAGAATTGTAATTACTAGCCATAGAAAAACAATAAGCACCTGCATTTTTAAACGCAATAGTATCTCCTTCATTAATTTCTGAAATTCTCCTGTTCGTGGCAAAAGTATCTGTTTCACATATATATCCTACAATAGAATAAAAACGTTCTTTTCCTTCGGGGTTAGAGATGTTGATAATCTCATGATGAGAATTGTAAAACATAGGACGTATCAAATGATTAAAGCCGCTATCAATTCCAGCAAAAACAGTTGAAGTTGTTTGTTTCACTACATTTACTTTAGCTAAAAAATATCCAGCCTCGCTAACTAAGAATTTTCCGGGTTCGAAACCTAGAATAAGCTCTTTTCCATATTCTTTGCAAAAGGCATTAAAACGTTTAGTGAGTTTCTCTCCGAATTCTTCAATATCAGTTTCGATATCTCCTAACTTGTATGGCACTTTAAAGCCGCTACCAAAATCAATAAAATCAAGATCCTTGAAGTTTTTGGCAGTTTCAAATAATATTTCGCTGGCATATAAAAAGACTTCGATATCAAGTATGTCACTTCCTGTATGCATATGAATACCATTGATATTCATGCCTGTATTTTCTACGATTCTAAGGATATGCGGAATTTGATGTATTGAGATACCAAATTTACTATCAATATGACCTACAGAAATTTTGCTATTTCCACCAGCCAATACATGTGGGTTAATTCTAATACAAACAGGTACATCAGGATGTTTGGTTCCAAATTGTTCCAATATAGAAAGGTTGTCGATATTGATCTGAACACCAAGAGCAGAAACTTGTTCTATTTCTTCTAGCGAAACACCATTTGGAGTAAAAATAATATTACTAGCTTTTACCCCAGCTTTTAATCCTAAATTCACTTCCTGAATAGAAACCGTGTCTAGCCCTGCGCCTAATGAATTCATTAGCTTCAGAATAGTCATATTAGACAGTGCTTTTACCGCATAATTCAGTTTTACCCGTTTGACCTTTTTAAATGCATTAGAAAGGCGGTTGTACTGTGAAATAATTTTTGAAGAGTCGTATACATAAACTGGACTCCCAAATTCTTTTGCAATTGCTAATAAATTTTCATTTTCCATCGTGTCACAAATTTAAGCCTACGAAATTATCAATAAATTTAGAGATAATGTCGTCTAATAAAGAAAAAATCTACCAATGTAGTAGATTTAGAGATTTTTAACGAGTGTTTAAGGGGCTTGTGCCTCGTTAATTAGT
Source organism: Aquimarina sp. AU119 (assembly GCF_900312735.1). Lineage (NCBI taxonomy): Bacteria > Pseudomonadati > Bacteroidota > Flavobacteriia > Flavobacteriales > Flavobacteriaceae > Aquimarina > Aquimarina sp. AU119. Next base: position 101,797 of record NZ_OMPF01000021.1, on the reverse strand, counting down.
ACTTTTATTAAAAAAATATGATACCTCTTTTTCCTTTACAGACAGTTGTTTATCCTGGAGAGCGTTTGCCTTTACATATTTTTGAAAAAAGGTATCAACAATTAATACAAGATTGTGAGGAAGAAGGAATTTCTTTTGGTATACCAACATATATTGATGATAAATTAGAGTATGGAACCGAAGTAAGACTTCAAAAAGTTGCTCAAAAATACCCAGAAGGAGAGAGTGATGTAATTTGTATTGGAACAAGAATCTTTAAAATAAAAAATTTTTATCAACAGTTTCCGGGTAAACTTTATGCTGGAGGTGAGGTCGAATTTCTAAAAGATAACGATAGTAGTCCAGAAGAACTTCAGGAAGAATTGCTTAAAAATATAGCTATCTTGTATGTAGAGTTAACTATAGAAAATCCACCGGTATTTGATATTCCCTTTGTAAGCTACCAAGTTGCGCATAAAGTTGGTTTGGCATTACACCAAGAATATCATCTGTTAAAACTTCGTACAGAATTTGAAAGGCTTAATTATCTTATTGGCCATCTTAAAATAACAATTCCCGTGGTACGCGAGATGAATAGAGCAAAAGAAGTTATCAAAATGAATGGTCATTTTAAGAATTTTGACCCCCTAGATTTTGAGGATTTTGAGTTGTGAGAAATGAGTATTTTCTGAGTCATTTTAGGAATTAATTTAAGCTAACTTTTTTTACCGTAAAAGATTGGCACAGTAACTTCACTTTTCCTATTTTTGAAACTCCTAAAAAAGGCAAAAAAATAATAGTATGAACTTACACGAATATCAGGGTAAAGAGATATTAAACAGCTTTGGCGTACGTATTCAACGCGGTATTGTTGCGCAAAATGCAAATGAAGCTGTTGCTGCAGCAAAACAATTAACTGCTGAAACCGGAACAGGATGGCATGTAATCAAAGCACAAGTTCACGCTGGTGGGCGTGGAAAAGGTGGAGGTGTTAAGCTTGCTAAAAACCTTAAGGAAGTAGAAGAAATAGCGGGTCAGATCATAGGAATGAACCTGATTACTCCTCAAACTTCGGCAGAAGGTAAAAAAGTACACCAAGTATTGGTGGCCGAAGATGTGTATTATCCTGGAGATAGTGAACCAGATGAATTTTATATGTCTGTATTATTAAATCGTACTACTGGTCGTAATATGATTATGTATTCTACAGAAGGAGGAATGGATATTGAAACCGTTGCAGAAGAAACTCCCCATCTTATTTTTACAGAGGAAGTAGATCCAGCTGTTGGATTGTTACCTTTCCAGGCAAGAAGAGTTGCATTCAATTTAGGTTTAAGCGGAGGAGCGTTTAAAGAGATGACTAAATTTGTAATGGCTTTATATACAGCTTACGTTAAATCTGATGCATCATTGTTTGAGATTAATCCTGTTCTTAAAACTAGCGATGATAAAATCATGGCTGTAGATGCTAAAGTGACAATAGATGATAATGCACTATACCGTCATAAGAACTATGTAGATATGAGGGATATTCGAGAAGAAAATCCTATTGAAGTTGAAGCAAATGAGGTAGGTCTTAATTATGTTGACCTTGATGGTAATGTTGGGTGTATGGTTAATGGTGCAGGTCTAGCAATGGCTACCATGGATTTAATCAAGCAAGCAGGTGGTGAACCAGCTAACTTTCTTGATGTTGGTGGTACGGCAGATGCTAAGCGTGTAGAAGAGGCATTTAGAATTATCTTAAAAGATGATAATGTAAAAGCAATTTTGATTAATATTTTCGGTGGTATTGTTCGTTGTGACCGAGTTGCACAAGGTGTTGTAGATGCTTATAAGAATATGGGTGATGCAATTAAAGTGCCGATTATTGTTCGTTTACAAGGTACAAATGCAGATATCGCAAAAGAACTTATTGATAACAGTGGGCTAGATGTGCAAAGTGCTGTACAGTTTCAAGAGGCTGCTGATAAAGTACAAGCAGTGTTAGCATAACAACTAATAATCTTATGTATATTAGAAGCGATCTGTTTAAGGTCGCTTTTTTTTGCATAAAAAATAAATGAAATAATGAATAAAGTTGAAGAGATAGTAGATAGATTAGAGATGAATTCTCATCCAGAAGGTGGGTATTATAAAGAGACTTACCGAAGTGAAAGTATGATTCCTCAACATGTTTTAGGAGAAGGATTTACCGGAGCTCGTAATTATAGTACGGCTATTTATTTCTTACTTACATCTAATAATTTTTCAGCATTTCACAGGATTAAACAAGATGAAATATGGCATTATTATGAAGGGTCTTCGTTGTATGTTCATGTCATTGATCCTAATGGTAAATATAAAAGGTATAGTGTTGGGATAAATCTAGATCAAGAAGAACTACCTCAATTAGTAGTTCCTGCCGGCTGTTGGTTTGCTTCTAGTGTAAAAAATAAAGATAGTTACTCTTTGGTAGGGTGTACCGTAGCTCCTGGATTTGATTTTAGTGATTTTGAGTTAGCAGAAAGAAGTGCTTTAATTAAAGAATATCCAAAATATAAAGAAATAATCACTCAGTTTACAAGATAAAAAAATACCTGATTTACTAATCAGGTATTTTTTTGGAGTTTAATTCCTTGCCCGTTTAGGATAAGGAGGTCTTTTTCGTTCCTTTATTGGATTATTTTGGAGCTCCTTTAGGATAATTTCGATTGCTTTTTCTAATTGAGGATCTTTACCTTCTATTACCTCAGACGGGAGTTGTTCTACTTCTATATCTGGTGCGACACCAACATTTTCAACAATAAACCCATCTTCGGTCCAGATAGCTACATTAGGGGCAGTAACACTGGCACCATCAATAAATTCAGGAAAACCTAATACTCCAACTAAGCCTCCCCATGTTCTTTTGCCAACTAAAGTTCCAACTTTAAATTTTCTAAACATCCAGGGTAACATATCACCTCCAGATCCTGCAGTCTCATCAATAAGCATCACTTTTGGCCCCTGGATCGAAGCACTTGGAGTTTTTAGATCTCTACCATATCTGAAATTCCAATGTGATTGATAAGGGTTTAGTAAAAGGTTAATATAGTAATCAGCTATTTGCCCACCGCCATTAAATCGTTCATCGATAATAATTGCTTTTTTATTGGCTTGAGGATAGAAATATCTTTTAAAATATTCATGACCTGCTGTAGTGGTGTTAGGTACATATACATAGGCAACTTGCCCGTTTGTCGCTTTGTTTACTTTTTTTAGGTTTCCTTCTATCCAATCACGATTTCGTAATGAATATTCACTAGTTACAGGTGTTACTTTTATGATTCTTGAACTAGTATAGTCTGGATTAGGTCCAACGGTTAATTCTGTTATTTTGTTGGCAGTATTTTCAAAAAGGCTAAAGATATTTTGGCTACTATTCAGATCTTTTCCATTTATCGCCAATAAGTAATCACCTTCATTAACATTGATACCGGGTTCTGTTAAAGGAGATCTTAATTCTGGATTCCAGTTAAGTCCTCCAAATATCTTTTTAAATTGATATCTACTATTTGAGATTATGAAATCAGCTCCCAAAAGTCCACCAGGTATACGTTTAGAGGTATTCAATTGTTCCCCGCTTCCCTGAAGTCTATGATGCCCAACCGACAATTCGCTGCACATCCATTGTATGGTTCTGTTTAGGTCATTTCTACAAGATAAGTGCGGTAAAAATTGAGCATATTTCTCTTTCATAGCTTCCCAATCAGAACCATGCATCCCAGGATCATAGAAATAATCCCTATTAATTCTCCATGCTTCATTAAAAATATTTGTCCATTCTTGTGAAGGATTGATTTTTACTTGAATATCTTTAGTTTTTAATACATTATCTCCATTTTTTGGTTTTTTACCTATTTCTGTAATTCCCCACGTATTCTTTTTATTGTACAACATTTTCTTACCATCAGAAGAAATCACGTAAGTGTCTAATTCCATAATTTCAGTGTCTTTACGCTCTTTTAGGTCGTATTGATGAAGTGTTGGAGATTCGTTATTATTATTTGTACTACCGGATATATATAATATTTTATTTTCTTCACCAGAGTTTAAATCATAATACAATCCTGCTTTTATGGGTAAATCAATAATCCTGTTTTGTATTCCATTAAGATCAATCTGTATCGGTTTAGAAGTATCTTCTTTTTTAGAATCTTTATTGTCTTTAGATTCTTCTTTGCTATTTTCTTCTTTATGCTCTTCTTCATCGCTTTCTTTTACAAAAGGTGAAATTGTACCTTTCTGCAGTGTTACCAGGTATATAGAATTTGTAAGCGACATGTCTTGATTAGATAGGTCAAACCAATTTACCAGAGGTCCAGCATCTGTCGAAGCAGTAAAATATATGTATTTTCCACTAGCGTCAAAAACGGGGTCACTTACGTTACTTAAACCATCAGATATAGAGTAAGACTTTGAATCTTTAACGTTATACAAGAAGATTTGTTCAAAATTGCTTTCTATGATTTTTGAGTATAAAATCCAATTAGAGTCTGAAGACCAATCTCCAAATAAGTCCCTAAAAGGTCCTGGATAATAATATTCATCGCTATTTATTTTGGTGATTTTTTTTGAAGTAATATCCAAGATATATAGATTTCTTCCATTATCAGAAAAGCTAATCTTTTTACCATCGGGAGACCAGTTTGTATAGGCATAAAACCCTGTTCCTGAAACTTTAAATTTTTTGGTTTTACCCTTGCCATCTTGTGATTTGATATGAAGTTCATATTCTCCAGAAACATCAGAGAAATAAGCAATTTGTTTCCCGTCGGGTGACCATGCCGGATACTTTTCATGACTCCCTGGACTTAGCGTTAAATTTCTAGGATCACCTTTATCTTTAGGGACAGTTATGATTTCACCTCGATAATCAAAAACTGCTCTTTTTCCGGAAGGGGATATATTTGCGGAACGAATGTGCCGATCGCCTTTAACGTACCGCTCTCGTAGTTCTAATAAGTCTGTGCCGATGCCTATCTTTAATTTGGTAGTGTTTTTTTGTGTGATGTTATATATATGAAGATACCCAGCTTGTTCCAAAATAATTTTGTTCTCGTTAAGAGCTGCGTTTGTGATAGGGAAATCATTATATTGAGTAAGTTGGTTTATTTCGTTTGAAGAAGTATTGTAGGAGAATAAATTAAACTCTCCATTTCTATCACTTAAGAAAAAAACTTCATTTCCTTTCCACATAGGCTGTACATCGTTACTTCCTCCATTTGGTTGAGGAATTTTAACGATAGATTTATCTTTAAAAGAAAATAACCAAATATTTGCGGTTGTTCCTCCTCTGTAATTTTTCCATTGATGAAAACGTTCTCGAATAGGGGTGTAGGCCATATAATTTCCATCAGGAGAGTAAGTCGCATGCCAGGCATTAGGTATTTCTAGCTCAGTTGGATATCCTCCGTTAATAGAAATTTGATATAGTTTTGAATACCTGTTGGTGTGAATTGCTCTTTGTGAATTAAATAATACAGATTTGCCATCAGGAGAAAAATTAAGAGTATTATCTCGTCCAGGATGCCAGGTAAGTCGTTTAGGTATTCCGCCATTAACAGGAATTATAAATACATCAACATTACCATCATACTCCGCACTAAAAGCAATATGCCTACCGTCTGGGGAGAAAACCGGATTGGATTCAATACCCTTGTCTATGGTAAGTCTTCTTGGTTGAGTGCCATCGAGATTGGCAACCCATAAATCTTCTGCATAAATAAATGCAATATTTGATTTGCCAATTGTAGGTTGATGCATCATTCTGGTATCAGTAGGATCGATAGAAAATGATTGTAGTGGGATAAAAACTAAAGTAAATAATACTATGAGTTTAGAGAGTGCGAAATTAAACTTCTTCATTATTGATATAAATATTTGTAATCTTGGTGTGATATAAGCTAGGTGAAAATACAGTTTTCTCAATGGTGTTTTGTTAATCATTTTTTAAATTATCAATTATCATTTTTTTAAAGCTTAATAGAAAGGTGATATCATAAAAAAAGTACAGAAGAACGAAGGTTTTTGATTTTGTTTTTTCCTAACTAGTATTTGTTAGTTTGTTAACATTTGTTAAATGTAAGGTTATGGTGTAACAAACTTATGGTTCTCGTTGTCTTATAGGTATGAATCAATAAAAAACGAATAAATCATGAAAAAATTAAATGTAGTGCTTTTGGCCATTGCATTTGCAATAACAAGTGTTGCAAGTGCCAATACAAACCCAACAACTAAAGCACAAAATGTTATTAACAAAAAAGTAAAAACATTATTAAAGAAGCCTTCTTTTAAAATAGCAAAAGAATTGACAGCTTATGTAACCATCACTATAAATGATGAAGGAGAAATGGTAGTATTATCTGTTGATACAGAGAGCGAAGAATTAGAAAGCTTTATCAAGCACCGTATAAATTACAAAAAAGTAGGAGCGCAGGTGTATGCTGATACTAAGTTATTCAAATTACCAGTTCGTTTGGTGGAAGAATCTGTCTCGTTTGATGGAGGAATATTGTTATAAAACATTAGGAAAAATTGTTAAAATCCCGGGATTCATCAACCGGGATTTTTTTGTTTAGATACTTTACTAAAAGTAAAACTTATTTGATTTATGGATTTCTATTTGCCAATTATATAGTTGATACTTACTGTAGCTAACTCAGAATTTGGAAATTTAGAGAAATATTTTGAATCACTTTGCAGACCAACTTCTTCAATTATCTTTAGAAAGGAATCAATTTCCAAAATATATTGATCAGAAAAACCATGAGTTGCATCATATGCGGTAGCCGCAGTTTTACCAAGACTTTGAGAGGTTAGGTTTGGTGCTATGGTATGCAGTTCAATAACAATTAAACCAAATTTGGCAATATAGGGTTCCCATTTCTGAAAATGGTCTTTTAAATTACGTTCTACATCATTATTATGTAATCGTTTTCCGCGATAGCTAAAAGCTCCCGTAGATTGACTCGGTGCGTCAAGTTGAGATACTGGTTCACTCCAAATTCTATTATGATCAAGAAATGTTCTCACAGACAATAGATCCTTTAATTCTATAGTGTAATTTTCTTTTAGGTCTTTTTGAAGTAATTCGGGATCACTAATATCCCCCCAAATAACTTTTGCCCATATGTCTGCCTGAATTAGATTTGCTCTGGTAACTTTTAAGGCTGCTTTATTATAATCTGCACCAACAAGAAACAAAGGATAGTCATCGAGGTGTTTTCCTCGTAATGTTTTTGAAGCTATTACTTCAAAAAGATGAATTAAAAATGCTCCGTTACCACAGCCCATATCCAAAATCCCTTTTGGTTGTTCATTCAAAGGTTTATTAAATAAACTAATGATAATTTCGTCAATTTTTTTAAAGTAAGTAGTGTGTGCACCCCCGCTTCCCCAAACATTCATTTCACGATCTACATGAGTTTCGGTATCTTTTTCAGAGTTCCATAGTGCATTAGGGTTTCCAAATAGTAAAGAGTCCATTTGTCTAAACATAGGAATATAAGAAACGGTAACTCCATATGCAGAAGCTCTTTTGGCAAAAAACAATCCTTTGTTAGTAAACGTATAATTAGTACCTGACTTACTAAACCAGCCTAGGTGGCTCAAAAATGTAAGAATGGTATCGAAGCTTTCTGGAAATTTATGATATTCATCAGCACTAAAGGAGGCTTCCATGAAGTATTTGTGAAACATACCTCCCATGCCTAAATGTACTGTGGTAGGTCCTACTAAAATCCCTTCAATATGTTTAAGAATTTGATCCTGAATTAGAGTAGTTGTTATATCCTCTGAAGGTAAGAGGTCAAAACGATTTGTATATTTTTTAAATAACTGTTCAAGTTTTTGAAATGGATCCATTTCGAATTTTCGAGGATGAAATTTACCCGAATATTCCAGTAGATTTACAACATCTTTATAAATATGAAAATGATCAAAGGCTGATTTAGAGATAGAATTGGTCTGTATTATTATTTCATCATTATCTATATTATATTCTAACCAGCCCTGGGCACTCAATATACGTAGTGCTACATTAAGGTATCCTTCATTAGCTTTTTTTGCTTCAGAAATTTGTGAAATAGATGTTTTCTTATTCTCCAGAAGATAATCTGTAATGTTGTTTTTATGTAAAGAATATGCGACCGGAGCAACCGCAATTCCATCTAAATGACGAAAAAGTTCTTCTCTATATACTTGTTTTTCTTCGATAGATAGCATAGATACTTAATTTGACGGTTGTAAGTTTGTTAACTTCAACCAAATTAAGCATTTATTTTGAAGTGCAATATCCTATTTTGGATTCTTATTGTTTGGAGAGGTTTTCTTTTTTTCAGGCATTGGACCCCTTAGGTGAATAATTAGTCCATTTAAAAAGTTACGAAGAATTTGATCTCCGCATTCCATGTATTTTGGGTGATTTTCATTTCTAAAGATTGCACCTAATTCACTTTTAGTTACCTTGAAATCAACTAATGCACAAACTTTTACAATATCATCATCACGCAATTTGTGTGCGACTCTAAGTTTCTTAAAAATGTCATTATTTGTTAAACCCATAAGGCAAAGGTATATTTTATAATTGAATTGATATAAGATATGCGAAAGGATTATTTGATGAAGCATGTAATTAGTTGAAATTTATTATTTTCGACAAAAAGTAAAAGGAATATATGTACAGTAAAGAAGAAAAATTGAGTTTACTTTCAGAAATGGTAGAATTTGCAAAAGTAGACAAGGAGCTTAAAGAACAAGAGTATAATTTTATTTTGGCAGTAGCAGCACAACTTCAAATTACAAAAGAAGAGATAGATGCTTTGGTAGAAAAAGAAGCTGAAAAAAAGAGTTTGCAACCAGAATCACAGAGAATTCTTCAATTTCATAGATTAATTTTGTTAATGAATGTAGATCAAGAGACCTCTCAGGTAGAAATTCATAAAATCAAAGAAATAGGATTGCATATGGGGTTAAGGACAGAGGCTATTGATACAGTTCTTGAGAAAATGCATGATTATCCAAATAAAGTGATTCCTCCAAAAGAATTAATTACAATTTTTACCAGATTCTATAATTAGAACATATTAAAAACACCATGCTTATATGATTAAGTGTGATTTTGTTTAAAAAATTTATAGTGAATACAATATTTAACCCACAAAATTCCCTTTGTGGGTTTTTGTTTTTATGAGGTTTTGTCATTCTAATAGTAAATAGATTTGACAAAATGTCATTTTATGATAGTGTATTTATGACATAATGTCTTAAAAATATTAATGGAACTCTAATTGCTATGTACTCATTGAAATTATGATTTAAAATAATCTTTAAAATAAAATATAATGAGTTTACTTAAAAAAACAGACAGATTACCTTTCCTTTTTGATGATTTTTTAGCTACCGATTGGTTCGGAGGAACAGCTAATATTGGTAAAATAGCAAACAGTACTCCTGCAGTAAATGTAAAAGAAACAGATGAAGATTTTTATGTTGAGCTTGCTGCTCCAGGTCTATCAAAAGAAGATTTTAATATCGAATTGGATAACGACGTGCTTACAATTTCTTCAGAAACAAAGTCAGAAAAAGAGACTTCAGAAAATAAAGGTAAATACACGCGAAAAGAGTTTAGTTATAGCACATTCAAAAGATCATTTAGCTTACCTGATACAGTAGAAGGTACAGGAATAGAAGCTTCGTATGAAAATGGAGTACTGTTGGTAACGATACCAAAAAAAGAAGAAGCAAAGATACAACCTAAGAGGTTGATAGAGATTTCATAAAGTGATTTGATTTGAGATTTTATTTAGTTAGTTAATGTTGTAAAAACGCCTTTTGTAAAAAAGGCGTTTTTGCTTTTTATGGTTTCATGTCTACCATAGAAAAGATTTTTTTGAAATTTGAATTATTTTTTGTATTATTATGATATCAAAATGATATTATTATGAAATATGAAAACAAAATGAAACCAAATAATGGTTATATAGTATTAGGAGTATTGGTATTGGTGATCATTTCAATGCTATTAGGGATTATTTTCACAGAGAACCCTTTAATTCTTGCCTTATTAGTTGTAATAGTTTTTATCATTAAGGGCTTTTTTATTGTTAATCCAAATAGTTCTAAAGTTATGGTGCTTTTTGGAGCATATAAAGGAACAGTAAAGGATAATGGCTTCTTTTGGACTAACCCTTTTTATTCGAGGCAACGAATTTCTTTGCGAGCCAGAAACTTCTATAGTGAACGGGTAAAAGTGAATGATAAAATTGGGAATCCAATCTTGATTAATGTAATTTTGGTGTGGAAAGTAGAGGATACTTATAAAGCAGCCTTTGATGTTGATCAATATGAAGAGTTTGTGAGAGTACAAACAGATGCGGCAGTTAGAAAACTTGCGGGTTCCTATCCTTATGATAATTTTGCCGATGGACAACATGAGGTAACATTGTTATCAGGGATGGATGAAGTAAATGAAGCTTTGGAGAATGAAATTACAGAACGTTTGGCTATTGCTGGAATACATGTCATGGAAGCTAGAATAGGGTATCTTGCCTATGCTCCAGAAATTGCAAGTTCTATGTTAAAGAGGCAACAAGCAGTTGCTATAGTTGCTGCGCGTAAAAAGATAGTAGAAGGAGCAGTGGGTATGGTAGAGGATGCGTTATCTAAGTTGTCAAACGATAACATTATTGATTTTGATGAAGATAAAAAGGCATCTATGGTAAGTAATCTTATGGTTGTTTTATGTGGAGATAAAGAAGCGACTCCTGTAATTAATACCGGTACACTTCATTCATAATATATGAGTAAGAAAAAATCATTTGTTCTTAGAATAGACCCTGAAACTTTTAAGTTAATAGAGAAATGGGCAGATGATGAGTTTCGTAGTGTTAATGGTCAATTAGAATGGATGATACATAAAAGCCTTAAAGATGCTAAACGATTAAAAACCAAAAATAAAGATAATTCAGAAGAGAAATAATACTATGTTCCTTGGTATAATAGTATAAAACACCCTTTTGTAAAAAGGGTGTTTTTATTTTAACGTATTTCTTTTTGTTATAAATCTAACCACTTTTTGAAATTAGAAGTTCGCTCTCTCGATACAATTACATTATCATCATCCGAAGGCCTTAATTTTAAGAGTAATCTACTGTTAAAATAACTATGAATTTCAATAACAGCTTTAACAGAAACCATAAACTTTCTATTGATTCTAAAGAATTGTACAGGGTCTAAAATATCTTCTAACTGGTCGATAGAATATTCTATAGGGTAATGTTGATCTTTATGTGTGTGTAAAAAAATCAATCCTTCATCAGATTTAAAATATGCGATGTCGTCTACACTAAAAGTGTTAAATTGATTACCGACTTTTACCATAAATCGTTTCTTAAATTCTTTAGAAAACAGGTTTTTAATTCGCTCAAATTTTTCATTTTCTATAGCTGTGCTATCATTAGGGAGGTTTTTTCTATATTTTGTGAGTGCGTTTTTAAGATCTTTTTTGTCAATAGGTTTTAAGAGATAGTCTAAACCATTGTATTTAAAACCTCTAATCGCGTATTCGTTATATGCAGTAGTAAATATGACCGGTGGATGATCTTCTAAAGTGTCAAGAATATCAAAACCATAACCATCATTCAATTGAATGTCTAAAAAAATGAGATCAGGTAAAGGGTTATTGTCAAACCAATGTTTACCGCTCTCTACAGAAGTAATCTGACCTGCAATTTCTATTTCTGGAGCAAGTTCTTCTATAAGACTAGCAAGACGTCTAGAAGCAATATTTTCATCTTCAATAATTATAGCGGTCATATTATGAAATTTTTACAATGGAAACTTCTTTAATGTTTTTTGATAAAAGAGGAATAGTGACTTTAAAATAGTCATTCTCTGCTGTTACCATAACTTTTTGATTGGTATAAAATGAATATCTCTTTTCTATATTTTTAAGACCCAATTTTGTGGATTCTTCTTTTTGCTTTCTTATATGTAAATTGTTTTGGATAATAATATGATTATTATCTGTAGAGATAATGTTAATCTCTAATGGTTTCTCTTTTGAATAATAATTATGTTTTAGTGCATTCTCCACTAACATTTGTAAGGTTAATGTTGGAATTAGGTATTCATTTTGATCAACAGAAATATGAGTAGTAATGCTTAATGCTCCTTCATGTCTAACATTCATCATAAATATAAATGAATCCAAGAAACTCAATTCTTTTTTAAGACTCACTAGGTCTTGTTCGCGGTTATCCAGAATATAACGATAACATTTTGCTAGCCTAGATACAAAGTCAGATGCCAAATCTCTATCTTCATACATGAGAGAGGTTAATGTATTTAAACTATTAAATAAGAAATGAGGACTGATTTGATTTTTTAAAGATTTATATTTAGAAGCCATGGCTTCTTTCTTTAATAGATTCATGGTATTTTCTAATTCTTTTTTTTGTTTGAGAGCATAATAAAAAAGATTAAAAATAATCGCCGTAAACCCGAGAATAATAGCCCTGAAAAAATCAATTCTAAATCGTAGCCATGGATTGTGAGCATCAATGTTACAAATGTTTTCGAATTCGAAGATAGCTAGATAATATACCAAGGCAGTAACAGGAACAACGATCGACATATTAACGGCTATAATTTTCATTCCGTTATGCATATCCAGGCTGCTCCCTAGTTTGGATTTTGTTGCTCTCTGTATTAACCAATCATTAGTCTCCCAGGCAAGCATGAGAAGAAAAAAAGCACTACAATAATAAAAAATCCCTGGACCATCAAATGGACTACCATCATCATCATGATCTATAGTAAACTTTACCAAAAAGTAAATCAAGTTTACAATAAGAAAACGAATGGTAAATTTTTTCATGTAGTTTTTTGAAATCATACAGTATACTGATAATTAGTACTGGTAAAGATACATAAGTAGTTTTTTAGAAATTAAGTACACGTTCCTGAATTGTTGTATTAAATGTTGAATTGTAAGAATTCGACTTTAATTTGAAAATGATACTCCTATTAGCGCTATTAACAATTGGTTCTTGTTTTTAGACATTTCAAACACTAAATCATCAATCAAGTGTTTTTCGTTTTTATCTGGGGTAGTAAGATTGCACATTTGATCAAAACTAAAAGATCATGAGAAAACTTATTTTTGTAGTGTTTGTTTTGTGTTGTATAGTAACCAATGCACAAACTGGAACTATTAAAGGACAAATTACAGATAAACAGTCAGAATCACCTTTGCCAGGAGCAACAATTGAATTATTGTCAGAGGCAGAACCTATTGGTGTTGTGACGGATTATGATGGATATTTTAGGTTAGAAGACATTCCTGTCGGAAGGCAAACTATAAGAGTGAGCTTTATTGGTTTTGAAACCATAACAATGCCAAATATAATTGTAACTTCAGGGAAAGATGCAGTAGTAAATGTTTCTTTAATAGAATCCTTTGCGCAATTGGATGAAGTGATTATTACCAATAAAAATGCCAAAGCCAAAGCAATTAATAAGTTGGCATCTGTCTCTGCCCGACAATTTGGAGTAGAAGAGGTGACACGTTTTTCTGGTGGTAGAAGTGATGTTGGACGTTTGGCAGCAAATTTTGCTGGAGTTTCTTCACCAGATGATAGTAGAAATGATATTGTGATCCGTGGTAATTCGCCAACGGGATTATTATGGAGGTTGGAAGGAGTGCCTATTCCAAGTCCAAATCATTTTTCTACAGCAGGTACTACAGGAGGTCCCGTATCGGCATTAAACCCCAATCTTTTGAAGAATTCAGATTTTATTACTTCTGCATTCCCTTCAGAATACGGAAATGCAATAGGAGGTGTATTTGATCTTGGATTAAGAAAAGGAAATATGGATGATTATGAGTTTACTGCTCAGGCAAGTGCTTTTACAGGGTTAGAAGCTATGGCAGAAGGGCCTTTGGGGAAAAATCGAGGGTCATTCTTGGTTGCAGGAAGATATTCTCTAATTAGCCTTGTTGGAGGAGGAGGAGGAGGTACATCAGCTGTTCCAAATTATAGTGATCTATCTTTCAATGTAGACTTTGGAAATGGAAAGTTGGGTAATTTTTCTTTATTCGGAATTCTTGGGAATTCGGATATCGAATTTTTAGGAGATGATATTGAAGAAGATGATATTTTTGCAGCAGAAGATGAAAATGCATTTGTAGAATCTGGCTTTGGTGTGGTTGGATTGAAACATCAGATTAGTATTAGTGAAAATTCTTTTTTAAGAACAATCATTTCAGGCTCTTTAAGTACAAATACTTATGAAGAAGATCGATTTATAGAAAAAAATACACCGGAGCAACGAATTATACGATATAAAGAGTCTGATAATAATGAAACTCGTTTTACATTTTCCACTATGTTTAATTCAAAGCTAAGTAAAAAAAGTACATTAAGAACAGGTGTTTTGATAGGAAATTATGGAGTAGAATTAGAAGATCGTGATCGTGATAAACAGGAAGATAATGATGGAGATGGAGATCCGGATTTAGTTGTGTTTAGAGATATTGATGAGAATTTAAGTATTATAGAACCTTATATACAGGGGCAATTTAGACTCACGGAGAAGCTAACATTAAATGCTGGAATACATGGACAATATAGTACTCTTAATGAGCAATTTGTTATTGAACCAAGAGCAGGCTTGAATTACAAAATGGGAAACCATCAATTAAGTATTGGGTATGGATTACATCATCAACCTGTGCCTCTGCCTTTGTTGTTTTTAAATGAGAATGTTAATGGAGAATTACTACAGACCAATAAGGATTTAGACTTTGTTAGAAGTAATCATTATGTGTTAGGGTATGATGTGAAAATTAGTGATGGCTGGAGGGGTAAAATAGAGGTGTATTATCAAGATATTGATAATGCCGGAGTCGAACCATTTCCATCATCTTATTCTACTCTAACAGAAGGTGCAGATTTTAGTTTTGATAATGATAGAGTGTCATTAGTCAATGAGGGTACTGGTTTTAATCAAGGTGTAGAACTGACATTAGAAAAATTCTTTAGTAAAGGATACTATGGGTTAGTTACGGCATCTTTCTTTGAAAGTAAATATGAAGGTAGTGATGGTATAGAGAGGAATACACCTTTTAACAATGGTCAAGTAATAAACTTTTTGGCAGGGAAAGAAGTCAAAGTTGGTAAGGAAAAGAAAAATGCTCTTCTTTTTGATACACGACTTACGTTTTCTGGAGGAAGGTATTTTACTCCGGTTAATCTGGAATCTTCACAACAAGCAGGCTTTGAAGTTCTGCAAGAAGATATTGCATTTAGTGAGCAATATGATGATTATTTTAGATGGGATGTAAAGTTTGGGTATAAGATTAATAGTAAGTCAAAAAAGCAATCTCATCAATTTTATGTGGATTTACAGAATGTTACTAACAAAACAAATGTTTTTGAGCGTAGATATAATCGTGTAACTAATCAAATAGATCAAGTAGATCAAACAGGTTTCTTTCCAGATTTTGGATACAAATTTCAATTTTAAAACATTACAAGCTAAGTTGTTGATTCTGTGATTATCCTTTTTTTAAGGAGGAGAAACAGCCTGTCTTTGTTTAGACAGGCTTTCTTTTAATATCATATTACTTAATTTTTTACTTTCGATAAATAAACCCAAATTCATTTTTGTAATTAATAAAATTTCTTATTTGTTGATTACATATTGATGTTTAAAAATGAAGTAGTTAAATTTTATAAAGAAACAATTTATCTAAAACTGTAATGAAATCATAGTTTTAGACTTGATTATTGTTGGATTTGTAAAGATACTTAATCAACCTTCAAAAGCATAATTTCATGAAAAGTGAATTAAATAAAATAGAACACTATCTCGTTCATCGAGATAGTTTAAATAAAGAAGTTTCTAAAGTGGCAGTTGCCTGGCATTTGGATCATAGTCTTAAAGTGATCAATAAAATTTATGACTCTTTAAAAGATTCTAATCCAGATATGTATAAAAATAAATTTAGTACCGCTCGTACATTATCTTTTACGTTTGGATATATACCAAGAGGAAAAGCAGCCGCGCCACTATCTGTTCAACCTCCAGATACCATAATGACTGCTGATATTGTTTCGCAGTTAGTAGAAGCCAGGGAGAAAGTAAGAAAAATAGAATCGTTAGATGATCAGTCCAATTTTAAGCACCCGGTTTTTGGACAGTTAAATAAAAAACAAACTAAACGATTTTTGGAAATACATACTAAACATCATTTAAAGATTGTAAAAGGCATATTAAATGAATGATTGTTATATGTTTTATGGTTAGAGTAAACGTTTTGTATGAAGTACATTGCGTAAATTCAGAATTAAGTTAATTTAAAAGAAAAGTATTTTTACCAAATCAACAAGTGCATTTGTAGAATGTCATGCGTTAGTTTTTTATACTACAGGGTCTCTATCCAAATCACTATATGGATAATGCCCTTTTTCTTTTAATAATTTAAATAATTCATCACTCCCATTTTGCCTTGCAAAATCCATTTCACTTCTAAATATTTGTAAACAAAGTAAAAGATGGTGTTCTCGGTCTCCAATTTTAAGTTTTTTACCATCTGGTTCATATAAATCAAAGACCAAACACGTGTTTTCTTCATTTTCCCCATTAGGAATTTCAATTGTTTCCTTTGGATTAAGAACAGCTTGAGATGAATACATTCCAATTGATGTCAGAAACCCGCAGACCTTTCGTTCAATTAGGTTAAATGGAGTTTGGACTTCATCATTAGTGTTATAAACATATTTGGTAAAGGAAACTAATTCGTAAGTACCTAATCGATTCTTTAAAGGACCATTTCCATCTGGGTTTAAAAGTTCCATTGTAGCAAATCCAGTTCCTTTAATATGATTTGGGAAATAATACATATCAACAGCTCCACCAATAGAAAAAGGGATAATAGCATGTCCTACTAGATTATGCATTTTACCAAGAACTTCTTCAAGTCCTTTTGATTTTAATTCATAGTCTTTTTCGTGCTCCTTTTCAGTAAATTCTTTTTCAACAGGTGTTTCTTTTTTCCCAAATAACCTTTTTAGAAAACTCATATTTTTATTATTGTTTTTTTTTGATTACACATAACGTTATAGATATGTGTCGTAGCAGCATAAAATGTTACCTAACCATCCCTATTTATTTCATATAACGATCAAAATTTTCAATATAATCAGTTAGATTTTCTCTTAGCATTTTTTCACATTCAATTGTGAAATATTTGATAGTTTCTTCTTTTGCATTTTTCATTTCTGTCGAACTATTCCAACCGGTTGCACTAATCCAAGCATTAAATCGAGACACTCCATACATCATTGAAGCACTTACTTCTCCTTTGGTAGCGTTATTTAACTGATCGTTTGATAGATTTATATGTTCATCAGCTCTATCATAGAATTTTTCATCTGTTTTACTCATTGTTTTTTCGTTATTAAATTTATACAATACCTCTTATTATGTCTAGTTTATTTGAAGGGCATCAGGTGATAAAAAATCAGAAATTGTTCTTTCTGTCCTTTTTGGGCTACTTAAATATTTAATATTACATTCTGCTATCTTTCCTTTTTGATATGAATGTATTTACTGTTTGTGGTTTATCGATATATTCTTTTTGTAAAATAAGAGCTATCGGTTTCTCCGCACCTATTTTATTTTTGGAGAAATCAAAAGCCTCTTCATATGTTGAGAATACATAATAGTAATCACCTCCTTTTTCGATATTATCAGCTCCTAATTCAGGATGAAGCCATACACGGTACTAAAAAACTTCATCCCAAACATAGTCACCTCCATTTTTTACTATTGTAGGGTGTTTTTTCATTTTTAAAAGACATGTATGTGATTTGTCATAAGTTTTTTAATATTCGCTAACTCCTAATGAATATTGATAAAGATCGATTACCCTTTTTTTTGTCAGTTCAGAAATGTTACCAGCTACTATTACTCTTTGGATACTTCCTCCACCAGAATATTTTTCTTTAGATAACCTAACAATAAGTTTTATTTCATCATCTCTAAATTCTATCCATTTTCTCTGGCTTTGTCGCAATATTTTTTTATCCTCTTCATCTAATCTATTCAATAAAATTTTGTAATACTTATTTAGTAATTCATCATATTTTTTATTTGAATAAATTGCTGAGTCTACCATACTTGCTGTCGAGTAGTCAATTTCTAATCGCCATAGTGTTTTTAATTCTATTTTGGTGGTGTCAAGAGTAAATTCAATTAATTGATTTTTTTCTAAAAATGAATTTTCGTACTTTCTTTCTAATGTATTTTTTAAGCTTGTTAAACTGTCTTTTATTTTAGTTTTTATTTTTATTGAATCCTCTTTTGTTATTGATCTTAGATTTTGTGACCAGCAATTATTTAAACATGTGATTAATAAAGTTAATAGTAATACGATTCTCATTTGAATGTTTTTCAATTTGTGCCGATAATGATAAAACCAATTAGGTTTATTTCTTTTATATGTGCTTGTAAATATAATTTTTTCAATAATTAGATGTTTGTATACCGTTCACTTTCTATTGAATAGTAGTGTACTAAAGACTTTTTCTTACATTTATTGAAATGATAATTGTATTACTTAGAGGATGAAAGCATTAGAAGAGATTACTTGTAGAGTGTCAAAAAAAAGAGCTGTCATTATTAGAGCCATAGATGCCAATGTTTCTTTGAGTAATGAAGTTTTTGCAATAAATTGGTTTAATACCAAAAATAGATCACTATACAATTTTTATAATCTTCTAGCTGCAAGAAGTGTATATAAAGTAGGAGCAAGGCCTATTTTTAAAGGAGAAATAACTAAAAAACTTATAGGTAATTCTGATCAACATAGAGAAATGTTATTAATTGTTAAATACCCATCGGTTGCTAGTTTTAAGAGCTTGTTGGATAACTTATATTTTAAGTTAATTAGTGTTTTTAGGATTAAAGCAGTGCAGGATTTTAATTTTGGATTTAGTTCTAAAAATGACTTAAGTTTTAATAAAACAAAGGATAAATCAAAAATATATATAATCCATCATTATCAAGGTAAAGTTGATCATGTATGGTTACAGGAAATGATTAACCTTGCTTCTAAATATAAAGTGCATCTCTTTTATTCTGGATCAATTTCTTCTCGATTGTATGTTAAAGATAAGAAGAAAGAAGACAAAACAATTCCATGTATGTTAGATGGTGTTTTAGTTTGGTATGCCGATACAGAAGAAGATATAACCTCTTTTGTTGTTGATAAAACGTATAAAAACCTTCTTACTCAGGTAGCTAACTCTTACGTCGGAATACTAAAAAGATCCCTCTAACGCTTAGAAGAGATATTTCGATGTTAATATGAGTTTTCTAATATAGAATTATACATTATCAAAAAACTATACCATTGATTTATTACAATACGAAGATTTCTCAAAATCTCTGATATTTATAGAGAGTATAGGAACATCTGGGAACATAGATTTTAAAGTAGTCACGATTCTTCTGGATAGATCAGCTTTTTGAGCATCGGTTCTGCCTTCCATAATATTACCAAAAATGTGTATGAAATCATCGCTAGTATTTCCGATAGTATAATATTTAAATGGATTTATTCTTACCTTAATATCTCCTTTATCAAAAAGATCTGTAGACTCTGCTGTGTCATATACTGCTTGAATAATTTCTTCTGGGGACCTGAGTTTAATAATGTGTTCAGAACAGTCTAGTACAAAATGTGGCATGTTAGAATTTTTGTATAAAAATAATTAAAAGAAGTAGTAATATGAATTGAGTTTTCATAAAAAACTATTAATAAAATATTCTTGTTATACATCAAAAAAATCCCGACATTTTTTTGATGTCAGGAAAGGTGATTTTAGGGTTTAGAAGAGCATTTTTAATGGTTCTAAAGGACCTAGTGGGATATATTCAAAATCCAAAAAACCTTCTTGTACTAGAGGAAGTTGATCAAGTGTTTTTCTTGCTTCTTCTATAGATTCGCATTCAAGAATAAATACAACTCCGGGTCGGTCTTTTCTAAAATAGAAAGTTCTGATTTTTTCTTCCAAATATAAATTTATAGTAGCGGCTAGTTCCTGTGGTAAATGTGGAGTAAGTATTTCATCGTTTACTCCTTCTTTCATCTTGTCAATTGCTAAAATTTGCATTTTTTAAATGGTGTTATTATTAGACATTTTATGTATGAGTTTTTCTCCAACCTTTGGATTGAGAAGAGAAAATGGTATTCTTAAATTCGGGTAAGTGTTGTTGTTTTTCAAAGTGTTTAATATTCAGAGGTGATGTGAGCATTGCCTTTATCATAAAAGCAATTGCTTTTAATTTGTTTTTCAACGTTTGTTTGGTAATGGATTGAGGGACTAAAAGTTTTCTGATAATGGTTTCAAAATCATCTGCTTCTTTTCCAACAATATCTTGTACAACTGTTGTGGGGGCATTGTTTTCCCAAGTTCCTAAGCGTCCTTCATTTATATAATATGGGATTTGAGAAATATCCATTTTGGGGTATTTATAAGCTTTTAAAACTTTTGTAATCATTTTATCTGAGAGTTGACTGACAGTTATTTTTCGTCCAATTACTTTCTCTATCGTCGCTGCCATTTGCGCTGCAGAAAGTAACTCCTTACCTGTTATTCGGTAGATTTGATTAACATGATTTTTTGGAGCCTTTAAGATATGAGCAGCAACCAAACCAATATCTTCGCTAGAAGGAGGTGCGTTTTTTCCAAAATCGGGGAACATTCCAAATTGAGTTAGAGGGTGAGGTGTCATAACATATGGAAATGCAAAAAGCCCTGGATTGAGGATCGTAAGATTAGAAGTTGATCTCTTAAATATAGTGTCTACAAGAGCATGTTCTTTGGTGTAGATACTTGGATGTACATGAGAACTTAACCATTGCGTTAATAAAACCACATGCTCTAATTTTAATTCATCTACAACAGTAGCAAAAGTAGCTCCTTGAAAAAGGATATTGGGATATGTGGGCACAAAATATGTTCGCTGAATACCTTCTAACGCTTTGCGCACATCTCTAATGTCACACATATCACCTATAAAAATTTCGGCTCCAAGGTGCTTGAGTTCTTTTGCCTTTTTTGAATTAGAGTTTCTTACAAATGCTCTAACAGGAAATCCTAATGTTAGTAACTCTTTGGCTGCAGGGAAACCTGTATTTCCATTTGCCGCAGTGATTAAAATTTTTGGTTTCATTGTCGAATTATTTTGGAAGTACTATGAAGCAATGTCATGATGTATCTATAATACCTTTTGTTTTCAAAAGTTTATAGCACAAAAATAGATTGATGAAACTGTAAGAAGTATTAGAATTGGCTCAATTACTTTTGTGATTGGCTCATTCTGTACTGCGATGGAGAAAGCGTATATTTTGCTTTAAACGAACTGGAAAAATGCGCTAAATCGTTAAAAAGACAGTCATATGCGATATTGCGTATGGGTTGGTTGGATATACTAAGAAGTGTAGCGGCTTTTTCTAAACGTCTATTTTTTATATAATTTGCAGGACTATCGTTATAGATTTTTCTGAATTCTCTTTTAAAAGAAGCCAAACTGTGATAAGATAATTTTGCAAGATCAGATACCGTAATAGGAGAAAAAATATGGGCTTCTATCACCTCCTTTAATGAAAAGGATTTTGGCGAAAACAAATTATACATGATTTTGATAATATTGTCGGCATCTTTGGTGTTTAATAGAAGTAGGATGATTTCTTTAAATTTTAGGATTAATAGTTCTTCACTGGCAAGATTAGGGTTTTCAAAATAAAATAGAAGGCCGTCAATATATTTCCGAATTAGAATATCAGACTGTACTAGTGCCATATTAGAACTATAAGAATATTGTTCTTTGTTCGTTAGGAATGCAGGAACTTCTTTCTCATAGATTTTTTTAAGTACTTCGGGGCAAAAGTGAATGGCAACAATTCCACATTGTTTTGTTTTAGGGTCAGGGATTACATCATACATATAATTTCCACACTTCATCAAAACACCTTCGTTTTGATTTACAACGAGATGTTCTTCCTCAGAATATGAATTGCTAATACCTTCAGTAATATATAAAAAACACGCCTCATTTTCTAATGGGTTTGGGTTTTTGAACGGAGGTGTTACTACAGCTTTTTCAAAAACTTTCTTATTAAATAGTGTAATGGTATGATGCTCTATTACCATTTTTTTATTCACTTATAGTATGATGATAGTCGATTAAAAGCATTTAATGATTTTGAAAATATTGATCAAGTTCTAAAAGTTTCTTTTCTTTTTCTGTATCGGGTAACCAACTAGCTTTAAAACTATTCTTTACAAGCTCAGTAATTTGCTTTTTTGAAAGATCAAGAGCTTGTGCAATACCCCAGTAATTTTCATTCATATACCCGCCAAAATAGGCTGGATCATCAGAGTTAACAGTTACCAAAAGGTTTTTATCCATCATTTTTAAGATGGGATGATTTTTTAAATCTGTAACGACTTTTAATTCTAAATTAGATAGAGGACATAGAGTAAGGGGTATCTGTAATGCTGCGAGTTTTTCTACAAGAACTTCATCATCAAGGCAACGATTTCCATGATCAATACGAGCTACATGAAGCAAATCCAGCGCTTCCCAAATATATTCTGCCGGACCTTCTTCTCCAGCATGAGCTACGGGGGTGAAACCTTCTTCTCTGGCTTTTGCAAAAACACGTTCAAATTTTGATGGGGGATTCCCTACTTCTGAAGAATCTAAACCAACTCCGCCGATCCATTCCTTAAAGGGTAAAGCTTGTTGTAATGTTTCAAAAGCAGAGGATTCATCGAGATGTCTTAAAAAAGACATAATCAGAACATTTGTGATTCCTAACTTCTTCTCACCATCCTGTAAGGCTTTATAAATTCCATTAATTACTGTATCAAAAGAAATGCCTCGGTCAGTATGAGTTTGGGGATCAAAGAAGATTTCAACATGTTCTACATTTTGCTCATGCACTTTGGTAAGGTAGGCCCAGGTAAGATCATAAAAATCCTGTTCTTCAATTAAGACATTGGCTCCAGCATAATAGATATCAAGGAATTCCTGCAGATTATTAAAACTGTATGCATTTTTCAATTCATCAACAGTAGTATATTTTATTTTCTTATTGTTTCTTTTTGCAATTTCGAACATCAATTCGGGTTCGAATGTTCCTTCTATATGTAAATGAAGTTCTGCCTTAGGGATTACTTCAATAAATTTTTCAATTGAAATGCTACTCATAGTAGTTGAATATTTTTTGAATTTATAATTATAAGTAATTCATAGTATGTTATTTCAAAAAATCACACTTTTTGATCTTGAATTTTTCCTTGTAACATTTTAATCTCATCCCTTAGTCGAGCTGCAGTCATAAAATCTAGTTCTTTTGCGGCTTTTTCCATTTCCTTTCGAACATTTCGAATGCGGGTTTCGAGTTGTTCCTTGGTATAATATAATGTTTCTTCTTCTGCAGCTTGTAATGTAGGAGCGTTTTCAAAAGTATAAGGCTCAACCTTTTTGCCAGCAAGAGCATTGTCTAATGATTTTTTGATAGCTTTAGGAGAAATACCATGTTTCTTATTGTAAGCAATTTGTTTCCCTCTTCTATACTCTGTGTCATCTATTGTTTTTTGCATACTATCAGTAATCTTATCCGCATACATAATCGCTCTACCGTTTACATTTCTGGCAGCTCTACCAACAGTTTGAACCAAAGATCTTTTGTTTCTTAAAAAACCTTCTTTATCAGCATCCAAAATAGCGACTAGTGATACTTCTGGTAGATCTAGTCCTTCACGAAGTAGGTTTACACCGATGAGCACATCAAAGATTCCTTTTCTGAGATCTTGCATGATTTCTACTCGTTCTAATGTATCTACGTCACTATGAATATATCTACATCTAACTTCTATTCGTGTTAGGTACTTTGCTAATTCTTCTGCCATTCTTTTGGTTAGAGTAGTAACCAAAATACGTTCATCGACTTCAATTCTCTTTTGTATTTCTTCGATAAGATCATCAATTTGATTCAAGCTGGGACGTACTTCGATTATTGGATCTAATAATCCGGTTGGTCTTATGATTTGTTCTACATATGTTCCTTCACTTTTCTGTAGCTCATAGTCGGCAGGTGTTGCACTAATATATAAAACCTGGTTTTGTATCGCTTCAAGTTCTTCAAATTTTAAGGGGCGATTATCCATTGCAGCAGGAAGCCTGAACCCGTATTCTACAAGATTTTCTTTTCGAGAACGGTCTCCACCATACATAGCATGGGTTTGAGGTACTGTAACATGACTTTCATCAATAATCATCAGATAGTCATCAGGAAAGTAATCCAATAAACAAAATGGTCTTGTTCCAGGAGCTCTTCCATCAAGATAACGAGAGTAATTTTCTATTCCAGAACAATACCCTAATTCTTTAATCATTTCGAGATCAAAATTAGTGCGTTCTTCAAGTCTTTTTGCTTCTAATGGTTTTCCTATTTCTTTAAAATATTCTACCTGCTTACCCAAATCTAATGCTATTTGATCAATAGCGCCGTTCAATACTTCAGGAGAAGTCACAAACATATTGGCAGGATAGATATTTAATTGATCATACTTTTCAATGATTTCATTAGTCTGAACATCAAAAGCTTCAATTTCTTCAATTTCATCTCCAAAAAAATGTACTCTAAATGCATCATCAGCATACCCTGGGAAAATATCTACAGTATCTCCTTTTATTCTAAAATTTCCATGCTTAAACTCTGCTTCAGTTCTGGAGTATAAACTTTGTACTAAGCGATGTAATAGAGCGGTTCTGGATACAAATTGTCCTGCTTGTATTGAGATTACATTTTTCTGAAATTCTACAGGATTACCAATACCATATAAGCATGATACAGATGCTACGACAAGTACATCTCTTCTTCCTGATAACAATGAGGAAGTTGCGCTTAGTCGCATTTTTTCGATTTCATCGTTGATAGATAAATCCTTTTCTATATATGTTCCCGAAGTAGGAATATAAGCTTCAGGCTGGTAATAGTCGTAATACGAAACAAAATACTCTACAGCATTCTTAGGAAAAAACTGTTTAAACTCTGAATAAAGTTGTGCCGCAAGCGTTTTATTATGAGCTAATACCAAGGTAGGGCGTTGTACCCTTTCAATTACATTGGCAGCAGTAAAGGTTTTTCCTGAACCTGTGACTCCAAGAAGTGTTTGATACTTTTCATTTGCCTCTATACCTTCTGCTAGTTGTCGTATAGCTTCTGGCTGATCTCCGGTAGGCTTGAATTCAGATTCCAGTTCGAACTTCATTGTATACTCTTTCTTTTTAAGAATAAAGATACTGAATCAAAACACATATGTAGAGCTATTTATTCTTAAAAATATCTAATGATGTTATTCGTTTTAAGAAAATTGAAATTCAATACGATTCGATCCTAAAATATTATGAAAATGTATAGGTGAGGCTACTTGATGTAGTACAAGTAGCCTCTTTACTCAAATAAAAAACAACATAGGGAATTATAAATAGATTAATTGACTCATTTAATATTGATAAAGTCGTATCAGAACTCACCATTTGTGTTCACATTTTGCAGATAAACTATAATATAATTTTAAGTATCATTTTCTACATTCGATATGATCCTTTCTACTATGCTCTTTAATTTTTTATCAAGTTTCTTTATATAATCATTATCACTAGAGTTGTAATATTTATATTCTTTATTATTAAAGCGTAAGGTGGTAATTGATCGGTCTAATCTTTTTTTAAATATTACATCTTGATGAGGATCTTCATCCAGTATATTTTTTAAAGTTTTAATTTCTCGATTATCTAATTTCCTGTTTATGTTTTTTACAACAGGAACATTACTTATCCCGGAATAAGAAATAGAACCATCATTGTATATCCATAAATCATAAACTGGACATTTGCCATGACAAGGGCTTTTGGAATAGTAAATTATAGCTTCTTTTTGAGAAGAAGTATTTAGAGTTTTTTGTACAGTGTTACAGGAGAAATTTATACATATTAATATAATAATAAAAGGTTTCATAATCTTATTTGTTTTGATTGCTCTGACTTTTTCGACCCGTTACAGGATTATCTTTTTAATTTTTATGGAGTCTACAATGAGATTTGTTCTTATCCCCGATAGAGTTTGCTCTTTTCCATGATCCAGGATTTGGTAGAAAGTTTCTGTTACTCTTAGCGATGTTTCCTCTTATGTAGTTTCGTAGTTTTATCATTTTATCATCATCATACATGATTTGAATTTTTTGTTCGGCTTTGCTATTTCCTGATACACCTTTTTCTCTTGTTGTAAATGTTGCAAAAACTTCAGCGATATCTTCACCAGGATTTGTAGATGCGTATTGGGTTACATATCGATCTTTATATTTATCATAAAATGCCTGTGCTTCGGTTTCGCTATTTGCATTTTGAAATTCATCCCAGATATCTGCCCAGTGCTTTTTTTGAAGTTGATTAATGTTCGAGTTATCTCTTGCACAACCTTCTCCTGTATAAAAATTTTGACAATTACTTTCTTCAATAGAAGAGTCAACCTGTGTATCATCCAAAGTAATGATATGTCCAAATTCATGTATTATCGTATATGCAAGTTCTCCTTTTGCATTAAATCCACCCTCGTAAGCATAATCTATTGCGATCCCCATTTGCCATTTAGAAAGATCTTTTGTGCGTTCTACTACGTAGCCAAGAACACCTTCTTCTTCGCTTTCATCACCATAATAAATCATGAATTCATTCATTTTTGATCGATAATCAAGAGGAATAATTTTTTTTGTAAGGTTCCATATTTCTTGATGCTTTTTAATGTCTTTTTGTAATACTAAAGCATTTCCTGTTACGTCAAAATCCTTTTGTTTTATAATATTTTCTCCATCAACTTTATAGAGTGTCAAATTTTTTAATGAGTTATCTTCATTTTGATTATTATCGGTACTTTCTATGGGTTTTGCTCCGTCATCATCATTACTACAGGACAGGATAGAGAAAGTTATAATACTTAAAAAAACCACTAATATGTAATTCCATTTTTTCATAGGATACTTTTTAATTTAAATGTCTTTATATTCTAAAAACAAATGAATTTTAAAAGACCCTACTTTTTTTTAAAAGTGGTGGCTACAGATAAGAAAATTTTATTTGCGAAGTTTATTATCGAATTAAGGAAAAACTTCCGGTAAGAATTCTACCATCATCTAATTCTACACGAAACCAATATTGACTTGAAGGCATTATTTGACCATTATATATACCGTCCCAGCCAGAGCTTCCTGCTCTTAATTGCTTAAGTAATTTTCCATGGCGATTGAAAATGAAAATTAAAGAATTAGACATGACCTCGGTAGATATTCCTTCAACATTCCAAGTTTCATGAAAGCCGTCTCCATTAGGAGTAAAATATTTTGGAAAACCAACAACAGAAATATCTTGTGTAATTTCAGGGACACATCCGTTTTTATCTCTTACATAAATCGTATGAAATCCCGGGGGTACATTTGTAAAAGTGGGATCGTCTTGATAGTTACTCAAAACTCCTTCTATTTCGATAGCATATTCATAGTTTCCTAGACCTACTGCATTAACTGTGACGGTATTATTATCTCGAGCATCATTGATATCTATAGATTGTATGGTTGCTATACTGGAAGCAATTACGTTTATAGTTCTGGTTTTAGAACATCCTGTCAGATTACTCGTAATTTGGGCGGTATAAATTCCTGGTTGTCTAACAGAAATGGTTTGACTAGTTTCATTGGTGGACCATAATATTGTAAAATCACTAATGTTACCATTTAATGGTATACCGGCATCAATATCGATACTGGTTTCATTTTGACATAAGAAATATGATGTGTCTGCTTCTATTTGAGGGAGAGGTATTACAAAGAGGCTAATGCTACTAATTCCAAAACATGCTCCATCACTTTCTTCAGCTTTAGCATAAATGATATCATCTCCTTGAGTATTTTGTGTCGTATTTGTATATGTTGTGATAGGATTTCTATTTAATAATGCGTCTTCTGTACTTGCGTAATAAGAAATTGTAAGTCCTGTAGTTGTTATTCCAAATAATACTTGAGCATTTGCTTCTGTAAGATTAAAAGTGGTAAATCCATCTTCTAGACCATCATCGTCACAAGCTCTAAGTTCTACATCATTTACATCTGTAGTACTTACTTCTAATGTAACGGATGTAATATCAAAGCAATTAGGATTTCTTGTATTTAATACACGAGCATAGATTTGCTGATTATTCATACTGTTTTCGAATCTATCTTCATTATTTATTCTAGGAGTTCCTGCCATAGCAGAAGTCATATCATTAAAAAATTGAGTGCTATACTCTGAGTTTCCACCCGTAAGTTGATCGTCAATTGTATGTAAATCAAATATAGTAATGTTATCTCCGCTGGTTTGATAAGCATCACATTGTGTCATAGTTGCTGGAGCGGCTACAGGAACATCAAAGAAGGTAGCATTTGCAACTCCGATTAATGGACAACTACCATCATTAAGATCAATTTCTAATCTATAATTGCCTGTTGAAGTAATATCTAAAAAATTAGTGGTATTTGTGGTAGGAGCGTCATTAATAAACCAGGTATATGTAGCACCTGGAATATTGAGATATGATAGTCTATAAGTATCACCATCACAGAGAGGAAGATTTACATCATTTGGATTACCATTATTGATAATATCAACAGTCTGTGCAAAAATAGATTGAATGAATGGAGGTAACCCCAACCTAACATTTCTGGTCCCGTCTACATTAACTAATATTCCTTTTTCGTTATAAATTACATTATTACCTAATTCTTCTGGGTTTTCTATAACCCCAAGATAATTGCCTTGCTCTGACGCAAAATTAAAAAGAGCTCGATATATTTTTCCATCTGGACCTAATTGTAGTGCTCCTTCATTAAAATCAAATGAATCCTGACTATTCTCATTTTGGATTCTGATTCCGCTTGCAGCTATTTGATTATCAGGGAGTGATAAATCGTA
Organism: Aquimarina sp. AU119; assembly: GCF_900312735.1. Classification (NCBI taxonomy): domain Bacteria; kingdom Pseudomonadati; phylum Bacteroidota; class Flavobacteriia; order Flavobacteriales; family Flavobacteriaceae; genus Aquimarina; species Aquimarina sp. AU119. Next base: position 72,703 of record NZ_OMPF01000021.1, on the reverse strand, counting down.
TTGCATAAGAAAGCTTCTTCCATTTCCTTCATCTCCAAAACCAATCGTACTGTAAAGCCGTTGTCCGCTCTGTGAAAACTCTATTCCATATGGAGAATCTCCATTATAAAGTTCGATTTCATTAGATATGATTCCTGTAGTATTGTCAAAATTGTATAATAAAACTTTTCCTGGCCCATTTCCTGCAGTGACCGTGGCAAAGCCAAAATGTGCCACAGCAATTTTATCTCCCTCTGGGGAAGCTTTTATATATCCTAATGCATTACGGCGATATCCTGAGAGGGGCACAGTAACTCCTACACGTGAGTTTACCGGAGTAGTATTAACGCCAGTTTGATCTACCTTAAAAGCATAAAAAGTATCTACAAAATGAGTAATTACCCAGAATGAATCACAATCATCACTTTTAATAGCGGTTATCTTTTCTGAACATTTATATGCACTATCCAGAAGTCCAGATGTATTATAAGTAACCAATGGCATGTTCTTTTGTCCGGGAACAACTGCTCCATTTCCTCCATTTAGAGACATATCTACTATAGAGAACATAAAACCATCATTTACGCCATCTCCATCAGATGTTAGAGGATCTGTATCTGCATTATCGTGATGAGGTTCATCTACGGTAAAAATGATATAGATATTTGGTGTATTGGGTTGCGGAACAATTAAAGCAGATGAAGTACTCGAAGGATCTCCTTTCAAACCAGTTCCATTATCCATAATATTATGAAACCGATCCCAAACAGTGATTCCGTCAGTATAAAATAATAATCCCCCGGTAGCATCAGAAATTGTGGTGCATCCTTCTAAAGTATCTATTTGGCCATTAGTAAGAGCAGTAGGAGGGGTAGTATTAAAACTGATCCCTGCATTTTGCCCAAAATACCAATTATTAGCCTCTCCTTGACTTTGTGCCGAGAAGTAAAAAAAGGAAACAATAATAAAAACGGCATAAATATTCCGCATACTTGAGCTCTAAAACTCAAATATATTATAAATCTCTCTTTTTAAGTAATCTGTAGGAAAGATTGATGAAAATTGCTGTCCAAACCAATACAATTAAGATCTCATACCAATGTACAGCATAATCACTTTTAAAATTTTCTCCTAACTGATTTGCTGCAGACTGTACAAAATTTAATCTGGTAAAAGGTTCATTAACCAGGTTACTCATGCTTTCTAAAGGAAGAAAAGGTATTATTTTATCAATGATATCCGAATCAAATTTCCATTTAAATAGACTAGAGAGTAATCGGACTAACCCTTCTATAATTTGCCAGAATATTAAAAACCCTAAGGCAAAGGCAGATCTTTTGATTAAAATACCAAGGAACATACAAAATGAAAAGAAGCCTACCAATTTTAAGAAGTAAGCAAAAATGAATTCTATCCCCGAAAAGACAATTGAAAACTCATTGTAATCAGAAAAGATCAATCCAAGAATTAATGATACTATGAATAAAAATACGGTCGAAATAAGAGAAAATACTACAACGGTAAGAAACTTTGATGCTAAAAATTCTTTTTTACTTAATCCATCGATCAAATTTTGTTTTAGTGTTCGATTGGTATATTCATTTGCCATAATAGACACGATAACAATCGCCAGAAAGAGTTTTAACCATGCTGCGATATAGGCATTAAAATGCCAGATATATGGAAAGTTAAAGATTCCTTGATCTGCCAAACGGAAGTTTACTCCTCCAAAACTAAATTCATAAGAAGCAATCAATGCAATGGCTGTAATGAGCACAAAGTATGTAATCGTTAATACTTTGGCAGCTTTATTATACCTTAATTTTTGAAATTCTATATTGAGTAGTCGTAACATGGCTTTAGTTTAAATTGTTGGTTAATTGTAAGAATTGTTCTTCGAGGCTTTCTTTTCGTTTTACCAGGTGCGTAAGAACTATCCCTTCTTTAAATAATTGCCTGTTAAGACTTTCTGCATCTAACTCATGTGCTAAAAACGCAATAATTTTATTATCATCCTCTTCTTTAAAGTTTTTAAAATCTTTATGTTTTGATAACCAGGCTACCAAAGCTGATTTTTGTTCGCTTTTAAGCTCAAAGAACCCATAACTTGCGTTCATTTCATCTACTGGTCCAGAATATAATTTTATCCCTTTTCTTATAATAACTACATGACTACATACTTTTTCTACTTCATCCAGTAAATGAGATGCCAAAAGAATAGTAGTTCCCTGAGATGCGATTTTTTTTATGATTTCTCGGATTTGGTGTATTCCTTGAGGATCGAGTCCGTTTGTAGGTTCGTCCAAAATTAAAATTTCCGGATCATTTAACAATGCAGAAGCAATCGCCAGACGTTGCTTCATCCCCAGAGAAAATGTTCTGAATTTACTGTCTTTACGATCTAGTAATCCCACAACTTCAAGTTTTTCCTCAATTTTTGCAGCAGAAACACCTTTGATTTGGCATACTAGTTTTAAGTTTTGTGCAGCGGTCATGTATGGATAAAAGTTGGGACGTTCTATAATTGCTCCAACTTTTTTTAATGCATCATGCGTAGATGTGTTTCCATCAAACCAGGTAAACCCACCAGAAGTACTATTAACAACATTAAGAACAATTCCTAAAGTAGTGGATTTACCACTTCCATTTGGTCCTAGAATCCCATACACATTTCCCTTTTTTATAGTAAAAGAGAGGTCTTTGACGGCTGTAATTGGCCCAAACTTTTTAGTAAGGTTATTTATGGTCAGTATATTTTCCAATTGTAATTGTTTTTGGCGGTTATATAAAACAAGACGACAAGTATAGAGATTTGTTACAAGATAGTTGATAGTTATTCGTGGATTATTCTTAGTTTTTAGAATTTGGATTTGAAATTTGTAAATTGCTTCTCTTAGAGAAAGTCTGTTATGGAAGAAAAATTAATGTCGAAGAAAAAACCGACGTACCCTATAAATGATCAATTAGATGCTTACCTGCGTGAATGTAATCGAAAAATCAAGATTCCTGTGTTTTATGATGATTTGTTGAGGTTTTCGGGATCAATAGTAGTTTACGATAGTAATGATGAAGATACGCTGTGGGTGAGAGTATATTATGAAGAGCACGAGAGAGTAGAGATAGAGTCAAGTCTTAAAAAAGTATATACAATCTTACATTCTGATGGTAATGAAGATGCTATTGAATTTTTAAATATTGATGCTATAGATTATTGTACGTTTGGAAATTCAAAGCCTTTTAGAATTAAAGTTAGAAATATCCTGAATGATAATTATACCTATGTTTATGTAAAAAAAGCGGATGCTTCGCGTATTTATGGATTAGAATTAGAACATATGTTTTCTCCAAACCGTATTAACTTTTTAGTATATAAAAATACGCTGATAGAAGAACATATTGCAGGGATTCCCGGAGATGTATTTATTAAGGATTTCTTGCCAGATCTAAGTGATCAGGCTAAGTCACAGATAGCCAAAGAATTTGTGAAATTTAATGAACGATGTCAGATGCGGTTGTTGGGTGATATGCGCTCTTATAACTATGTGATCATACCGATTCATGATTTTGATCATGTTGAATATAAAATACGTGCCATTGATTTTGATCAACAATGTTTTGAGGGTAAATTAAAGGTATATCAACCACAATTTTTTAAAGAAAATTTTGATATGGTGGATATTGTGATGAATAAATTACAACCCAGTTCTATCGAACAATATAAAAAAGAAGAACGTTCTATTCTTGCCAAACGAATATTAACATCCAGATCAAGATATGAAACGTTGGTTGATTGTATGTGTGAAGACACGATTTCTACACAAGAAAATTTGAAAGAATTAAGGGAGCATTTATATAATTTTACCCTTGACTTAAAATTTCGTCGTAGTCGTTCTATGGGAGAAGTACTAAAAACTGCAATGGATTTTGTACGACGTAATTATGAAAATGTAAATATGAATAGATTGTTGGAAGGCTGAAGTCCGAAGCCAGAAGCTTTAGATTGGATGACCGGGGGTCGGAAGCTAGAAGCTGTATGCTTATAGTGAAAAGTGGAAAACTGAAAATTAGAAGCGCAAAAAAGGTTGAAATAGGATGTCTGAGTTCATAAGTTAAAAGGCAAATGTTAGGAATGGGATGTCCAATAATTACTTCGGACATCCGACTCCAAGCTCCGGACTCTTTTTTACCTTTTCTTAAGTCCCTCAACTTCTTGCTGAAGTTTCTCTATTTTTTTATTTTGAGCAATCATATATAGCGTAAGCTCTTCAATTTTTTGAAGAAGTTTTGCATTCATTTCTCCTAGTTGTATCCCTTCTTTTTCTACTTCTACAGCAGAAGGAATATTTGGTAAATGTCCTTTCGTTGCAATATGATCCTCTACTTCCTGTAATGATAATAGCTCATAATCATTCTCAAAAACATAATCTGGCCAGCCAGTTAAATCTACTTTTACTTCTTTTGTATGTATTTTACCATTTACAGCCAGTTTGGAGTCTGGTGTCGTTGTACCTATTCCTACGTTACCATTTCCTTTAATAACTAATCTTTTACCAGAATTAGTCCAGAATTCTAAATCATTATTTCCATAGACGTACATTCCAAAATTGTTGGGGTTATTAGCAGAAATACTACCATCGGAGCCAATAATACCAAGGCTAGTACCATTGTTTTTAAATAGTAAATAATTTTTATCTGGGGCATTTGGATTAATTGTTATTGCTCCACCTAAGCCTACACTACCATTTTCTTTGATTAATAAGCCATTTGTAGTGCTATTAATGTTGAGTCGTAAATCTCCCCCCTCATTTTGCCAAAATTCGGCACCATTACCGCCATTGTATGCTCCTGAAAGCTTTATTAATGGAGAGCCTGGTGATTTTACTCTAAATTGTAGATAATCATTTAGAGAACTTGAAACATCTAATAAATAGGAAGGACTTGTTGTCCCTATACCTACATTACCAGTTGCAGGAAAAGTGTTTTGTGCTACACTGTTCAATGATATCAAAACACATGACACCGATAGAAAAATTATTTTCTTCATAAATTAAAAATTAAATAAATAATGATTTTAATGTAGGGTAGGAATTCGATGGCTAAGATATATAAATATGTTTTTCTTTACCACTAAACGCTGATGTTTTTAGGAATCTGAGTTAGAAGTCAGAAGACGGAGGTCTAAAGAAAATATAAAAAACGGAAAAATTGGTCATCCTAATATAAGGAAAGAGCAATATCATAACTCAAACTTCTAACATCTGGCATCGGTCATTCAAGTTATAAAATCCCAATTCCCAAAAGCAATGCAAAAACAATGAGTAAGACTCCCACGACTATTTGTATCGTATTGATAGTAATTTTTTTAAGGAATTTGTTTCCTATATAAGCTCCAATAAAAGCCATTGCTGTCGCGAGACCAAGCATTGTGTAATTAAGCTGATTGCCTAACTCCAAAATATCTTTTGCGTATACTGCAATTCTTGAAACATCGATAAAACAAGCAATAACAACTCCTGTCGCAATAAAAGCTTCCTTACTTAATTGAGCTCGTATTAAAAATGCAGTACGCAAAGCTCCCTGATGACCAGACATACCGCCAAAAAAACCACTTAACGCACCTCCAAAAGGTAAATATTTAGTATCAAACTCTAATCTTTTTAGTTTTGGAATTAAGTCAAATAGAGAAAAAAAGATCAGTAAAACCGAAATACATATTTTGATTACCGTGATTTGATACGATTTGTCAAAAAACTGATAAGTAAATACCGGTTCTAGATTCGTGAGTTTACCAAGTGTGTATGCACCTAAAAAAGCAAATAAAATTGCAGGTAGCCCAAAACGCAATACTGTTTTAATATTAGCTTTTTTACCTACCAGTGTAAGTTTAAATAGGTTATTGAGTAAATGTACTATTGCGGTAAGTGCAATTGCAATATCAATAGGAAAGAATAAAGCAAAAACAGGCATCAATAATGTGCCTAAACCAAAACCAGAGAAAAATGTTAACCCCGATCCTAATAATGCTACAATACCTACTATAATGTAGTCCATGGTTTATTTAAATGCTTTTACCTTAGACTTTCACCTTCTATTTTTCGGCTTCAGGTTTTAAGTCTTTTGCTCTTTGTTAAAATATACCAAATAGTAATACATCTGTTTTTCTTCATCCCATCCTTTTTCTACAAACTTCTCGGCAGATTCAGGATTTATAAAGTCCATTTTGATTTGGACATTAGTATCCAGATTGATTACATTTTTCATCTTCTTACGCGCAGCGGTTACGGCATTGTTAGCTATAGGAAAAGAAGTGAGGTCCTCGATTTGATATTTAGGAGCTTTTTCGGTTTTGTAGTGCTTAAACTCTGGAATAAGGTCTGGGTTATCGATTACTTCATTTAAGAAAGCTGATTCTTCAAACTCATCGTTTTTGGCAAAATGGTTCACTGCGCGATTCATAAACATTACCTCTTCTTTTTTATCTTCGGCAGGAAGTACTACATCTTTGGCAAAGTCCTGGCAGAATTTCATATACTTCTTTGTATAGAAATTTTCATCGGCAAAAGCTTCTACGCCTAAGAAATTTTCTAACCAATATTTTGTGTCATAGCGATTAGAATCTACAGATAAAATTTTATATCCTTCTTCTTTTTTGTGATTGAAAATCAAACACCCTTTGTCTAATTTATTTAAGTTTACTCCTTGTTGAATCAATAATTCTATATTGGTTTCTCCTTCTTCAAACTGAAGGAAGTCATGTTTTAATTCAGATTTAAAGATTCCAATAGCATCAACTTTTTCATTATCTATAGCTACATTGTCTAAATAGGTTACATAGACCTCTCCACTTTTGATATGTGGATGGTTGGATTGTTCATATAATAGAGAAGCAATTCTTTTTGACCTTTCATGAACAGAAGAAGGGTTTTCAAAAATCTCGGTTACAATCTTGAATAAAGGGTTGAATTCTACATCTACTTCATTAGCAAATTGAAAATAGTTTTCTTCTTTTTCTCTAAAAGGTTTAAAAAAATACTCTTTTAGAATTGCTGTTAGCTCATCATTAACCATGTAAGGTGATTCCGAAAGAAATATATTTTCACCTTTGTTTTTATTTCCGATTTTATGAACAGAAAGAGATTCAATTTGAGTGCTATATAAGTTGATCATAGTTTTTTAAGTTTCATAGCTACAAAGTAGCAAAGTTGTTGAGTAATATTAATTCGAAGCTTTAATCGGTTTGATAAAAACCAGAATTAGTTCCAGTTTTCATCAAAGCCAAGATCATCATATTCGTCGAGGTCCATAAAACTTTCATTTTCTTCACCATTTAAATCATCTGCTTTGAACTCCTTTTCAGGAGCATTATCAGGTAATTGACCATGTACAAACATTATATTTGGATATTCTCTTCCGTTTTCATATTCTGCAATTTCTGCCAGTTCTACCAAAAACGTCCACATACTCAAAAAATCATAGATATAAATTAGTTTGGGAGAAGCTTCATGAGCAACGTCAATAAGAGTAGTTTCATTCATTAAACGAACAGGCTGATTGCCATCGCTCATATCAAATAATGATATTTCTTCACCTTGATTCCATTGATCATCACTAATATAAAAGGATGCCATTTCGGTTCCGTCAAAACCAAAAGATTGTGTAATTACATTGTGAAACTGCTCTAGAGTAGCTTCTTGTTCTATTTCGATATCTCTAAATACATCTTCTTCTGTATCCAGGATAACTCTAAAACGATAAATCATTCTTAATTAATTTGGAAAAACAAAGATACTATAAAAGCATTGTTATTTACTAAAACGGTGTAATGAAAAAGTCATTGCCCCAAGTAAGAAAAATGCAACAACTTGATGTAACACTCCTAATGTGATTGGGACCCTATATACTAGAGTGAAAATACCCAACAAAAATTGAATACCAACTATAATTAGAATTATATGCAATGAATTAGTCTGGATTTTATTTTTTTCTACATGCTTACCTTTATACCAGACTAGTACAATGAACCCTACAACAATATAAGCTAAATAGCGATGTATGAACTGTACTCCACTTTTTCCTTGGATAAAATTCATTATTGTTGGAGATTGCTCTATATATACTGATTCATGAATTAGTGCACCATCATTCATTAAAGGCCAATGATTATGTAAAAAACCGGCATCAAGACCAGCTACAAATGCACCATAAATAATTTGAATAAGTAATATTCCTAAAGTCCATCTCAGAAGGTTTCTAAATTTAATATTTATATTTTTTTTCACTGGATATATAAGATCTAGAGCAACCCAAAGTGTATATGCGAAAGTTATAAATGCAGAGGTGAGGTGCATAGCGAGTCTGTAATGACTTACATCAGGTCTGTCAACCAATCCACTTTTTACCATAAACCAACCAAGAAAGCCTTGAAAACCTCCCAATAACATAAGAATTATAGATTTTCTAATTGTGGATTTTGTAAGTTGTTTAGTGATTAAGAAATATATAAAAGGAATAATAAATACAACGCCAATAAATCTTCCAATAACTCGATGTATCCATTCCCAAAAGTAGATATCTTTAAAATCTTCAAGAGTAAATTGGTTGTTTATTTTTTGGTATTCAGGGTATTGTTTATAAAGATCAAAAGCTTCATTCCACTCTGTTTCATTCATTGGAGGAATTGTACCCGAAATTAATTTATAATTAGAGATAGATAATCCTGAATGTGTAAGCCTTGTAATACCTCCTACAACTACCATAATAAAAATTAATAAACATCCTGTGAGTAGCCAGTATATTACTTTATTATTGTCTTTTTTCATTTTTTTGTTATAAAAAGACTCTGAGATATTAAGAATCTTAGAATCTAAGATGGTATAATTTTATTAAGAATCTTTAATTTTTTTGATATAACTAACTAGCATACGCTCAATTTCTCTTGTATCTTCAAATAAAATATTGAAGTTGTTTTCTTGTAAAAAAGAAAGATTTTTGCCTATTTCTAATTGAGTCTGTAACTCGAAAAGTGAACTTATTGCAATGTTTAAGAATCTTAAGTAATCATTTTTGCCCATTCTTCCATATCCTTCAGCAATATTACTTGGGATTGATACAGATGCTCTTCTGATTTGAGAAGTCAATCCATATAGTTCTTCCTTTGGAAATGTTTTTGTTTCAATATATATTCTAGTGACTAATTCCATTGACTTTTACCAAATGATTAAGTTTCTGAATGTACTCATGATTCACTATGTATTTGATTAAGTCTCAAAAACTATAATGTTATAATTTTTTTGAAACTTAGATTCTTTGTTCCTTAGCTACTTTTTAATCCTAACTCTTTTCCTTTTTTTATCATAAAATCATATGCAGCATCATGATCATTTAATATTTCCCCTTCCAAAATCGCTTCTTTGATTGCTTCTTTGATGATTCCAATTTCTCTGGAAGGTCTAATATTAAAAGTCTTCATAATTTCTTCTCCTGTAACCGGAGGTTGGAAATTACGAACTTGATCACGTTCTTCTACCTCTACCATTTTTTGCCTTACAATCTTAAAGTTATGATGATACTTTTTAAATCGTTTGGGATTCTTGGTGGTGATATCTGCTTCGCAAAGCGTCATTAATTCTTCGATATAATCTCCAGCATCAAAAATTAGCCTTCGTACTGCAGAATCGGTAACTTCGGATGCGATTACAATAGGTCTAGAGCTCATAAGTACCATCTTCTGAACGAATTTCATTTTTTCATTCATCGGCATTTTTAGGCGCTTGAATAGCTTAAATACCATTTTAGATCCCACAAATTCATGTCCATGAAAAGTCCATCCCACTTTTTTGCTGAATTTTTTTGTGGGAGCTTTACCAATATCATGTAATAATGCAGCCCAACGTAACCAGAGATCATTTGTGTTTTGAGATATATTATCTACAACTTCTAGGGTATGATAAAAATTGTCTTTATGACGTTGTCCTTCAATCTCATCAATTCCTTTTAAAGCCATTAATTCTGGAAGGATGTAGGATAGAAGTCCTGTTTTTTCGAGTAATTTAAAACCAACAGAAGGCTTGTCGCTAAGAAGAATCTTATTTAATTCTACAACAATTCGTTCTTTTGTAATGATTTTAATACGATCCTTATTATATGTTATAGCTTTTAAAGAAGTGGTTTCAATTTTAAAATTAAGTTGAGTCGCAAAACGAATTGCTCTCATCATTCGTAGCGGATCATCAGAATAGGTAATGTTTGGATCTAGCGGAGTACGAATTATTTTTTCCTGTAAATCCTGTAAACCTTGGAAAGGATCTAATAAATCCCCAAAATTTTTATTTGATAAATGAAGGGCGAGAGCATTAATAGTAAAATCTCGTCTATTTTGGTCATCTTCAAGCGTTCCGTTTTCGACTACTGGATTTCTGCTATCTTCTGTATATGATTCTTTTCTTGCTCCTACAAACTCTACTTCAATATCATCTAATTTTAGCATTGCAGTGCCATAGGTTTTAAATACCTGCACTTTGGGCTTATTGGGAAGAAGATTAGAAACTTCTTTCGCCAATTTAATACCACTACCCACAGCGACAATATCAATATCTTTGGCAGTTCCTCTTTGTAAAACGTAATCCCTCACGAATCCCCCTATAACATAGCTCTCTAATTTTAGATGTTCTGATGCCTGGGTAATCGTTTTAAAAATTGGATGTTGTAGAGCGTCTTTGTAATTTTTAGCTTCCGACATGAATCAATTTACTTCCTGATAATTTTTACGGTACTATCGCCTCCTATTTTGATAATTGAAGAAGGTTTTGCACCTTTATTTTGTAGTGGCAAATTTACAACATAGTCTACGCCTTCCAAAATAGCAGAAGCTATTTCTTCAAAGTTTTTTGGAGTAGATGTACCGCTAATATTAGCTGATGTAGAAACAATGGGTCTTTTTAATTTCCGAATTAATTTTCCACAAAAAGGATCTCTGACTACTCGAATTCCTAGGGTATTGTCATCTGCTATTATATTTTCGGCAACTCGTAATGGTCTGTCATAAACTATTGTAGTTGCTTTTGTAGCATATTTTAATATATCATAAGCCACCTCAGGAACTTCTTCTACATATTGTTGTAGCATTTTAAAATCACTGACAAGACATATCATAGACTTGCTTTCTATTCGTTTTTTTAGCGCAAATATCTTATCTATAGCGTCTGCATTAGTAGCATCACAACCAATACCCCAGACAGTATCTGTTGGATAAAGAATAATTCCCCCTTTTTTTAATGTTGTAAGTGTCTTTTCTAATTCTATTTGTTGATCAACCATTACTTTGTATTAAATATCAATAGGTTTGATTTGTTGTTTATGTTTTAATGACCTCGTTAATGGAGCCTGTAGTAAAAGTGTATAAAACAGAGGCCAATACTTAGGTTTTATGATACTGCTGAAAAAATACCTGATCTGTAAATATGTTAATAGTACATAAAATGATAGCATACCATAATGTTTTTTGATAACATATAGTAATGATATTTTTAGTTCTATCTTTATTTTTACAGATTTTTCAGTACTTGCCCCATGATAATGTATAAAAGTAGCATCAGGAACAAGAAACGCAGATTTATTTATTTTGGATAAACGTTTACAAATATCTGTTTCTTCATAATACAGAAAAATATTAGTATCAAAACCGCCCACCAAATTAAAATCATTAGCTCTAAAAAACATAAAACTTCCGGCCACAAATTGTCCTTGTTGAGGTTCTGTGTATAGCCTTTTTCTTTTTGGGTACTTTTTAGAGTTTAATTTCTCTAAGAACTTTCTTCCTAAGATTTCTCTCCCTAAAGAAGCAAAATGATCAATAGTGGGGAGTATTTTTTTATCCTCATTAAATGCTTGAGGTCCACAAACGCCAGCATTGGTATTTGTATCCATAAAATTTTTCAAAGAAGAAAGACAATCACTTTCTAGAATAGTATCATTATTGATAAAAGCTAAGTATTTGCCAGTAGCTTTTTGCACTCCAATCATGTTACCACTTCCAAACCCTGTATTTATATTACTTCTAGTGAGCTCTATTGTAGCATCTATATCAATGGTGTCAATATACTTTTTTAATGTTTGATAGCTCTCTTTCTCAGAACCATTGTCTACTATTATATATTGACAAGATAATTGAGGAGAAGTATGTTTTATAAGAGATTTGATACAGTTAATCGTATATTCCTCAGAATTATAATTAATGATTATAACTGAAATATCATACATACATTATTTTTTTAGATATTGATCTACACCCTTTTCTATATAAGTAACTCCTTTTTCAGTAGTTTCTTTTTCTATAATTTCATTAAGGTGAATATGGCTTTTGTCCTGTTCATGATGATATATATGAAAAACAATACCTTTAAATTTTAATCTTTTTCCTTTGATACCAATATTAAGCAGACGTTGAATCATCTCACTATCATCAATTCCCCATCCTGTTAGTGATTCGTTAAAACCATTTACTTTAAGAAAATCTTCTCGCCAGAAAGACATATTACACCCTCTTAGTTTAGATGATCGTTGATCTTCTTTTTTATATCTTTTTGCTAAAAAAGGAATACGCAATGTTCGCCCTCTTTTTTTAATGCCTTTTGAAAAGAAATGAAAATGCGTTTGTTTTTTTTCAAAAAGGGTATTTAAATAATTTTCCTGAATATTAACACGACTTCCATATAAAAACACTCCTTTTTCTGCTAATGAAAGATGATCTTTTACAAAGTCTTTATGCATAATAATATCACCATCAATCTCAACAATATAATCATATTTAGCACTGGCAATTGCTTTATTCATAATTGCCGGTTTTTGATTTTTATTATCCTCGTGCCAGATGTGATATAATGGAACAGGAAAGTCTTTCTGCATCTTCTTGATTAGTAATGCCGTATCTTCTCCAGATCCATCATCGGCAACAATTACTTCATTGGGTAAATGCGTTTGCTTTTTTATGCTTAAAAGTAATAGTTCAAGGGCTTCAGGCCAATTGTAGGTGGGAGTAACCAAGGAACATGTGGGATATGCCTTCATTTAGAATGATTTATTTTGCAAAGTAACGGATTTTCATCATAAGAATTTGACATCAAAAATAATTATAATAATTCAATATGATATTATCTGTAGAATAGTGCTTATTATTTGAATATATTTGCAAAAATCAAAACCCATGGATTACGAGAATAAACCTCAGGGATATTATGATAATATTCGACATGAAATGATCAAATATCTTCCGGATACTGCAAAAAAAATAATAGATATAGGATGTGGTAATGGAGCTTTTGCTATTGCACTTAAAGAAAAAACAGGAGCAGAGATCTGGGGAATAGAATATATGGATGATGAAGCCCAAATAGCAAATGAAAGATTGGATAAAGTGTTTTCTGGGAAGTGCGAAGATTACTTGGATGAGCTACCAGATAAATATTTTGATGTTATTTACTTTAATGATGTATTAGAACACCTTGTGGATCCTTATATGGTTTTGGATAAGGTAAAACATAAATTGACACCAGGTGGAGTAGTAATTAGTTCCATTCCTAATGTGAGATACTACAATACCTTTTTGAAAGTGTTGTTTAAAAAAGATTGGAAGTATGAAGGGCATGGAGTAATGGATAAAACACATCTTCGTTTCTTTACGGGTAAAAGTATTAAAAGGATGTATGAGGAATTAGGGTTTGAAGTAAAGGAACATGAAGGTATTAATGGAAGTAAATCTATTAGGCCATATTTATATAATATCCCTTTGTTTTTTGCCCATATGGATATAAAATACCCTCAATATGCTACAGTAGCTACTTATAAAAACTAGCTTATAAAGGATGCGAAATAAATTTGTTATACATTCTGAATATATAGGAATTCAAGATGAAGTTAAAGAGACGATTAAGAACTTTGAAACTTACAATGATATACTAGGTGATGCAGAACGTAATGTTATTAAGATTGTAGAAATTGGAGGTGAAAAGTATACGATTAAATCATTTAAAGTTCCTAACCTTATAAATCAGATTGTATATAGATTTTTTAGAAAATCAAAAGCAGAACGATCTTATAATTATGCAAATAATTTGTTAGCACTAGAAATAAAAACTCCATTTCCTTTGGCCTATGATTTATATACTACACCATTTTTATTTAAAAAAAGTTATTATGTAAGTGAGTTATTAGAGTGCAATCTTACTTATAGAGAATTGGTGAGGCAGCCAGATTATCCAGATCATGAAAACATTTTAAGAGCTTTTACCCAGTTTACCTATGATCTTCATGAAAAAGGAGTGTTATTTTTGGATCATTCGCCGGGCAATACTTTGATTGTGAAAACAGATACTGGGTATGATTTTTATTTGGTAGATCTTAATAGGATGGAATTTAAGGATTTGGATATGGATACCAGAATTCGCAATTTTTCTCGATTAACACCTAAAAAAGAAATGGTTGCTATTATGGCTAATGAATATGCCAAGTTAACTGGTGTAGATGAATCTATGATTTATCAAAAAATGTGGGGTCTCACGGAAGCCTTTCAGCAGAAGTTTTACAAAAAAAGAGCTTTGAAAAGGAAAATATTTTTCTGGAAAAAGAAATACAGAGAAGAGAGTAAATAATGATTGATTATAGTGAAAGCCATTTTTTAAATTTCCCTAATTTTTCTATAGCAACGAATATGTTATCCTCATTGGGCGATGGATTTAATGATACTTTTATTCTAGATTTTGAAGTATAATACATTTCGCCAATAGACTTTAAGTTTATAATGTATTTTTTGTTAATTCTAAAATAAACAGAGGGGTCTAATTCTAATTCTAGTTTTTTTAGTGAAAAGTCGATAGGCATTTTTTTTCCACTCCAAAGCGCTATAAAAGTAAGTTTTTCTTGGGTATAGAAATAAGCAATTTCAGTAATGTCAACAGTTTTTAAACTAGAATTCATTTTTACCAAAAACCTTTTTTTAAAACCTTGTCCATTATGTAGATATAAATCTTTGTATTTTGGAAGTTCTTTTTTGTTAAGCAATGAAAATTTGCTAATACTACGTTGTAATGCTTCTTTATTTATAGGTTTTAATAAATAATCAATACTATTTTGTTCAAAAGCTTTGATGGCATATTCAGAATAAGCAGTAGTAAATATAATTGGGATGTTAATTTCAAGTATTTTAAAAATTTCAAAAGAATACCCATCAGATAAATTAATGTCCAAAAAAATCAAATCGGGGTTTTCCGAAGATAAATAATGTATAGATTCATTTACAGAAGAAAGTACTTTTATGATTGTAATTTGATCATTTACTTCATGAATTAGATTTTGTAATCTAATTGCTGCAATACTTTCATCTTCTATAATGATGGCTTTAGTCATAATTCAGGTTCAATTAAAGGGATATAAGCAATATAGTTACCATTGAGTATTTCGAAACTTGGAGATTCTGTATGTAACATTTTATATTGATTAATTAAGTTTTTTTGACCAATCCCTAGAGATTTTTCGTAGTTGTTGTTTTTAGGCTGAAAATTGTTGGTTACTTTAATTGTTGATCCTTCACTTATGATGGATATTTTTAAAGGCTTTTTACTTTCTATAATATTATGTTTAATAGCATTTTCAAACAATAATTCTAAAGTCATGGGAGGAATTAAGAAATTAAGCTTGTTTTCTTCGATGTTATCCTCCATGCTAACATATTCTCCAAACCTTATTTTTTGCAAAGACATATAAGAGTAAATTAACTGAAGTTCTTTTTTTAGAGGAACGACTACTTCTTCGCTTTGCGTTAAATTATATCTGTAGATATTAGATAATTCTTGCAAAAAATATTCAGCTTTTTTGCTGTCAATAGTAATTAATCCCATTAAACTATTAAAACTATTGAAAAGAAAATGAGGGTTTAACTGTTTCTTTAAAGTTAAATACTGAGCTATTGATTTCTCACTTTGATACTGTGTTAGCTTAACTTTTATATCTTGTTTTTCTTTCTGCATTTCTAGAAAAATTTCAATAAAATATAAAAATGTAATAATAGAAAAATTAACTATTAAAATACTCCAGAAAGTTAGTCCGAAGAAAGGCTCTCCCGGGGGATCGTCATCATCAAAAAAATAATTGGTTACTGGCATTATCATAAAAGTCAAGACTACAGTTTTGAGTATGATAACTAAACCCCAAAAGCCTAAGGTTTTTGATTTGTTTTCTTGAAATATGATTTTATCGGCAATATGTTTTTTAATGAGCATTCGAGTCCAAAAAACAAATACCGTAAATAGAAAAGTCGTCGGTAACAGAATAATCGTTTCTGAGATGCCTTCTTCCAGACTGCTAGTATACACTTCACTAATGAAGTGAAGTGTATTAAACAAAAGAATAATGAAGAGGTAGAAGTATATTCTGTTAGCTTTCAATGTTTATGGTTTTAGTTTTCAGTTATAGTTATCGTATCTTCTTCAATATCCACAGTGTAAAAATAGCCTAAAGCACGATTAGTGTTATTATCTAAATTTATTAAATTTCCTCGTATTGATGCAGGAGGAGGGTTGCCAACTATAGGATTCCCTAAATTTCCTGTTTGTATAAATAATTCTTTAAGATAGTCAAAATAAGATTCTGATATTGATAATTGCTGAGCTGTAGCTAATTCTCCAACTTCAAAAGCAATCTCATCGTTAGGGTTAACCCCAATGCGTTGCTGTCCATCAAAAAATTCATCAGATACTACTAATACTTCACTATTACCAGCATCAGGAACAATAGTGAACTCTCCATTTTTAAAAAGTCTATAGTAATAATAATTGGCCACATTAGCAGGATCTGTAGTGTCAAATTTCACAAAATATCCCTCATCGCTAACTATAGTTTCTTCTTCAAATTCGAAATAAAAATCATCAAATTTTGGTGCTTCAGATAGGGTGTCAGAACCTTGATAAGTTTCTCCATTCCATACTATATTAATGGTGTAGGTATTCCCAATTTCTGGAAGAATATCTGTGTTTTCATAGTATCCGTTATTGTTATGGGTAAATTCCCAAGAGTTTGTTCCGTCTGTGATTATAACCTGTGCATTATCAACAAAGGGTTCATCGGTATTAGATAAAAAATTTGCGGTTGTTGTAAGTCGTATACGCTGTGTAGTAACAGGGGTTATTGTATTTCGTTCTAAACCTCCATCAATTACTAATTTCGGTGTGGTATCTGCCAAGGCGATATCATTAGTTACATCTGTTTCACAAGATATAAAGGTGATAAGAATTAAAAAGGCGTATAGTATTATGGATATATTTTTCATGATTATAATTTTTTAAAACTTGAATTCATAAGATATACTAGGTACAATTCCGAAAAATGATAATTTGGTGGCTTGTGTCATCCCAGTTGCCATTTCGACCTCGTTTACTTCGTTTACCTCGTTAAAATATATAGAAGCGGCATTTTGTCGATTATATACATTAACAAGACTAAAAACCCATTTTCCATTTTTTCCTTTTTTAGGATTTAATGTTGCAGAAATATCTAACCTATGGTAAGCTGGTAGGCGATTTCCGTTTCTATCGTTATAATCCGCTACAACTAGTCCGTTTTGTTCATATCTTCCTGTAGGATATGTAACTGGCCTTCCTGAACCGAAGACAAAATTTGCTCCAAAATCCCATCGTTTATTTAGTTTGTATAATCCAACTAAGTTTAGTTCATGTAATTGATCACTATTGCTAGGGTAGTAGTTATTGTTATTGATACCAAGTACTTTGGTTTCAGCACGAGCCAGTGTATAGCTTAACCATCCTGTGAGTTTACCTTCGTTTTTATTAAGTTGTACTTCGAGCCCGTAAGCTCTTCCTTGACCTTGGGCAACTTGTGTCTCTATTTCCTCTGTGAATAAAAGATCAGCACCGTCTATAAAATCTGTAACGTCTTGTAGTTTTTTGTAATAGGTTTCAAGACTAAGGTCGTATTTCCCATTTTGAAAAGATTTAAAATACCCTAATGCTAATTGATCTGCATATTGAGGAGATAAATAAGGGCCGCTAGGAGACCAAACGTCTAGAGGAGTTGGGGATGTAGTGTTGGAAATAAGGTGTAGATATTGATACATTCTATTGTAGCTAACTTTTAAAGAGTTGGATTCGTTTAGAAGGTATCTGATAGAAGCTCTTGGCTCTATATTATTGAAGGTTTTAATACGTTTTCCTGATCCATAATTCGTTATTCCTAATACTTCATTTTCTTCATAAATATCTAATGCAGAATTGTAAGTTAGAGGCGTGCCAGTTTCATATTCGCGAATATCGCCTTTTCCTAACCTAGAAAAGTTGGACCATCTTACTCCGTATTGTAAGCTTAGTTTGTCAGAAATGTTTTGTTTTAAATCAATATAGATTCCATTTTCAAGCCCAAATTTATCACTGAATTCTTCTGCGTTTATACTAGAGCCATTAAGCGAAGAGATTTTTCCTGGTTTAAAGTTATAATAAGTGAAGTCTAACCCTGTTTTAAGAGTGTTATTATTGTTTATAAACCAGGTTAATCTTGGTTTTAGATTGTAATTAGAAATACTTGATTTCCATCTAAATTCTGACCCTGTTCTTAAGTTATCCAGGTTATAATCGTAGTTACTAAAAATAGCAGAGGTTTGTAGAAAGAGTTTCTCATTAAGTACACTTGTCCAACGCAAAGATCCTGAAGTGTTTCCCCATAAAGTCCCTAAGAGTCCGTCTAATTCGAATTTATCCCTGCCAAAATACCCAGATAAAAACAAGCGATTGTTTTTATTAATATCATAATTAGCTTTAAGGTTAAAATCATAGAAGAAGAGTGAACTATCTTTAAAGTCATCTGTGAGAAAGGTAAACAAGTCGATATAAGATCTTCTACCCGCGAGCATATAACTTCCTGAAGCTTCTTCTTTATCTCCTTTAAGTATAGGGCCTTCGATTAAAGCCTTTGCAGAAATAAGGCCTATTCCGGCTTCTCCACCAAATTTTTTGGTATTACCTTCCTTTTGTTTAATATCTAATACAGATGATAGTCTACCTCCATAAATTGAAGGAATTCCTCCTTTATATAATTTGGCATTTTTTATAGCACTAGAATTAAAGACAGAAAAAAAACCAAATAAATGCGAAGCATTATAAATGGTAGCATCATCTAGAAGAATTAGATTTTGGTCAACAGAACCTCCTCTTACATTAAATCCCGAAGATGCTTCATTGACACTAGATACACCAGGTAATAACTGTAGAGATTTTAATACATCAGGTTCTCCTAATATTGCAGGAAGTTTTTTAATGGTTTCTCCTTTTAAAGATACCACACTCATTTCTGTTGATTGTATTTTTTTACGTGCTTTGTTAGAAGAGATTACAATTTCATCAAGTTGTGCTAATTCTTCTGCTAGGTCGAAATCAATTTTTTTATTGGCGTCTATAAAAATTTCTTTTCTAATAGTTTTATATCCTAAATAGCTAATTTCGACCTGATGATTGCCTTTTTCAAGGTTTATAGAATAAAATCCATAATCATTAGTAGTGGTTCCATAAGCGTTATCAATAATAATGTTTACTCCTAGAAGTTTCTCTCCAGAATTATTGTTTTTGACATATCCACTTATTGTAAATTTTTCCTGAGCATAGCTTCCCAGGTAAAAAAAACAAAAAAGGTACATAAGTTGTTTATTCATATCTGATTTTATTTTGAACGATTTTGCTCAAAACTATATCAGTATAGTTCTTTAGTTCTTATGTATAAGGAAGAAGCTTGAAAAAACCTGATAAACCTGTTTTTTCTGTAATTAATAATGTTTTAGTTTGGCATTTTTTAGTTCTGAAACTCAGTTTTCAATATCATTTTTAATGAAAAACTACTTAGAAAAGAATGGTTTAAAAAAGTATAAAGATTGAGTTTATTTTCGATCTCTACGAAGCAACCATAATTTTACATACCTCATAAAGACAGTGTACCCTTGTATGTAACCAATAACCAAACCAGGAAGTCCATCTCTAAACCCACTTTGAATAATATAATGTTTAAAGAATCCCCAGAAAGGTTTGATAACAAAATGATATGGAGTTAATTTACCAGTTTTTTTATCATAATCATTTGCTTGCCACGCCGCATATCTATTCATTTTTGTATAATAAGCATCAAGAGTTGTATATGTATTGTGATAAAATTTGTTTTTCAAAAATGCTATTTTTCCATCTGTTTTTATTTCAGCATGTACTTGTTTGTCTTGGTATGAGCACCGATCTCTATGAAAAAGGCGGATTACTTTATCGTTTCTCCACCCGCTATAATTTATGCGCTCTCCCATAAAATGATTCATACGCTTTATCCAGTATCCAGTTATATTATCAACTCCTGGATTTTCCAAAGTTTTTAAAATTTCATCTTTTAGCTCTGGTGTAACACATTCATCGGCATCAACAAGTATAATCCATTCGTGATTAGCTTGTGGGATAGCCCAGTTTTTTTGTGAAGCAGAATATTCATATTCCCGTTGGATTATAAAATCGGTATATTCCTTAGCTATTTCTATAGTTTTATCTGTGCTAAACGAATCAACCACCATAATCTCATCAGCAAATGATACAGATTCTAATACTTTTCTGATATTATGTTCTTCGTTATAGCAAGGGACAATAGCCGTAACTTTTTCTCTATGTGAAGCTTTTTTTTCTATGATGATTTGGTTTTAGAAATGCAAATTACAAGTTTTTGTTCAAAAAGTTATATAATTGATCAATGAATAATTCTGGTTTGAAATAAGGGTAAAGTTCTAATGATTTCTTTTTAAGTTCTTTACCGTTTTTATGTAAAAATAATCCTGGTAAATAATCTGATAGGTGGACAGATATTTGTGTTTCTCCATCTTCAAACATATTCCAATCTTTTTTATTAATCCAAGGAGAGAAAATAGTAAATGTTGGTATGTCTAACGCTTTTGCCATGTTTACAGCCCCGCCTTCATTACCAATTAAAGAGTCACAATGTGATAGAATAGCCAGAAATCCGCGTAAACTTTTTGCAAATACATCAAAATGAATATGCCTTTGCGTTTTTGGCATAGTAAGGTTGTAAACAGTGCGAGCATCTTTTTCTTGATTAGGGATATAATTAAAAAGGATATTTGCTCCAGTTGTGTTCACTATTACATCAATCATTTTGGCCATATAGGCAAAAGGAAGTGTTTTTTTTGTTTCACTTCCTAAAACGCTGATCATGATTAACGGAGTTTTTGATTTGATTCCGTTGGATTCTAAAAACTCCCCTGCTTTTTGTTTTTCTTCTTTCGTTAAAAATATTTTAGGCCTTGTGATTTCAGCGGTAATTCTATTTTCTGGAAAAATTAAACGAAGCCTGTTTTCTATTGCTATACTAGCATTTGTAATAGAGTCAGAACTTCTTTTAATCGTTTTTGTATATAAAAATTGTGTATACCATTTGTGGAAAGACACTTTTGTTGGAGCTCCAGTGAATAGTGTGATAAGATTACTTTCTAACTTCCCGTAAACATCAATGACATGATCATATCTGGTTTCCCGAATCTTTTTTAAAAAAGTGTAGAAAGCCTTTTTACTATCTTGATATTCTTTTTTAAATTCTACAATATGGTCAAAAAAAGGATTTTCTGTTAGAACCGGTTTTGTATTTGAGTTTACTAAATAATCAATAGTCGCATCAGGGTATTCTTTTCGCAATGCTTCACAAATAATAGTGCTTGTGAGCACATCTCCAATCATTTTTTGTTGAATAACCAAAATCTTCATAAGTCGGGGTCAAAAATAATAGAGCTTGCCTAAAAAAAATAAAGACAAGCCCAAAATCTTTATGTATTTTTTACTATACAGCTACATCATACTCTCTAAGCGCTTCATTAAGAGAGGTTTTTTTGTCGGTGCTTTCTTTTCGTTTTCCAATAATTAATGCGCAAGGTACGTTATATTCTCCAGCTGCAAATTTTTTGGTGTAACTTCCTGGTATTACCACAGAGCCAGTAGGAACTATTCCCTTTCTTTCTACAGGAGTATCCCCAGTCACATCGATAATCTTAGTTGATGCTGTTAATACCACGTTAGCTCCAAGTACAGCTTCCCTTTCTACACGAACACCTTCAACAACAATACAGCGAGATCCAATAAATGCATTGTCTTCAATAATTACAGGAGCGGCTTGTAATGGTTCTAATACTCCACCAATACCAACACCTCCACTTAGATGCACATTTTTACCAATTTGTGCACAACTACCTACAGTTGCCCATGTATCTACCATTGTTCCCTGATCAACATATGCGCCAATATTTACATAACTAGGCATTAAGATAGTACCTGGAGAAATATAAGCTCCATGACGTGCTACAGCATTTGGTACCACTCGAATCCCTTTTGCTTCATATCCCTTTTTTAATGGGATTTTATCATGATATTCAAAGATTCCTGCTTCAAGAGTTTCCATTTTTTGAATGGGGAAATAGAGTACAACTCCTTTTTTAACCCATTCATTAACTTGCCAACCTCCTTCAATAGGTTCAGCAACTCTTAGCTCTCCGGCATCTAATAAATTAACAACTTCTCTTATCGCGCTTTGCGTATTTGATTCTTTTAAAAGCTCTCTGTTTTCCCAAGCTTTTTCTATGGTTTCCTTTAGTTGGTTCATCGATTAAAAAATTTTGGTAAAGATAATAGCTTAGTTGGAAAAAAATACTGATTGAGCATATTTTAGGAATCCATTAATAAATAAGGTGTTTTTATAATAATGTTATATTTTTGCAGAAAAATAGATATGGGGCGAATTTTGGCAATAGATTATGGAGGAAAACGTTGTGGGATTGCGGTGACAGATGAATCTAAAATTATAGCTTCTGGTTTGACTACTGTTGACACCAAGGATATATTATCTTGGTTAAAAGAATATATATCTAAGGAAGAAGTCGAACTTTTTATAGTAGGAGAACCAAAAAGATTACATGGAGCTCCTTCAGAAAGTGAGAAGTTGATTCAACCATTTTTAAAAAAAATAAGTGAAGAAATTCCTAATATTCCTGTAAAAAGAATTGATGAACGTTTTACTTCAAAGATGGCTTTTGACACAATGCTTGCTAGTGGGATTTCAAAAAAGAAACGAAGGAATAAGGCGTTAGTAGATCAAATTAGTGCAACGATTATACTGCAGGATTATCTTTATAATCAGTAAATTAATAGAAAATAAGTAAGAAATATATGATACTTCCAATTGTAGCATACGGAGATCCGGTATTGAAAAAAAAAGGAAAAGAGATAACAAAAGATTATCCTAAATTATCTGAATTACTGGATAATATGTTTGAAACTATGTATAATGCCCATGGAGTAGGGTTGGCTGCTCCTCAGATTGGACTTCCGATACGTTTGTTTTTGGTAGATACAGAACCTTTTTCTGAGGATGAAGAATTATCTGAGGAAGAAGTAAATCAATTAAAAGGTTTTAGGAAAGTTTTTATTAATGCTCAAATTTTAGAAGAAACTGGAGAAGAGTGGGCCTTTACAGAAGGTTGTTTGAGTATCCCTGATATTAGAGAAGATGTTTTTCGAAATGAAACTATAAAAATTAATTATTTTGATGAGAATTTTGTTGAGCATACAGAGGTTTATAGTGGATTAGCAGCAAGAGTAATTCAGCATGAATATGATCATATAGAAGGAATTTTGTTTACGGATAAACTATCTAGTCTTAAAAAAAGGTTAATAAAAGGAAAACTGGCGAATATTTCTAAGGGTAAAATTAATTCTGAATATCGAATGCGTTTTCCTTTAGTGAAAAAAGGGAGATAATTTACTTTTAAATATTTATGTTGGTTAATGTTTGATTTTTTAAAACGAACTACTGATATTTGCCAACTTTGAAACGAACATATATGAGCTTAGATAAAATATTAGCAATTTCGGGTAAACCTGGTTTATATGAGTTAAAAACGCAAACACGAAGTGGGTTTTTGGCTGAATCCTTATTAGATGGGAAAAGACTGTCTGTAAGTATTAGACATAATGTAAGTGTATTAAGCGAAATTGCGATTTATACATTCACAGAGGAGGTGCCATTGCGAGAAATCTTTAAAAAGATTCAGGAGAAAGAAAATGGAGAGCAAGCAATAAGCCATAAAGAATCAAAAAATAAATTAGAAGCTTATTTTAGTGAAGTCTTACCAGATTATGATGAAGATAGAGTTTATGTGAGTGACATGAAAAAAGTAATTCACTGGTATAATATTCTTCAAGCAAAAGGAATGAATGATTTCTCTGAGCCAGAAGAAGATAAAGCTTCAGAAGAAGAAGAATAAATACACACTTTTTAATTATAAAAATCCCGTCTGATGTCGGGATTTTATTTTTTGAGCTTGTTGTGAATTCATTTTCAGTTTTTTACGTTGTTAACGGAATATGGAAAAGTTATGTAATATTGATTGATTTTCAATGTATGATTTCGTGACTTCTTTGTATTTTTGCGCAAAATTTTAATACAATCTTACTAATATTTAGTTTACATGGCTAATACCAAATATGTTTTTGTAACCGGAGGTGTGTCTTCCTCTTTAGGAAAAGGAATTATAGCTGCTTCCTTAGCAAAGCTATTACAGGCAAGGGGATATAGAGTTACAATTCAAAAACTGGATCCGTATATTAATGTTGATCCAGGAACTTTAAATCCTTATGAACACGGAGAATGCTATGTAACTGATGACGGAGCAGAAACAGATCTGGATTTGGGACATTATGAAAGATTTTTAAATACACCAACTTCTCAAGCTAATAATGTAACTACAGGTAGAATTTATCAAAGTGTTATTGAAAAAGAACGACGTGGAGAATTTTTAGGAAAAACAGTTCAGGTAGTTCCTCATATCACTAATGAAATAAAAGAAAGAATTCAGATTTTAGGTAAAAGCGGGAACTATGATATCGTAATTACTGAAATTGGAGGTACGGTTGGAGATATTGAATCTTTACCATATATAGAGGCTGTACGTCAACTAAAATGGGAGCTTGGAGATTCTAATGCTTTAGTGATTCATTTAACCCTAATACCTTATCTTTCTGCAGCAGGAGAGTTAAAAACCAAGCCAACCCAACACAGTGTAAAAACTTTGATGGAAAGTGGTATAAAAGCAGATATTCTGGTATGTAGAACAGAACATGAATTATCGGACGATTTACGTAGGAAATTAGCACTTTTCTGTAATGTTAAACAAGAAGCAGTAATAGAGTCTATAGATGCCTCGACTATTTATGATGTGCCTAATTTGATGCTCGAAGAAGGCTTGGATGCAGTTGTGCTAAAACAATTGGTACTTAGAGATGATAACGTTCCTAACCTTGATAATTGGAATAGCTTTTTACAAAGACATAAAAATCCAAAACATCAAGTTACTATTGGGCTTATAGGGAAATATGTAGAATTACAAGATTCTTATAAATCAATTCTTGAGGCGTTTATTCATGCAGGTGCAGAAAATGAAGTAAAAGTTAATGTAGTAAGTATTCATTCAGAATACATTACAGATACAACAATAAAGAAGAAAATTGCTCACCTGGATGGAGTTTTGGTCGCTCCCGGATTTGGTGAGCGCGGTATAGAAGGAAAAATAAAAGCAGTGCAATTTGCAAGAGAAAATGGGTTACCGTTTTTTGGAATTTGTTTAGGAATGCAGATGGCCGTTATCGAGTATTCTCGTAATGTTTTAGGGTTAAAAGATGCCTGTTCTGTAGAAGTAGATGAAAATACTCCGCACCCCGTAATTGATCTTATGGAAGAACAAAAGAGTATTACAGATATGGGAGGCACAATGCGATTAGGTGCATGGGAGTGTGAATTAGTAGAAGGTAGTATTGTGTATGAAGCATACGGAAAGTCACTGATTGAAGAACGCCATCGCCATCGTTATGAATATAATAATAATTATAAGGAGCAATTAGAAAATGCAGGGCTTAAAACCACAGGTGTTAATCCCAAAACAGGATTGGTAGAAATTATAGAATTGCCAAATCACCCTTGGTTTGTGGGTGTGCAATATCACCCAGAATATAAGAGTACTGTGGCTAATCCACATCCATTGTTTATAGCTTTTGTAAAAGCTGCGGTAGAATATTCAAAAAATAGTAAGAATGCCAAAGTGTCACAAGAATAGTAATTGGCTAGATAATTGACAACAGGATATAACAATATATAATTTTTGAAATAAGTATAATAGCAAATTTTGATACCAACTAAGAATTACTAGTATACGAATTCTAATCCGACCTTTGAAAAATAAATAAATATAAATAGACAAAAGCCTTTCTGAGTTATCGGATAAAGGCTTTTTATACTTACATAAATGGAAGAAAAGAAATTTGATCTTAACTCGATAATTGGATTTGCACTTATTTTTGGAATCATCGTTTGGATGTTCTATTTAAATCAGCCGACTCCTGAAGAAATTGAAGCAGAAAAAGCTAAAGAAGAACAAGTAGCAAACGAGAAAGAGGCAGATAATAAGGATACAACCCCAGATTTTGTTCAAGAAAGCAAACCTATTGTTGTTAATCCGCAAGATTCTGTGGCACTCTCAAATGCAAAATCTCAATTGGGTGCATTTGCGTACTCAGCTAGTTTAGCATCTGCAAAAGAAGAATTTACCAAAGTAGAAAACGAAGTATTAAGTTTAAAAGTAAATAATAGAGGAGGATACATTTCTGAGGCATTATTAAAAAACTTTAAGACCTATGATTCTGTACCCGTGTATTTGATTAAGGATGGCAAAAATGCTTCTTTAAATATTAATTTTGGGACTACAGATAATAGAATTCTAAATACCAAAGACCTGTTTTTTGAACCTACAGTGACCAAAAACGGAGAGAATACAATCTTATCCATGAAACTTAAAGTTTCTGATACAAAATACCTTGAGTATAGATATGAGTTAAAGCCAAATGAATATATGGTTGATTTTACAATTCGATCTCAAGGATTACAACAAGTAATTAATAGTAGTCAAACGGTAAACCTAGATTGGAAACTTCAAGGGATTAGACATGCTAAAAGTGCAGCTTATGAAAATCGTTATACAGAACTTAAATATGAGTATGATGGTGATAAAGATGATTATTTGGGAGCAGGAGAGTTTACAGATGATGAAGAAGAAAATGTATCTTGGATAGCATTTAATCAACATTTCTTTACTTCTGTATTGTTAACAGATACACCATTTAAAAAAGCATCTTTTACTTCAAAAAACCTTGCTGGGTCTACAGATTTAGATGATAAAGATATCAAGGTTACCAAAGAGTTTTCTGCATCTATGCCATTAGAATTACAAGGTGGAGAGCTTAATTATGCTATGGATTGGTATTATGGACCAACAGATTATAGAATTGTAAATACATATGACCGTAATTTGGATGAAATAGTACCTTTGGGTTGGGGGATTTTTGGAATCATAAATAAATACTTATTTATTCCGTTTTTTGCATTTTTAAGTAGCTTCCTTCCTTATGGTATTGCTATTATAGTAATGACTATTATTGTTCGTATTGTTCTGTCTCCAGTGACTTATAAGTCATATGTGTCACAAGCAAAAATGAAAGTTTTGCGACCAGAGATTACAGAAATTAACGAAAAATATAAGGACAATGCGATGAAGAAGCAACAGGAAACTATGGCGTTATATGGCAAAGCTGGTGTTAATCCAATGAGTGGTTGTTTGCCTGCATTAATGCAAATTCCTGTTTTCTATGCTTTATTTAACTTTTTCCCAAGTGCTTTTCAGTTACGTCAAAAGAGTTTCTTGTGGGCAGATGATTTATCTAGTTATGATAATATAGCTCAGTTACCGTTTACTATTCCTTTCTATGGGGATCATATTAGTTTATTTCCAATTTTAGCATCAGTTGCAATTTTTATTTATATGACGATGACTACTGGACAAACAATGCAAACACAACAACCAGGAATGCCAAATATGAAATTCATAATGTATTTGTCTCCGGTGATGATGTTATTTTTCTTTAATAACTATGCAAGTGGATTATCATTGTATTATTTTGTTTCTAATTTGATTACCATTGGTATTATGTTGGTGATTAAAAATGTAATCATCAATGAAGATAAAATCCATGCTAAGATTCAAGAAAATAAGAAAAAACCTAAAAAACAGGGTAAATTCCAGAAAAAGATGAAAGAGCTAATGGAGCAAGCAGAACAGCAAAAAAATACCAAGAAGAAATAATTTATTTTTAAATATCTTATAAAAAAGCTCCTCTTTGGAGCTTTTTTATGCTTTCGACTTCATTTTATCATTATGATTTTATAATATTGGTATACTTTTTGGAAGTTACTTTCGTTGAAATAATGTCCCAAATTAAATAGTAGTTATGCGAAGTATATTGTTATTTTGTGTTTTAATGTTTACATGTTTACCCATTTTAGGGCAAGAGTACAATAAATATGATAGTGAAGGTAAACGACACGGTAAATGGCGAAAGAAATATGATAATAGTGATCAAATTCGATATGAAGGTACTTTTGATCATGGGAAAGAGATAGGGAGTTTTAAATTCTACAAACCTAGCAGCGGTGATTCTCCTACAGCTGTAAAAACATTTTCAAAAAATAGTGATACTGTTAAGGTTAAATATTTTACCCAAAAGGGAAAAGTGATAAGTCAAGGTCAAATGATTGGCAAAGAACGAATAGGGTTATGGGAATATTATCATAATAGTTCTAAAAAAATTATGATGACTGAACATTACTTGTCGGGAAAACTTGATGGAGAGCAACGTACATATTTTGAAAGTGGTCAATTAACAGAAAGTACCTCATATGTTAATGGAAAAAGACAAGGTAAAAGACTAATTTATTCAGAAAAAGGTATTGTTATTAAGGAGTTTATATACGAAAATGACCAGCTTCATGGTATAACCAAATATTACAATACCAACGGTGATTTGATTATAGAAGGAAACTATAAGAGAGATCGTAAGGATGGTATTTGGAGCTATTACACTGATGGAAAACTATCCGAACAAAAATTGTTTCCCGTTCAAAATAAAGGATTTTAATCGTATAAAATCTTTAAAATTACATGCTAATTATCTAAAGAGATTTTTTGAAGCTGTTATATAACAATGGCTAATATTTTTGTGCTTTAGTCTGGGGCTAATACACAACTTTTTAAATATGAATTAATACTTCTTGTCCTCTTCTTATCTTCAAAAGCTATACTTGTAAATTGCAATTTATTCGCAGAGAATTAACCATGTGTGGTAATAAATAGGATATATCTTACAAGGCATACGTTAAATTATTTGGATTTTTGTTTGAATGAACATATTTAGATTAAAAGCATTTAAAAATTTAACGTATGATACTAGAAGTCTTAAAAATTGTATTATTCTTTAAAAAGGTTAAAAGAAATGCTATTACAATTTTTTTGTTTTGTTTAATAACGATGACATCGATAGGTCAACAGACAAAATATGGAGGCGGTAATAATATGCCAGGAGTTATTGAGGCTGAAAATTTTGATTTAGGAGGAGAGGGCGCTATCAAAGGAAATAATGGATTGTACGTAAGTCATAATAACGGTAGCCTTACAGGTTTTACCTGTGATAAATCTGTAGTAGGTAATCATGAGAAGTTTATTGTAACTGACCTTACTTCAGAGTAATATATATACTCTTAAAAGATTTTTTAATCATTAATTATATCATAAAACCCTAAAATTTACAAGTAAAATGAAGTCAAATTTGTTTTTAAAAACTTTAAAAGAAAAATTTATTATCGTTTTTGTATTTTGTTTAGTAGCTGTGTTTTCTTGCAATGCTAAAATATTATCGATAATCAATCTAACAGATCATAATGTGGTATTACATAATATTAATACCGATATTTTAAATAAAGAAATTTCTAAGCTTTCTCATGCTAAAAGTTTAAAATTTAAAGGTGATGAGAGTTTTATTAGCGCGTATACTATTGTGAAAAATGAAAGTATCGAATTAGCTTCAAATAGTATTGCTAATCACTCTAACATACCCAAACCTTTTTTTGGGGTAGATAGAGAAAACGTATTGGAAGAAGATGTTCAATTATTAGAAGTAGCAGATCAATATCCATCTAAGAGTTATAATTTTAAGTTAAAGTATAAAGCAAAGAAAGAACGAGAAATTCATTTAGAAATCAGAAGTCCAGAAAATGTTTGGTTAGGATTTAACAAAGTAATCGTAAAAAAAGGATCACGAAAAATAGATCTTGCTGTAGGTTTAGTGAATGAAGCCATAATTGGAAATGGTTATAAAGTAATAGCTACATTGGTTCCGCTAGGTAAAGATTGGAAAGAAAAAATCGTAAATAGTGAAAAAGAATTTAATGTGATACCACAAGAAAATGTTGATCACGCAGAGATGGAAGAAAATCTTGAAATAATGCCTTTGCCAGATCAAAAACCAGCTGATCGCTATACTTTTGAATTAAAATACACAGCAAAGAAAGCAAGAGATATTGTTGTAGAGATCAGGAATCAGCGAAAACAATGGTTAGGATCAAAAAAAGTAACAGTACCAGAGGGTTCTGAAACGATTTTTGTTACTGTAAAAATACCTAATACAGCAGAGATTGCTAATGATTATAAAGCAATATCTTTATTATTACCGGTAGGTAAAGATTGGCAAGATAAAATCAAAAATACTTCTCGAAAATTTAACGTGACTAACGGTACTAAATCAGCCAGTACAGAAGGAGTTTCAACGTATATTCCTCCAAAAGAAGAATTTATTGAATTATTAGAGGTGCCCAATCAAAAAAAGTCGGAGAATTTTACTTTTAGTGTAGAATATGATGTAAATCAAGAACGAGAAATCCAAGTAGAAATTAGAGATCCGCAACATAAATGGTTAGATCTAATGAGTGTTAAAGTAAGTAAAGGCTCAGGAAGAACTAGTGTTATAATGAATGTTCCTAAAAAAATAGTAATAGGTAGTGGTTATACAGCAACAGCTTTATTGGTTCCTGTAGGTAAAGACTGGAGAGATAAGATCAAAACAAGTACTCAAAAATTTAGTGTTGTTCGTCGTTAAGTTTTATATGTTATGGATCAATGTGAATTTCGAAATGCTAAGGGTGAAATAATATTCAGTCCTTTACCATAGATTACGGATTTAACAGGAAAATTGATACAGAGAAAAGACTTAGGTGTATTAAAGTTAGGTGAGTCTTTGATTTCTCTTTGTGAAATGATAAGCTCAATTAAGACGAATGGTTTTTATTAGTAGAAGTTATATTAGGAGAAAATAGTATACTTAAAAAGAAGATGATGGTAGAATTTTAATTAGTTATTGAATACTGTCGTATTTGTTAAAATGGATATTTGATTTGTCAAATATCCATTTTTTATGAACTGAGCTTTTAATTAGAAAGAATCAACTCTTTTGAGTCTATTATAACATTCCAAAATTAGTTAAAGCTGAATATTCTGATAGCTTGTCTCTAAGATATTTACTTAGTACTTTTGTAAAATAATTATAAAGAATAAAATAAAGAAAGGATTTTTTTGATGAAGAGAGTAATCGTAGGATTATCAGGGGGAGTTGATTCCAGTGTAGCGGCATATTTATTAAAAGAGCAAGGATATGAGGTTATTGGATTATTCATGAAGAATTGGCATGATGATTCAGTAACAATTTCTGACGAATGTCCATGGCTGGATGATAGTAATGATGCGTTATTAGTAGCAGAGAAATTGGGGATACCATTTCAGACGGTAGATTTAAGTGAGCAATATAAAGAACGTATTGTGGATTATATGTTTAATGAATACGAAAATGGTCGTACTCCAAACCCCGATGTGTTATGTAATCGTGAAATTAAGTTTGACGTATTCTTAAAAATTGCATTATCTCTTGGAGCTGATTATGTTGCGACTGGGCATTATTGTAGAAAGGATACGATACGCAAAGAAGGAAAAGAAATTCATCGTCTTATAGCAGGAAAAGACTCTAATAAGGATCAATCTTATTTCTTATGCCAATTGTCTCAGGAACAATTAGCAAAAACGTTATTTCCTGTTGGTGAATTATTAAAACCAGAAGTTAGGGATATCGCTAAAGAACAAGATTTGGTGACAGCGGATAAAAAAGATTCTCAAGGATTATGTTTTATCGGAAAAGTTCGTTTGCCCGAATTTCTTCAACAAAAGTTACAACCAAAACAGGGAGATATTATTGAAATATTATCTTCTGAAGAAAAATATCAACGTACAATACCTCAGTTTAAGTCCAAAAGAGAAGAATTAGAGTTCTTGTCCAGTAAATATCAGTATGACACCAGAGATGGCAAGGTAGTAGGAAAACATCAAGGAGCGCACTACTATACCAAAGGGCAACGTAAAGGGTTGGCTGTAGGAGGAACTCCAGAGCCCCTTTTTGTTATTGAGACTGATGTTGAAACAAACACAATTTATACTGGACAAGGCAAAAAGCACCCAGGTTTGTATAGAAAGGCGTTGTTTATAACTAATAAAGAGTTACATTGGGTTAGAGAAGATCTTAGGCTTAATGTAGATGAAGAACTTGAAGTTATGGCTAGAATTCGATATAGACAACCACTAGAAAAGGCTACATTACACGTTATAGATTCTGGTATGTATGTTGTTTTTGAAAACGATCAAAGTGCGATAACCGAGGGGCAGTTTGTAGCTTGGTATATTGGTGAAGAATTGGTTGGTTCTGGTGTAATCTCATAATAAACTAATTATTTATATATTCTGATTTAGAAATTAATGAATAAAATAAAAGAATTATTAAATATTCAGTACCCGATAATTCAAGGAGGAATGGTATGGGCAAGTGGCTGGAAATTAGCGAGTGCAGTAAGTAATGCAGGAGGACTAGGTCTTATAGGATCTGGATCTATGTATCCTGATATATTAAGGGAGCACATACAAAAATGTAAAAAAGCTACAAATAAGCCTTTTGGGGTTAATATTCCAATGTTATATCCTAATCTTGAGGAAATTATTCAGATAATAATCGAGGAAGGTGTAAAAATAGTCTTTACTTCTGCGGGAAATCCAAAAACATATACGACTTATCTTAAAGAAAAAGGTATTACAGTAGTTCATGTGGTGAGTAGTCTGAAGTTTGCTTTAAAAGCCCAAGAAGCAGGAGTAGATGCTGTAGTAGCAGAAGGTTTTGAAGCAGGAGGGCATAACGGAAGGGATGAAACTACATCATTAACATTAATACCAATAGTTAAAAAAGAGGTAAGTATACCTTTAATTGCTGCAGGAGGGATTGCAACCGGATCTGCTATGTATGCAGTGATGGCTTTAGGGGCAGATGGAGTTCAGGTTGGAAGTCGCTTTGTAGCAAGTGACGAAGCTTCTTCGCATATAGATTTTAAAAAAATGGTGGTAGAGGCTAAGGAAGGAGATACACAATTAACGTTAAAAGAGTTAGCGCCTGTTCGTTTACTTAAGAATAAATTTTATAATGATGTCACAGAATTATATAGTAAAGGACCTTCTATTGACGAATTAAAAGCATTATTAGGTCGTGCTAGAGCAAAACGAGGAATGTTTGAAGGAGATTTGAATGAAGGGGAGCTAGAAATTGGTCAAGTTTCAGGATTAATTCAAGATATCAAACCGGCAAAGGTCATTGTTGATGATATGATTAAGGAATTTCAAGAAACCAAAAAGAGCATGGAACAAGTCGCTATATAAATATCAAAGATGAATTCGAGAAAAGATCAACTTAATGCTTTTGATAGGTTACTAACTATTATGGATGAGCTTCGGGAGCAATGTCCATGGGATAAAAAACAAACATTACAGTCTTTAAGGCATCTTACTATAGAGGAGACGTATGAACTTGGTGATGCAATCTTAGATAATAACCTCGAAGAGGTGAAAAAAGAACTAGGAGACTTACTATTGCATATTGTTTTTTATGCTAAAATTGGTAGTGAAACTAAAGATTTTGATATAGCAGATGTAGCAAATGAAATTTGCGATAAACTGATCCATAGACATCCACATATTTATAGTGATGTTAGTGTAGAAGATGAAGAAGAGGTGAAACGTAACTGGGAAAACTTAAAGCTTAAGGAAGGGAAGAAAAGTGTTCTTGAAGGGGTGCCTCAATCGCTTCCGGCTATGGTAAAGGCAAGCAGAATCCAGGATAAAGTAGCAGGAGTTGGGTTTGATTGGGAAGAACCATATCAAGTGTTTGAAAAGCTTAAAGAAGAATTAGGTGAACTACAACACGAAGTAGAGGTGCAAGATCAGGAAAAAATAGAATCAGAGTTTGGAGATGTGCTTTTTTCTATGATTAATTATGCTCGTTTTTTAAAAGTAAATCCAGAAGACGCATTAGAACGAACAAATAAAAAGTTTATAAAGCGTTTTCAGTATTTAGAATCTAAAGCAAAACAAAACAACCAAAATTTAATGGACATGACTCTTTCTGAAATGGACGTTTTTTGGGAAGAAGCTAAAAGGTTATAGAACATAAACTTCTTTATTTATACCTTCATAAAAATGGATTTTATATTCTTTTACGAATTTTCTTAATTCTATTAGAATTTTGGTAAAAAATGGTGTTTTTTACTTAAGTTTTACTTGTAAGAATGCTGTTTTATAACTCTTTTTCTACGGTTTTCACTTATGTATTTTTTTTATTTGCACTTTGTTAACCCTTGCTATTGTTGATTTTTTGAGTAAGATATTATCGGGACACCCTTTTATAACAAAATTTTAAGAAAAACAAATCGTAAATTAGACGTATTAAACATCAATCAATCAAACTGTGCGGCTAGCTCAAAGAAAAACAGAATTATCATTATTGTTTTTCGGTCTTATTTTGTTAATATCAGTAAAAGGATATAGTTTATCTTTTGGAGTTGATATAAAAAATGAGAGCGAAAGTTCTTATGTCTCTATCTCATCAATAAAGAATCTTTCCAATAATGATAAATCAAAAACAACTTTTCAGCACAATAAGGTGTTGGAAAAAGATGCAATTGATTCAACCTACATATATAGAGAATTAGCATTTTCTTATGCAAATGCTAATGAATCAGAATTAGCTTGTGAATTTATCGAGAAATATATAGAATCAACGTTAGATGTTACTTTTGTAGGTCATAGTTATTTTGATCAAATTAGTACTTCGGAAGCACATATTGCATTAGCAAATAAATACCTTAAGCAATTTGGATGGTGGGCAATCTTTTGCTTTTATGTTGCTTTTGTTGGCTTTTTCTTATCTGTAGTTATAAATTTTAGAAAACGTTCTGATAGGGTAGCAAATTTGCTAATGAGCTGTTTTGTATTACTTCACTCATGCTTTATGATTCATATGGCGCTTTACTTTATGAATTATGAGTATTATTTACCGCATACATTATATCTATTTACAACATTTTCATATTTATACGGGCCATTAATATTTTTCTATTTTAAAAGAGTGACCGAGCAATATAAATTTAAACTTACTGATCTCTTACATTTATTACCAACAATATTTCTTGTGATATTGTTATTGCCTATCTACCTCTTACCAGGAGAAGAAAAATTACGTATGGTAATATATTATGAGCGACCTTACCTTACGCTAATTTCAATTTCCAAACTAACTTCTTTATTGGTTTATGGTGTTTTGGTGGTTAGATTATATATAAAATCACTTAAAAGTGAATTGTATGTTGCTAAAATAGTTAAAAACTGGCAGAGGAATATAGTGCTTTTTTGTTCTATATACATACTTTCTTATGCCATATATGCAATATTAAATATGAGTCATATTGGTAGTGGCTTTCTGTTTAATTTTCAAGTAGCTTCGATAGCTGTAATGGTGCTGTATGTTAGCTATTCTGCATTTGTGCAACCTTCACTGTTTGGAAATCTCAAAATTATAGTAACACCTCCTGTAATACAAAATACAGTAGTAAGTAATAATAAATATAAAAAATCAGGACTTACGCAAAGTTTGTCTTTAGAGCTCAAATCAAAGTTGCTGTTTCTTCTAAATGAAGAGAAAATCTATAAGCAAAATGATATTACGCTCCAAAGAGTATCTGAGTTATTAGAAACAACAAGGCATAATACTTCACAGGTTATAAATGAACATTTTGATCTTAACTTCTTCGAATTAATTAATAAATATAGAATTGAAGAAGCAAAGGAGCTATTAAAAGGAGAGAGGTATAAAGGATTTAATATTATAGATGTTGCTTATGAAGTTGGTTTTAATAATAAGGTAACTTTCAATAAATCTTTCAAAAAATATAATCAAATAACACCATCCGAGTATCTAAAACTGTTTGTTGCATAAATGAATGATGGGGTTGAAGATATCTTTTTGTAATATTTCCCGTTTTTAGTCATAATCAATCTTTTGTGATAACAATATAATTACGTGTAGCAATGTAATTTTTGTTTGTTTAAATCGACTACTCTATAATAACAAGGTTTAGAAAATATTATGTAACAATATTTTTTATGTTATATAGATCATCATAATTTCCTGAGAGTAATTATGCGGCTAACTCGAAGAACACAAACTCTGGTTTTGATTACTATCGTTTTGTTTATTTCATCAAGTCTGTATTCATATGCAAATGAAATTGAGGTAAAAAATAAGGATAAAGATCGCTATACCCTTTTATTTTCAGATAAAATATATAAAAAAGAGTCAAATACGCATAGTGTTGACTCTATTTTGATGTTTAAGGAATTGGCACTTTTCTATGCTAAGAAAAATAAAGCAGAGTTAGCATGTGAATACCTCGAAAAATATATAAAAAGTAGTTTAGATGTCGCTTTTATAGGACATAGTTATTTTGATTCTATTAATAGTTCGAGTTCTTACGTTAAATTGGCAGATAAGTATCATAAAAAATTAGATTTTTGGTGGATACTCTGTTTATATGTAGGTTTTGTTGGTATGTTTATCTCTATCGTTCTGAATTTCCGAAAGAGATCTGATAAAATTGCAAATCTTTTGATGAGTGCATTTTTGTTTCAACACTCTGTCTTTATTATTAATATTAGTTTGTTGCCGACAAATTATGAATTTTACTTACCGCACTCTCTGTATTTATCAACATTGTTTTCGTTTTTGTATGGTCCTCTTATTTATTTTTACTTTAAACGTGTGATTTTAAAATATAGATTTGTTTGGTTGGATGTGTTGCATTTAGTACCAACAGTTTTACTTCTGTTTTTATTGCTTCCTGTTTATAGCCTACCTGTAGAGGAGAAACTAAGGATAATGCTTGATGATAAACGGCCATATATAACTTTAATCTCAGATGTTAAGCTTATATCCTTATTGGTATATATGATTTTAGTCATTAGAATGTATGTTAAATTGGTTGTTGGTAATTCTCTTATATCCAGGGTACAACATAATTGGCAGAGAAATATTGTTGTTTTATGCTCAATACATATTGTTTCTTATGTTGTTTATAATATTTTGATGATTCGTAGAGTAATAGACGGTTTCCCTGTTCATTTTCAAATCATTTCGATTGCATTATTGATTTTGTATATAAGTTATACGGCATTCGTTTATCCTAGTATTTTTGGTGGAGGATTAAGAATGATTAAAGAGGAAGTGCAAAAAGAGCTAGATAAATATAGAAAATCAGGTTTAACAGAGACACTTTCTATAGAATTAAAGGAAAAGCTTTTATTTCTATTGAATCAAGAAAAGGTGTATATGAAAAATGATATTAATCTTCAGAAATTAGCCGAATTATTGAATACTACTAGACATAATACTTCGCAGGTAATAAATGAGCATTTTAATCTTAATTTTTTTGAATTAATTAATCGATATCGAATAGAAGAAGCTAAAAAACTTTTAAAAAGTGAGAAGGATAAGAAGGTAAATATTATAGACGTTGCTTATGAGGTAGGTTTCAATAATAAAGTTACTTTCAATAAATCCTTTAAAAAGTACAACAGAATTACTCCCTCTGAGTATGTCAAATCCTAATTGTTGACGATTACAATAGCTTTAGTAAATCTTCTTCGGAATGAGGTAAAACCTTATAGGGGTTACCTGTTTTTATGCTTGTCCCACGTTTCTTTGATCTTGTAATCATAATTTAGGAAGGGCGAATGTTATTATTTCCATTTAAACTTTGTTCAAGTTTTGTGAGAGTAAATTTGAGTTAGCCATC
The DNA here is from genome assembly GCF_900312735.1 of Aquimarina sp. AU119. NCBI lineage: Bacteria > Pseudomonadati > Bacteroidota > Flavobacteriia > Flavobacteriales > Flavobacteriaceae > Aquimarina > Aquimarina sp. AU119. The sequence goes on along the minus strand of NZ_OMPF01000021.1, from coordinate 34,501 downwards.
AAAATATTCCACCCCTTCCTTTTTATGATTATATCTAATAACTTAAGTATAATTTTTTGAAAAATTTTTTATCTATGAAAGTACATTATTACAAGTTTCTAATGTTTTTTTTCTTTGTATGTAGTTTATCATTTGCTCAGGAAAAAAATGTGTCAGGAACTGTCACAGATGACCAGGGATTACCGCTTCCGGGCGTTAATGTTATTGTCAAGAATACTAGTGGGGGAACGCAAACCGATTTTGATGGAAATTACTCTATATCGGTAAATCGAGGAGCAGTAATTTCGTTTAGTTATGTTGGTTTTGAAACCAAAGAAGTAGTTGTTGGGGATAGCGATACAATTAATATGAAATTATCAGCTTCTGCTTCAGAATTAGAAGAAGTTATTATTACAGGACAAGGTTCTGGTATTGCTAAAAGAAAATTATCTACTACGGTAGATGTTTTAAAAGCAGATGAGATTGATAAGTTGCCTTCTAATCAAATAGACCAATTACTTCAATCTACAACACCTAGTGCACAAATTAGATTAAGTTCTGGACAACCAGGTACTGCAGCAATTATTAGAACTAGAGGTGCAATATCTGCCTCAACTTCAGCTACGCCTATTGTAATAGTTGATGGTGTTAGAGTTGATAATTTGAATTCAAATGCTCAGCTAGGTATTGTTACAGGTGGAGCATCTGTATCCGCTCTAGCAGATATCCCTACAGAATCTATTGAAAGGATAGAATATATAAAAGGAGGTGCTGCTACAACATTATATGGTGCAGATGCAGCGAATGGTGTTATTCAAGTTATTACAAAGAAAGGTACTAAAGGAAAATCTAAGATATTTTATGAAGCCAGAGTTGGTGTAATAAAAGCAACTGAAGATTTTTTAAAATATGATAGAACGGCTGAAGCCTTTTTTGAGCCAGGATTATCTTTAGAACATAGAGTTGGTATAAACGGTGGTGGAGATAAGGTCACTTATAATTTTGGAGGAAGTATCTACGCTGATGACTCTTTTAATGATATAAATAAACAAGTAAGAAGAAGTTTGTCATTCGGTCTAAATGCTAATGTAACTGATAAACTTAGATATCAAGCTTCTTTTTCATATGTAGGAACAGAGACTAATTTGGATTTTAATGCAAATAGTGGTAATGCAAGATTCTCAGATTTTGAAGGTGGTGACTTGGGTGATTTGGATGTTATTTCTGATACTGATTTTGCTCCTATTAGAGAGAATTATGCTTTAAGAGGTGCTTTAACGAGTAATGAATCAACAATAAATCGTTTTACCAACTCGAATAAGTTTATATATGATGTAAATGATAATTTACAAGTTAATGCTACTCTTGGTATAGATTATAGAACCGTGGTCCAAAATCAAGCTGTATCAAATGCATTACAAATCTCAAGAGGCGCTTTTCCTGATGGAACATCAGATAGAGGTGCTCTTACAAGAGCTACAAGAAATAATTTTATTGTAACTGGAGATTTAAATGTAACTCATAAGGCAGCACTTGATAACTTTTCTTTTGTTACTATATTAGGAGGACAGTTTTTTAGAAATACAGATAGACAGAATCGAATAGAAGGATCGGGTGGTGTAGATGGTACATCTCGAATTGGATTCTTTCCTACTCAGGTAGCTAGAGATTTTGTATTAGAGAATGCTAACTATGGTTTATATTTTTTAGAAAATATAGGAATATATGATGTTGCCTTTTTAGAATTTGGAGGAAGATTAGATGAAAATACTTCTGCAGGTGCTAATACAGACCCGTTATTTCTTCCAAAAGTTGGTATTACTTATAACATATCAGATCACGATTTTTATTCAGAGAGTGGTATGAGTAACATTCTTTCTAGTATCAAATTAAGAGCAAATTATGGTGAAGCTACCAATTTTGCACAACCTTTTTCAGAGGTTAAAACATTTGTACCTGATGTTTTCCTTGGCGGCTTAGCTGTTCGTTTTGATCAGCCTGGTAACACTGATTTAGTGTCTGAAAGAGTTAAAACTACAGAATTTGGTCTTGACTTAGGTTTTTTAAATAACAGAATCAATTTTAGTAGTACAAGATATGATGGGAAAACAGAAGATGCCCTATTTGTTCCTAATGCTTTACCTTCTTCTGGATTAAGAGCTCAGGTAACTAACCTTGGAGAAATATCAAACAGTGGATGGGAATTTGCTTTAAATGCAGACGTAATTAAAACTAGTGATCATTTACTAAGTGTTAATTTTTCATACAATACCAATGATAACTCTGTAGAAGATAGTGGAGGTTCACCTGCTTTCGTAGTAGGAGGGTTTAATGTAATTGGTTCTGTAATAGAACAGGGACAAAGTTTAGGTTATTTAAGAGGAACTTCTGCAACCAGAGCAGCCGATGGGACATTTACTTTTACTCCTAATGATGCTTTAGGTGATACTTTTGCTCCTAATTTTGGATCGTTTGGAATAAATTATCAATATAAAAACTTTAATCTTTTTATGACTGGTGATTATCAGTTTGGAGGTAGCTATGTAGATTTAAATTTCTTGCTAAGACATTTAAATGGAGTTGATAATACTGGTATACCTGATGACCTTGTTGGAACAACAAGTCCATTTAATTATGTTAATTTCTTTGTTTTTGACAATGACTTTGTGAAAATAAGGAATATAGGAGCTACATATTCTTTTGGAGATAAATTAAAGCCTTTTTCTAATGTAATTCTTGGGTTTACAGCAACAAATCCATTCAACTGGACATCTGGACCTGCTGATCCCGAAATTACTGGTTCTGGAATTGCTGCTCAAAATGGTTTCTCCAGTGGAGGTTTTGCCTATGGAACGGAGTCAGCTCCAAGGATATTTTTAACTTCACTGAAGTTTCAGTTTTAATTAACTTAAAAGATGAAGAATACGATGAAAAAGCTATTAATTATATTATTAACAATTACTTTATTGGTCAACTGTACAGATGATCTTAAAGATGCGACAGATTTTACCTCTGTAGAAAATCCAAACTTATTAGAAGATTCGTTTTTAGGACAATCCAATTCTTCTGGTGTTTGGTTAGAGGGTATGGACAGACAGATGTCTCTTTTCCTTAATGAAATATTGATTTTATCAGAACTAGGGTCAGATAACTATGTGAATACACAGACTTTCTATAATCAATTTATGGATAATTTGGAAATTAGAATAGATGACCCTGATATGAGAGATACCCAAAATGACCTTGCCAGATTAAGAGAGATGGCAGATTTTGGTTTAGAAGAAGTAGGGCCTCAAGATCCATTATATAGTGAAGATACAGAGGCTGAGTATTATTTCTTTAAAGGTATGTCAAACTTGTTTGCTGGGATGTATTTTTCAAGAATACCTGAAGAACCAGGTGCAGTGCCTTTGACAACAGAAGAAAACTATGCAAGTGCTATTGCTTCTTTTACTTCAGCAATCGAAAGAAATAATAGTCAACCCGAATATTATTTAGCTAGAGCAAGAGCTTATTACTATTTGGGAAGAAAAGTTGAAGCTGTTGCTGATGCTCAAATGGTTATTACAATGGATAGTGATTTTGTAAGATTTGCAAGATTTGATGAAACAGATACTACTACACAACCAGCGGTTAACATTTTTGAAAATGCATTATATGAAAGAGCTATTTTTGATGATTTACAACCATTGCCGACGTTAGATTTTCTTGATCCTAAATATTCTTTTCTTACACCAGAAGAGGATGCTCCTGTATATTATCTTAAAGCAGAAGAGGCATATTTTATATTGGCAGAAGCCAATTTATCAGATGGTAATGCTTTAGCTGCACAAGGAAATATGACAGATTTGTTAGCTTTAATTGGGACTAGAGAAGTTAGAACAATTGATGACACAACAGAAGGTAGAACTCAAAGAGCACCAGGTTCAAGACCAAATAATTCTGGTGTTGTAGTAAATGGTAGACCTAATTTGGTTTTAGATAGAGATACTAGTGTTATGGTATCTTCAGTTTCAGGAACTTCACTAACACAACCAGAAATAGATGCTATGGCTAATGACGATGCAGCTTTAGAACTTCTTTATAGAACAAGACAGGAAGTTTTTATTGCAGAAGGTATTCGTTTTGCAGATATGGGAGTAAAGTTAGTTATGGATCTTAATGAGATTTTATTAAATGAAAATGTTTCTGAAGGAGATGCTGGTACTATAGCTGTAATTCCTCCGTTCGTAGATGCAGTAAAAAATGATTTGGATGCTATAACTTACGATGCTGATGCGGGAATAGCTAATACTACAATAGATTTAACAGCTATTTTGGTAGCAAATAAATCATCTGATCAAGTATTACCATTTCATTAATTTTTGAAATAATTTAATTTTAAAAAATAACCCACCAGTAGTAAACTGGTGGGTTATTTCATTTATATAGGGGCAAAATATAAAGATTTACTTTTTGATTATTTTTTTCAGTAAAGTATGATCATCAATAGTCATTTTACAAAAATAGATTCCTGAACTTTTTGAATTCATATGTTCACTTAGATTAATAGTATGTTTCCCACTAGTAGTTATTTTACTATAAATAGTTTGAGTAACCCCATATACGTCTATAATTTCAATTTTAATTTTGTTGTCATTATTTTTAGTATACCATTGTATTATTGAATTTTCATTAATAGGGTTTGGAGAAATAGTAATTTGTGAACTAGAAATTGAGGTATCTAATTTGTTACGATTTGGTTTGTTATCATACCACGTCCCATTATAATACCAACCATTTTTACATCTTAAAAGATCAGATGTTTGTGAAGCTCCATTATTACTAAAGATCATATTCGCACAAGAAGTATTTGCAAATGAATAACTATACCACCCATCTCCATTATCTGTCATAAGACTACCTGGCCACATTGTATTATTTTGTGAAGGCGTAAGGTCCCAATAATGAATAGTTGGAGAAGAATAAGAATCTGAACTAAAATAGACAGTTAGGTTTTCTGATACTTGTTCTGGATTTGTATCATACCATGTTCCTTCAAAATACCACCCGCTACCACATCGATTAAGATCTTCAGTTTGATTATTTCCATTAGTGTTAAAAATAAGATTAGTACAAGAAACACCGTCTAATGTATATGTAAACCAACCATTGCTTGCTTCGGTCATGTTTACACCAGGCCAATTAGTATTTATTACTGATGGACTTGTATTCCAAAAATATAAATTAGGGTTGTTCAAAGAACCTTTGTAATGTATAGTCATTGATTCTGTTGAAGTTGAGAAGGTAAACGTATTATTAACTGTATTAGATGCCAAACCTTCAGAATCATATGCAATTGCTTGTATTGTTGTGTTTTCAGTAATTATAATTTCCGAAGTATATAGCCTAGATGAGGTAGACGGATCATCTCCATTTAGTGTGTAATATATATTTGTGCCAGGAGTATTATCTGTGGTACTTAAAGTTACTGAAATGGATTCTCCTTGTGTAAATGAACCACCATTAGGAGACATAATAAGAGAAGGAGGTGTGTTAGAATTATTTCCTGGTTGATTATCAAACCATTGACCATTGTCATACCATCCATCTTTATTTCTAGAAAGGTCATTGGTTTTTAATCCTCCATTATCATTAAACACAAGGTTAATACTTTCTACTCCTTCAAAAATGTAGGTATACCAATCCGAATTTTCAATTCTTGTCATTTGTGGACCAGGCCAATTGCTAGTAGTTAAGACATCTGGGAGTTCATTCCAGTAATGAACGTTTGCTTGCGACCAGTTTGCAGGTTTTTTAAAATGTATTTGTAAACCTTCGATAGGGCCAATGCTATAGTTTTTTGTTGAAATGTCAGATACAAGGCCGTTTTTGTCATATACAATAGCTTTGATTAAAGCGGATTCGGTTATTGTAAAAGTCCCAGTATATCTTGTACTACTATTACTTGGGATTTGACCATTGGTAGTGTAATAAATTGTATAAGGACTTCCAGCACCTCCAATACCTTCTAAGGTTACTTGAATTGGATTTTCAGACCTAGTAATATTTGGATTAATGATAGCAGTAGGTTGTATAGGTCCATTTACGCAGTTTTCAAAAAAACCACCACCACAACTTCCAATTAATCCCGGACCGTTTAAAACATAAATTCCTGCAGAACCTGAAGTTACACTAAAATTCAGATTACCATTAGTAGCGGCAATCTCTCTACCAGTAACAGCATCTCTATAAATACCATTGGTCATTCCAGAAATAGAAAAAGAAGCGTCTCCATCTTTTGCAAGGCCTACTATAACTTCACTATTCTGAAAAACACGGCGATACGCAACGGCATTTCCAGGAGCATTTTTCCAACTCCACGTTCCTTTTTGTAATGCAGGAACAGCTTTACGAATTGCATTCAATTTTTTAATATGTTTATATATTTTGTGCCCCGGAGCTTGTTCCATAACATCTCCGTAATAGGCTCTACCAGTCTCATCAATAGATTTTTGAATACCCGAAGCATCGTGAATATCATTAAATTCTCCAGCTTTGAAGCGCATTTCCGTACCATAGTATACCGTGGGAATTCCTCGCCAGGTGAACATAAAATTCATACAGGCGGCTAGATTTTCATCAGAACCCCCATAACGTCTGTTCCAGTCATTGTTAGGTCCAAAATCATGATTATCTAACCAGGTTACTAATGTAGATGGATCGCTATAAAGGTTATCATATCTGGCAGCTGCTTTTACTGTAGGAAATGATTGCCCTTCTTCAAAAGTACCATGAAAAGTTGCTTCTCCGAAAAAATCTATTACAGCTAAATCTATAGGAGCAGAATTGTTTACTGCACCTCGCCAGGTATAATAATGAGGATTTGTTTCTTCGACTGGGTGTAACTCATGACGTTTTTGTGCCACTTCGCCAAAGATGAATAGATCTGGATTTACAGCTTTAAAAGCATCATAGAAGTATAAGATATCTTCTTTGCTCATATGTTTTACCGTATCCCATCGAAAAGCATCTACCCCCATATTAATAAATGTAGTATAGGCATTAACCAAGTAATCTCTGACTACTTGATTTCCGGTATTTAAGTCTGGTGTATCCCCAGCTAAAGCACGATTTTGTAGGTTTTCTACATCATCAAACCCTTGAGCGAATCCATTTCCGGAGTGATGATACCAGTTTGGATCAGAAGTATCAACATAGTTTTCTTTACTAGGGAAATTAAATGCTTCCAAATTTTGATTATAGGGAGGGGGCATTTTAGCTAAATTGGCTCTACTCCAGATTAAACCATCTTCTGGATTAGGAGTTAATCCATCATATGCCCAATTAGAGTTGTCGGGAGCGTACCAGGTAGCTGAAGGGTCAGTATTGTATTTGATTTCAGCTACATCTTTTATTCCAAATCTCCCTGAGTGGTTTGTGACAATGTCCAAAACAATTTTCATATCACGAGCATGAATTTCATTAATTAGGTCCTGAAACGTAGCACCAGGAGATTCTAACCTAGGATCAACTTTGGTAAAATCCCATGCATGATATCCATGATAATCCAATGGACTTCGGTTATGGACTATAGGGGTAATCCATATTGCAGTGAACCCTAAATCTTTGATGTAATCTAGTTTTTGTATAAGACCTTTAAAATCTCCTCTCCATGTGACATCATTTGGATCTATAATTGTAGGATTTATTAAAGGGTCAGGGTTGTAAGAAGACCATTCTGTTGGAGCATTATTTGAAGAATCTCCATCAAAAAAACGGGAGGTCATTAAGAAGTAAATAGTTTCTTCTCTAAAATCGGTTTGACTGCTAGTCGATAATGGAGACAGATATATGGCTCCTGTACATACAGTACAAAATAAAGTAAGTAGTAAATTTTTCATTAGTGTGTGTGTTTGTGTGAAATAAATTGGTTGTAACTATTTGTTTATCATCTAATTAGTTTTGTTTTGTAAAAAGACAATTTAGATAAAATCTTGAAAGCGTTTTACCAGGTTGATAGACGAAAACGTTTTCGTGTTAACAAATACATAATAAACACTCTTTTTATACTTGTAAAAAGTGTTATTATTTCGGCTTTAAATATTGTGAATAAGAGAAACTTAATATTACTCTTTTCTTAAAACGATAAAATTATCTGTGATTTCTAAGGATTTGAATTGAAATTTTTCTTTTATCCAATGCAGTGTTTTTGAAGAATAAAAGAATACATGTGTGGTATCATTTTTATACCACCATGTTTTAAAATCAATTGAAGAGTCATACAGATTAGTTTTACAGTATAGAGCTCCATTAGGAAGTAGAATAGAGTGTAAGAGTTTAAATTCTTTACTAGGAGAATAGAAATGCTCCATTACTTCACAACAAACAATGTAATCATACTTTTTTTTAAGAACATCATCATTGATGTCAAAAAAAGGATCATAGGTGCTTATATGATATTTATTGTTGTTTAATAAATATGTAATGACAGAATTACTTCCAGACCCAAAATCTAAACCTTTATGGTTTGATGAATAATCATTTTGTACTTGCTCTATAATGGGATACACAAAATTTTGATACCCAGAATCAGTTACATCATTTTGATGTAGTTCATAACGTTCTTTTTCTGCTACGACAGACAAGAAATGTGAAGTATGAAGTAAAATACCATCACATGTAGTACACTTGCAATATTTTTTATTTTGTATTTCAGAATATAGTATAGTTTCTGAATTACAGAGTGTACATCGCATGATGATGACTAAAGTTGTTTAATCTTCTTTAGTTTGGCTTTCCAGACGTCTAAATTCTCTTTGTGTTTTTCAATATTTTTCTTAACATCTCTTACCATTGGATTATCATCCTTGGCATGTTTGAAAAATTGAAGGTTATTTTCGAGTTGACGAATTTCACCATTTACTTCTTCGATTTTTTTACGAATAAAATTCTGTTCGTTTCTAAGTGCACGATCATCTGTTTGTCCTGATAATGTATTTAACTTATTTTCATACTTAATAAGTTCTGTTTCTTTACGGCTTAAGTTAAGCTGCTGAAAAAGGCTATCGAGGACTTTATTATATTCTACTTCTATGTTTTTCTTTTTGTAAGGTACTCTTCCCAAAGTTTTCCAAGTAGCAATATTGTCTTTTATTGTGCTAAGGTCAGCCTCTGGATCGCCAGAAAGTTTAATTTCTTTAAGAGCTTCAATATGAGCTTGTTTCTTTTCTAGAGAAATCACTTCTTCTTTATTAGCTTCATTTCTTTCTGCATGAAGCTTGTCAAAATAAGTATTACAAGCGTCTTTAAATCTTTTCCAAATTCGATCACTATCTTTTCTAGGAACATGACCTATTTTTTTCCAATCAGCTTGAATTTTTTTCATGAGTGGAGTAGTAACGGAGTAATCATCACTATCCTTGTTGTCTTCAGCGATTTTAATCAGCTCCATTTTCTTATTTAGATTCTCAAACTGATCTTTTTTGAGACTCTTGTAAAATGCATTTTTATTGCGATTAAAATCCCTAACAGCGGTTTTAAATTCACTCCAGGTTTGTTCATTTACATTTGAAGGAACTTTTCCTGCTTTAAAAAAGTCATCTCTAAGAGCTTCAATTTCTTTTATTTTTTGTTGCCAACCACTATGATTATTTGGGTGTTCAGAACTGACCTTGGTTATTTTTGAAATAATTTCTCTTTTTACCTCTAAGTTTTTTTCAAAAACTTTATCGAGATCTTTGAAGTACGCTTGTCGATTTTCATGAATTTGTCTGGTTAAAGCACTAAACTTTTCCCAAATAGGTTCTCTGTATTCTTTTCCTACCGGCCCTAAATCTTCTTTCCACATTTTGTGAAGTAGCTGTAATTCTCTAAAAGCCCTATTCACATCTGTTTCCTGTGCTAGTTCTGTAGCTCGTTCTATAATTTTAAGTTTTTGCTCTAGATTATGCTTAAAATCTAAATCTCTAAACTCTCGGTTAAGGTGCAAGAAATCATAAAAATTTTCGGTATGATGGTGATAAGTGTTCCAAACTGTATTGTATTTATCTCTAGGAATTGGTCCTGCGTTTCTCCACCTTTCTTGTATACTTTTAAAATGATTATAAGTAGTATTTATATTTTCATCTACATTAAGTAAACCTTTTAATTCGTCTATTAATTCTAATCGTCGTTTAAGGTTTTCCTGTAAGTCTTTTTTTAGATTTTGATAATATGAATTTCGTTTTTCTTTATAGTCAAAATATACAGAGTTAAATTCTTTTTTTATAGGTGTAGAATAATAGAAATCAATTATATCTCCTCCATCTGCTAGAAATTCCTCTTTTTTCTGTTCTACTTCTTCATTAAACTTTTCATTAAACTCATTCTTGATTTCGTCAACATGCTCTTTAATTGCCTGAATTTTTTCATTCCTGATCAAGTCTCTAAGTTCTTTAATCAATTCCTCTTTATTCATGGCATGATAATCTTTCTTCTCTATATCATGACGTTCCTGAGTAGTTTCGTCTTCACTATGTTCTGCAACAGCTTCGTTCATTTCATCCTGAATTTCATCAGGATCATTTTCGTTAGTATCATTAGCGTCAACAACTACTTCTGGTTTTGTAGTTTCTTCTTTTTTAGTTGCAGCACTATTAGAAATTATGGCTTCACCCTCAGGAGTATTCTCATTTTTTTCTGCCTCAACACTTTCTTGTTCTGTAGGAGTTTCTGTCTTTTCCTCTTCTTTTTCTTCAGAATCAGACTCTTTAGTCTCATCACTTTGAGACTCAGGTTGTGCTTCTACAGCATCTGTAATTTGCGGATTGACTATCTCAATAGATGCTTCAGGGTTTTCTTCATTAGATTGTATTGATGTTTCAGTAGGAGTTTCATCTGTTGTCTCTGATGAAACTAATTCTTTATTATCATCAACATCTGAAGTTTCAGAATTTACTTCTAAAGCTTTAGTCTTATTTTCTTCATTTCCATCTGCCTTAGGCAGGTTATCGCTTGTGGACATTGTGTGAACGTTTTTGTTTGTCTCGGCTTAATGCCTGACTAAGATACTAACATATTAGAAAACCTCAAAGTTATTGATAGGTTTTAAGAGTAGTAATAACAAATTTTAGTAAGAATTTTATGACAAAATTTACTAAGAAATCAGGTATTCCAGATTTCCCAGGACTTTTCTGCCTGAAGTATTAACATTCGTAATCCATTAGTTACTGTAGCTCCTTTTTCTTTTCCTTTCTGCATAAAAACAGTTTCCGCAGGATTATATATAAGATCATAGAGTACATGGTTTTTAGTAATATACTCGTATGGGATGTCGGGATAATTTTGGACATCGGGGTGTGTTCCTAATGGAGTACAGTTAATTATTAGAGTGTATGTTCGAATAATATCTTCATCCAAATTAGTATAACTTAGCTCATTAAAGTCTGGATTGCGAGATACAAATGTATATTCGATATTGAGCTGCTGAAGCGCATAAGCAATAGCTTTTGAAGCTCCTCCTGTTCCAAGAATTAATGCTTTTTTTACAGTATTGTTTAATAATGGTTTTAGAGATTCAGTAAATCCATAATAGTCACTATTAAAACCTTTTAATCTTTTGTCTTTATCAAATTTGATAACATTTACGGCTCCAATTTCTTTGGCTATGGGATCCAAATCATGTACAAATGAAATTACTTCTTCCTTATATGGAATGGTTACATTTAGACCTTTGACCACAGGATTGTTAATAATTTCTTTTACATCTTCTATTTGAGATATATCAAAATTCTTGTACTCACAATCTAAGTTTTCTTCTTCAAATTTTTCTGAAAAGTAATTTTTGGAAAATGAATACCCTATGTGTCTGCCTAGCAAACCGTATGTTTTTTTCATTGTGAAGTTTTTTGTGTTCGTTGACCATACCACTCTAACCATAGCACAATAGCGATACCTACAATGATATAGAAAAGACCTATATAGGTTTCTAAAATGGTTAAATCAGGAAAGTAACGATCATAGTTGTCTAAAATGGGATTGCCTAATGCATCAATTTGAGTATTTCCTAAAGTATCTGTTTTGTAAATTTTATATTTCCAAGGCCAAACAACACCTAATGAGCCTGTTATAAACCCTATGATAGCAGCAAAAGTTGCACTTTTATAGTGTTTTAATACATATCCTAAGAAGTGCGATAATGTGACAAGACCGGTTAAAGATCCAATACTAAATACAACAAGTACTTTTAGTAACCGTATTCTATTGGTGTTTTCAGTAAAAGAAAAATCCCAACGAATTAGATCTGCAATGGTATCATATAAAGCATTGACAGAATCAACAAGTAATAATACATAATTGCCAAGTAATATGAGAATAAAAGAACCTGATAATCCTGGTAATGTCATACCTGATACTCCAATAATACCACAAATAAATACAAACCATAGATTGTCATTTTCTTTTGCAGGATCTAATAAACTAATACTAATTCCGACTATTATACTTATCATAATAAGACAAATATTTCGTCTACTCCAATCATCAAAATCTTTTACGATATAATAAATAGAACCCACTATCATTCCAAAAAAAGAAGCCCAGACATATAATTCATAATGAATGATGAGGTAATCCAGAATTTTTGAAACACTAAAATAACTAATTAACATTCCTAAAATCAATAATCCGAGAAACCTACCATTTATGTATCTCCAAAAACTTTTAAATCTAAAATTAATAAACAACTTAAAAGCTTTAAAATTAATCTTTTGAAGAGAGTAAATGAATTCTTCATAAAAACCTGCAACAAAGGCAACTACACCTCCTGAAACTCCAGGGACTTTATTAGCAGCACCCATAGCAAGACCTTTTATAACAAGAAATAATCTATCAGTAAAGGTTCGGGTACTTTGTTGCATAGGTATTAGTCTTCTTTTTTCACAGAAAGACGTTCTAAGATAAGAATTAATAAAAAACCTATTGTTATAAAAAGTAAAACCCAGATGATCTGGGCGTCGCCTTCATACTGTGTTGGAAGTATACTTTTTTCAATAAAAGGAACCTTAAGTCCTTCAGAGTTTGTTCTCCATGACAACACTTTTTTCCAGGGCCAAAGTTTATTAAGAGAACCTATCATAAACCCGGTAAGTATAGCTAAAGTGGTATTGTTATGATTTTTAAACATCCAGTTCAGTACTTTAGAGAATAACTTTAAACCTGCAATTGCACCAATACCGATGATAAGAATTTTAGAGACAGCTTGCCACAGAAGATCGATATTCATAGTAACTAATCCATCACGTAATTGATTTAAGATGGAGATGAATGTTTGATATGCTCCTAGAAGCAGGAGTATAAAAGCTCCCGATACTCCTGGTAATATCATTGCAATGATGGCTAAAAATCCACAAAATAATAGATACCAATTGCTATCTGGGGAGGCAAAAGGCTCTGTTATCGTTATAAAATAGGAGAGTACAGCTGCTACAACAATACCCAATATTACTTTTGGTTTCCAGACTTTGATTTGTTTACCTATATAAACAATACTGGCAAGGACTAATCCAAAGAAAAAAGCCCAAAGTAAAAGAGGTTCGTTATGGAGTAGCCATTTTATTAATTTGGCAAGAGATAAGATGCTGATTGCTATTCCAAGGAAAAGAGCTGTCAAAAAGGAAAGATTGTATGTCTTCCAAGATGTTAGGAAGCCTTCTTTTTTCCAAACTGAAAAGAATTTAATGTCTAATCTGTTAATGGTTTCAATTAATTCCTCATAAATACCGGATATAAAAGCGATAGTACCTCCTGAAACCCCAGGAACTACATCTGCAGCTCCCATAGCAAGGCCTTTTATTGAGATTATCAAATAGTCCTTAAGACTTCTTTGCATTTGTGTTGTTTTTGATGTTTTTAATCAAAACAAATGTATGCAATTTTACAATCAAACCTAATACAAAAAAAATGGTCTTTTTAGAATTATTTATATTCTGAAATAATATTTTTAACCAAAGTAAGATTAAAAATCTTTTCGAATAGTTCTTCTAAAACAATATGGTATTCATAGTCGAGTTCTAGAGCCTTTCTGATATGGTATTCACCCTTCTCATAATCTTGCATTTCATAATACAATCCTGCAAGTCTGTATTGTACTTCGGGATTATCAGGGTAAAATTCGATAGCTTGATGTAAACTTTGTATAGCAGCATCAGATTCTCCTAAAAACCTAAGTATATCAAAGCGATTTAACCAGGTTTCTATTTCATAGTTTCCTAATTCTAATGCTTTTCTATATCCACGTTCTGCCTCTTCAAAAAAAGCAAGTCTATTGTTAATTTTGGCATACCTTTTCCAGTATAAAACATTTTCACCATCAATGTTTATTGCTTTATTTGTATAATATAATGCTTTTTGATAATCGCGTTTCCTCATATAAAAATCAGTAATGGCGATCCATCCTTTATCGAGTAAGGGATCTTCATGTACAGTTTTAGAATAATGCTGAATGGCTAAATCATCATTTCCTAATCGCTCATGACATTTTCCTATTCTTAATAGTGCAAAAGAAGTGGGATCATCTAATTCTAAAGTGATTCTATAATTTTCTATAGCTTCATTATATCTTTTTAATTTCTCTAATACTTTTCCTTTTTCAAGATAAGCTCCTATAAAATATTCATCGCTTATAATAGCAAAGTCAAACGCTGCTAATGCTTTATCATATTCTTTTAAATCAAAGTATTGTTTACCAACTTGATGCCAAGCTACCTCACAATAAGGATTTTTATTCAAGAACATGTTTAGATACTCAATAGCTTCCTCATGTTGCTCAAGAAAATCAAAACAATATATCACATTATATAAAGCAGAATAATCTTCATCATCTGCTTCTAAACATCTCATAAAATTGATTTTAGCATTTTCAAAATCATCCATAAATAGATACTCCATTCCTACCAAAGAATATATGTCAGCAGAATCATCGGTATAGCTCAGAGCCATAGTTAAAAGCTCTATAGCTTTTTCATGATTATTTTGTTTTGAGAGAATATTTGCTTTCTGGATGTAGATTTCTTCATTTTCTGGCTCTATAGCATGTAATTGAGCCAAAAGATTATCGGCTTTATCTAATCGGTTTTCAAAAACCAATACTTCTACTTGTAATAACTTTAAATTAACGGAAGATGGGTGTTGAGATAAACCTAGAGAAATTGCCTTTTTTGCTTTGGCAATTTTTCCATTTTCCAGATAGTGATGAATTATAGATTCAAACTCATCTGAATCAAAAAATTTAACATCATTAGATCTCAGCATAGACTCATATCGAGTAATTGAGAAATTATTTTCTTCTTCTTCGCGGTTAAATTTCATACACGTTGATTAAAGATGCTTCATAAATTGTAAAACAGTGAAAATACTTTTTTTGTTTTCCCCAACAAAAGAGAGTATTTAATAACTCCATTACTTAATCTATTTTCGCATTATTGATTTCCTCAGTATTAAAATTACAAATGAAATTGAATGATTATACTTCGATGATCAATTGTTTTTAACAAACTAATTAACAAAATACGTACCATTATATTGATAATGGATTAGAGTTTTTCTTTTTTGTAAGCTATTATGTGATACTGAATTTGTGAAAAGATAGGATGAGATACTTCAATATACGATATTTTTAATGATTTTTTAGCGATCAAGTCTTAAAATTTAGATTTTTATAGCTCATCTAGTACAGTAAGAATAATATTGCATCCTTCTCTTATTTCATTCTCAGATATAGTAAGAGGAGGGGTTATGCGAATTGCACGAGTTTCAAAAAGTAACCAAAAAAGAATGAGTCCTTTGTCTTGACATTTTAAAATAACCTGATTTGTGATCTCTGCAGAAGGAGTTATTAAGGCAAGCATTAGACCTAATCCACGTATTTCTTTAATGAGGGGATGAACTAATAAGGATCTAAATAGCTTTTCTTTTTCTAAAGTAGCTGCCATTAAGTCACTTTCCGTAATTTCTCGTAATGTTGCCAAAGCGGCAGATGCAATTACAGGGTTACCTCCAAAAGTTGTAATATGGCCTAGTTTAGGGTTGTCCTGAAGCTGGTTCATTATTTTTGTAGAGGCCGTAAAAGCGCCTATTGGTAGGCCTCCTCCCATTCCCTTACCCATAACAACTATATCAGGAACACTATCATAATTTTGAAAACCAAATAATGTGCCTGTTCTTCCAAATCCCGGCTGGATTTCATCAAGAATAAGCAATGCACCGACATCTGTACATCTTTTTCTTACTTTTTTAAGGTATTCATTTTTAGGTTCAATAAATCCTGCCCCTCCCTGTATGGTTTCAAGAATAACTCCAGCTGTTTTGTTTGTTATATGTTTTAAATCTTCTTCTTTGTTAAAAGATATAAAGGAAACATCAGGAATGAGAGGTCTGAACGCTTGTTTACGTTCTTCATAGCCCATTACACTCATAGATCCCATTGTATTTCCATGATATCCTAGGTTTGTAGCAATAATTTGACTTCGTCCTGTAGCTCTTCTTGCAAGTTTTAGAGATCCTTCTATAGCTTCAGTACCCGAATTAGTTAAATATGTCTTTTCTAATGGAGAAGGTAAATGATTCGCCAAAAGTTGAGTGAGTTCAACTGCTGGTTGTTGAATGTATTCTCCATACACCATTACATGAAGGTATTTATCCAGTTGTTTTTTTATAGCATCTACAACCTTAGGATGTCTATGTCCTAAACTACATGCAGATACGCCAGCAACAAAATCAAGATATTTTTTATTCTCTATATCATAGATATAACTACCATTAGCATGAGAAACCTCCATAGCCAAAGGGTGAGGAGAAGTTTGTGCTTGATATTTGAAAAAATTTTGTTTCAAAATATATTATTAGTAAATCAATCTGTGCTTTGTTCTATTTATATACTTAATTTCTGATACTGTCTTTTGGTTTCTTATCAGAGTATTGTAGCGTGGTTACAGTAATACTATCTCTTTGTTTAGGGGTGCGAGTAAGGTCTTGATCAATAAAAGAAGTTTTTTTTTGATTTTTTTTCTTTTCAGTTTTGATTTCTTCTTTTATGAATTTTTGAGATGGAATAGAATCGAGCTCTTCATTAGTTTTTTTAAGTTCTGCATCTTTTAATTCTTGTTCAAGCAATTGTGATTTTTCAGATTTATTATCTTCTAATCGTTTTACTGTTTCTTCATCAAAAAAATCGGCTTCGTCTTTTGGTAAAGGTATTCCAGTTATTTTTATGAGTTTTGGAGGAGATTCTCCTTTAAACAGATCTGCTTTAGTATTAATGCGCTCTTCTCCTCGCCAATTTAATCCAGAAAGTTCACGTGCATTTAATGGTAGATCAATTTCGCGATATAAGGTACCATCAACATTCTGATAATAATAAACATCTTCGATTTCTCTATCATTTAAAAGCATCTTAATCGAACTGGATAGTACTTTGTTAATTCCAATAAGTTTAAGTTCTCCATCGCTTTCTCTTTGAAAGAAGATTGTCTCCGTGTTTTTGTCAATATCAACTTGGTAAATCTCATTATCCTTAAACAAACCGTATAAGATTTGACCTTTTACTTGATTAAATCCTGCTTTTAAGGTGTCTTCTTGTGCAAGAAAAGCATTTTGGTATACAATAAGTGAGTCTAGTTTTTCTGTTTTGGTATTAGAAATAATTTTTATCGTATCACCTGTCATTTGATTTCTCTGTGACCAAATAATAGGTTTACCTATCATTTTGGTATATCCTGTAGTTTGATTTACATTTATTGAATCACTTTTACCACTCATATTACTCTTGTAAATCCTTACGTCATAAAAGCCATTCATTATTCTTTGTTCAGGTTTCCCTGTGATCATGAGTGTATCACTATGGATAAAGATAGAATCTTTCTCCTGTAGTGTGGCAGCAAGTGCTCTTTTGGTAATAAATACAGAATCTTTATCCTTAAATACTTCTGCATAGTGGCCAGTGATTAGCGAATTATTAGCTGTATCTAATACCTTGATGTTGTTTGTTGCAGAAGCGAACTGAATTGCGCTGTTATAAAATATACTATCCCCAAATACTGTACGTTTGTCATAATCTATTCGGGCATTTTTTATAGCATATCCTGTTTTAACCTTAGTATCATAAAATCCACGTTCACAATATAATGTACTCTCTTTTCCTTTAACCGTAGAAGGTCCATAAAGGTAAGCATGTCCATTTTCTGTATAATAGTCCAGACGATCAGAGTCCACTGTATTTTCTGGATTAACAATTTTTACGGCTGTATTAAATGAATATTGCTTTCTATCCATAAAATAACGACCAATTTGACTTGTTAATGTATTTGAAGAATCTTTTACAGTTCCTCCGCTTCTATAATATGCTTGTTGCTTTAACCTGTCAAAAAATAAAGTATCTGTACGTAATGTATTAGACGGAGTTTCCATGAAAACATCATCCCGAGCATATGCAAATTGAGTATTTCCATTATATTCTGCATATTTGCTAGTCATTGTCAGCGTATCTCCTTGCTTTATAATTACATTACCTGATGCCTTGACAAATTTATCTGCACCATAGTGCACAGCGTTATCACACCAGATTTCAATTCCTTCATGCTGCATGTATACCTGTTTGTTTACCTTGGCTAAAATTGTAGCTCCAGGAAACCTATTTTCATTTTTTATTGTACGATCTGATTGCACTTTAATTTGTTTTGCTTCTTGAGCAAAGGATGCCAAAGAAAACAAAAGAGCGAATGTTATGTAGAAAAAATTGTTTTTCAAGTGTTTTAAATTTGTATGCAAAATAACGAAAATTGTATCTAATGATTGTGGCGTACAACGTAAAATAAAAACTTAGTTACTACTAATCAATAACCGTTTGTTATACTGTATGTTGCATTTTTACAAGTCAATTCTATTTAATTTCATAAAAACATAGCTTAAAAAACGATCATAAAGCTTATGAAAATGGGAACACGTGTGATATGAAGAGCATTAAATTTGTCTAAAATTATGAGCGAAAAAAAGTTAAATAAATAAATTTTCGATTTTTTTAACACTTGATCTGCTTAAGCATCAGTAAATTGCGATAGAAAACAACAAAAGGGTACGATAGGTGCTATGGGGATAGCATCATTAACTTTTTTTATTTATTAGTTAAATCAGGACTATGTATTCTAGTGAGTGTTATAGAAATCACTTGGGATATTGATGTGCTTTTTACTAAGGAAAAAGAGTATAGATCGGGACACTATTGACAAAAAAATAATAGATGTTTTTGAAAAAAAACTTTGGGGCTCTATTTTTTTTGTTTTTTTGGGGAGCTGTATTTTCTCAGGAAAAGCAGTTAGAAAAAGCAAATAATGCATTTAAAAACTATGCCTTTATAGAGGCTAGAAAGATGTATTTAAAAGCATTAGAAAAGGGATGTTCATCAATGGAGTTATATGAAAAACTAGGAGATTCATATTACTTTAATGGAGAATTGGAAAGAGCTGCAAGATGGTATGAGGTTTTACAATCTTTATATCCAAAACAAATAACACCTGAATATCAGAACAAGTATTTCAATAGTCTGAAAAGTACTGAAAATAGTATTGAAGAGATTGAGGTGCTTCCCTTGTTGTATGCCAGTGATGATAATAACGAAATCGAAGTTGAGATAAGTAATACGACAATAGGTTATGATATTTCATCATCCGAGGATAAATCTGCAAATTTTATTATTGATGTTTTAAATATAAATTCAGAGTACTCTGATTATGCGCCTAGTTTTTATCAAAATGAATTAGTTTTTGCTTCTTCAAGAAATAAGAATAACTATTCTACAATACTTCATGAATGGAATAATCAACCTTTTTTAGATTTATATGCCACGAATACAGTAAAAACCGATGAAAAGAGTATAACTAGATTAAAGGGGGATATAAATACAAAGTTTCATGAATCATCTGCAACTTTTAGTAGAGATAGAAAAACAGTTTATTTTACAAGAAATAACTATTCTAAAAGAAAATCAAAAACAGATGAAAAGGGAACAGTGCTGTTAAAAATATATAGAGCAAGATATGATAGAGGAAAATGGGGAAGTGTTGAAGAATTACCATTTAGTAGTGATGAATATTCTGTAGCTCATCCCGCACTATCTCCTGATGAAAAATTCTTATACTTTGCTAGTGATATGCCAGGAAGTAATGGTAAATCTGATTTGTATGTAGTAGAGATAAAAGAAGATGGAAGCTTTGGAACAATAAAGAATCTGGGGAAACAAATTAATACTTCTGGGAGAGAAACTTTTCCTTATATAAGTGATAAAGGTAGACTCTTTTTTGCAAGTGATGGACATGAAGGTTTTGGAGGATTGGATATTTTTATGGCAATACCTAAAAGAAATGGCTCAATTAAAGTTTATAATTTAGGAAAGCCAATTAATAGTGTTAAAGATGATTTCACTTTTATTATTAATGAAGAAAATAAGAGTGGATATTTTGCAAGTAATCGTAAAGGAGGAAAAGGTGATGACGATATTTATGGATTTAGGCAAGTAACATCGTTTCCTGAGAGCTATGAAGATAGTAGGCCAAAAACCAGATTAAAACTAGAAAGAGTTATCAAACTTAAACCTAGTAAAGTTAGTACAACTTCATTATAAAGATAGCTTTTAAAGCTAAAAAGCTGTTTTAATTTCTTGAAATTCTAAGAGAGATTTATAATATTTTAATAACATTTCGATGTGATATGCAATCACATCGAAATGTTATTTTTTGTAGTTTACTTATGGATAGTTTGTTTTCTATCTGGTCCAACAGAAACTATTGTTATTGGAGTTTCCAGTTCTTTCTCTAAGAAAGTAATATAATCATTCAATTCCTTTGGTAGTTGAGAAGCATCTGTCATTTCAGTTAGATCTTCTGACCAACCTTTCATCTCTGTGTATATAGGAGTTACATTTTCAGGTTCAATATTGTAAGGTAAATGAGTGATTTTTTTACCTTGATATGTGTATGCAGTACATACTTTTAAGGTTTTAAACCCGCTTAGAACATCACCTTTCATCATCATTAATTTGGTTACACCATTAACATGAACAGCATATTTTAAAGCAACAAGATCTAACCATCCACATCTTCTTGGTCTTCCAGTTGTTGCTCCAAATTCATGTCCTACACGAGCCATAGTTTCTCCATCTTCGTCAAATAACTCTGTTGGAAATGGTCCGCTACCAACGCGAGTAGTGTATGCTTTAAAAATTCCAAAAACGTCTTTGATTTTGTTTGGAGCTATACCTAAGCCAGTACAGGCACCTGCTGCGGTAGTATTAGATGATGTAACAAAAGGGTAGGTTCCAAAATCTATATCTAATAATGATCCTTGAGCACCTTCTGCCAAAATTGTTTTACCATCCTTTTGAGCTTGATGTAAATATTCTTCGCTATCAATAAAAGTTAACGTTTTTAATACTTTTACAGCTTCAAAAAATTCACGTTCTAATTCTTCTAAATCGTATTCTATTTTGGCATCATAGAAATCAATCATAGCTTCGTGCTTATTAGCTAAGGTACGATAGCGTTCTTTCCAATCACTTAATTCTAAATCTCCAATACGAATACCATTTCTACCTGTCTTATCCATATAAGTAGGGCCGATTCCCTTTAAAGTAGAGCCTATTTTGGCTTTCCCTTTAGAGGCTTCAGATGCGGCATCAAGAATTCTGTGTGTTGGAAGAATTAAATGTGCTTTTCTGGATATTAATAATTTGGATTTGTAATCCAAATTAAACTTATCAAGATTATCTAATTCTTTTTTGAAAATAACAGGGTCGATTACAACACCATTACCGACAAGATTAATAGCCTTGTCATGAAAAATCCCGCTTGGGATAGTGTGGAGTACATGTTTAATTCCATCAAATTCTAAAGTATGACCAGCATTAGGTCCTCCTTGAAATCGTGCAATAATATTATAATCTTTTGTAAGAACGTCTACAATTTTTCCTTTACCTTCGTCTCCCCATTGAAGACCAAGTAATAAGTTTACAGCCATTAGTTGTCTTGTTGATTAGTTGGTTTCTTTTTAGTGCCGTAGAAATACAAAGAGTGATTTGTAATGTCTACATCAAAAATTTCTTCGATTGTTTTCTTTATAGATTGGATTCTAGGATCACAAAATTCTAATACATCCCCTGTATCGGTTAGAATTAGGTGATCATGTTGTCTATCAAAGTATGATTTTTCGTATTGAGCTTGATTTTGCCCAAATTGGTGTTTTCTTACTAATTTGCATTCCAGTAAGAGTTCTATAGTGTTATATAGAGTAGCACGACTAACTCTATAGTTTTTGTTTTTCATTTTGATATATAATGATTCTATATCAAAATGTTCATCACTTTCATATATCTCTTGAAGTATAGCGTATCTTTCGGGTGTTTTTCTGTGACCATTTTCTTCTAAGAAACTGGTAAACACATTTTTAACGATAACTTGATCGTTTTGTGTAGTTGCTTTAGTACTCATACGTTTAAAAAAACAAAGTTACATTATTTTTTATTAGCGAGACTCTGATTTTTAAAACGATTATTTAAACGTTTTAAAATTAATTAAATATAACTTATATAAGTTGTGGTAATGACCTGAAAAGAACAGAATAGCAGTAGGTTATAAAGTGTTCTTATATAGAATTATTCTCTGACTACTTTATCAATACCACTTATTTTAGAAAGACTTTTCATTACTGTTTTTAAAGTATTTTTATTTTTAACACCTACAGTTATTTTTCCCGTGAAAACACCATCATTAGTATCAAAGTTCATATTGTAAATAGCGAGATGCATATTGTTAGAAATGATCTGGGTCACTTCATTTACAACCCCAATATTGTCGATACCGTTAAGTTTGATTACTGCTTTGAATTCTTCCTGACTAGAATCAATCCATTTAGCAGGCATAATACGATATGCATAGTTACTTTGTAATTGCAATGCATTCGGACAATTATTTTTATGCACTTTTATCCCTTCATTAACAGTTATAAAGCCAAAAACATCATCCCCAGGTATAGGGTTGCAACAATTTGATAGTTTGTATTCTAACTTCTCTGAATCTTTACCAAAAACAAGTAGATCATATTTTGATGTAATTTCTTCTTTATCTACATCTTTAATGTTACCTCTTCGAATTCTGTTTTTAATAAAATTCATAAAGACATTGCTTCGAGTAGTAGCAAATTCTTTAATTTTTTGGTTGTCAATTGTTCCTATACCAACTCTATAAAATAAATCCAAACTTGTTTTAAGTTTAAAATAAAGAACAAGTTCATTTACTACTTTTTCTCCCATTGTAATTTTTTGGGAACGAAGTTTACGTTTTAGGATAACTTTACCATCTTCTGCTATTTGTTTTCTTTCATCTCGTAAAGCAGATTTTATCTTTGATCGTGCTCTTGCAGTAGTAGAGTAATCCAGCCAGCTAGAAGAAGGTTTTGATTTTGTAGAGGTAATTATTTCGACTTGGTCACCACTTTTAAGTTCGTGGCTTAATGGTACCAATTTACCATTTACTCTTGCTCCCCGAGTTCTTAAGCCAACTTCTGTATGTACGCTAAAACCAAAATCTAAGGCAGTAGCTCCTTTGGGTAAGGATTTTAAATCACCTTCTGGAGTAAAAACAAAGATTTCTTTAGCATAAAGATTTAGTTTGAATTCTTCTACAAAGTCTACAGCATTGGTTTCAGAATTTTCTAAGGCTTCCTGTAGTCTGTTGAGCCAACCATCTAATCCTTGGTCCTCTTGCCTTTCTTCATTGTTTTTATACTTATAATGAGCAGCGTATCCTTTTTCAGCGATTTCATGCATACGATCACTACGAATTTGAACCTCTACCCATTTGCTATCTGGCCCGATAACCGTAATGTGTAAAGCCTCATAACCTGTTGTTTTGGGTTGATTAATCCAGTCCCTTAATCGAATTGGATTAGGCCTGTAGTAATCTGTAACAATAGAATAGATTTTCCAAGCTATGAATTTTTCATTTTCAGTGTCAGCATCGGACTTATAGATGATTCGTATGGCGAATTTATCATAGACTTCGTCAAATGATACATTCTGTTTCACCATCTTTCTGCGAATGGAGAAAATGGACTTAGGCCTTCCTTTTATTTCATAATTTAATCCTTCTTTATCCAGTCCTTCTCTAATTTTATCAGAGAATCTTTTGATATATTCATCTTGCTCTTCTTTACTCTCTTTAATTTTTTCGAGAATATCCTTATAAACCTCGGGTTCGGTATATTTGAGTCCCAGATCTTCAAGTTCTGTTTTGATGTTATATAAGCCAATTCTATGCGCTAATGGGGCATATATAAATAGTGTTTCAGAGGCGATTTTTACTTGTTTGTCTGGTCGCATAGCATCCATCGTTTGCATATTATGTAAACGATCGGCAATCTTAATGATAATAACTCTAACATCATCATTAAGAGTAAGGAGCATTTTTCTAAAATTCTCTGCTTGTAAGGATATATCTCTATCTTTTTTTAGAGAAGAAATTTTAGTTAAACCATCTACAATACGGGCAACCGTTTCTCCAAACATTTGCTCTATATCGACTAATGTATATTCTGTATCTTCTACAACATCATGAAGTAGGGCAGCAGCAATTGATGTAGCATCAAGTCCAATTTCACTGGCCACAATCTTAGCAACAGCAATAGGGTGAAAAATATATGCCTCACCACTCTTACGGCGTTGATCTTTATGTGCATCTACAGCAATATCAAATGCTTGTCGTATAAGTATTTTGTCCTCTTTGGTAAGATCCCTATAACTAATACGAAGCAATTCTTTGTATTGCTTTGCAATTTTTTTGTTTTCCTCGTCTATAGCAGCTTCGGTCATAACACAAAGTTTTTTAAGAAAGCCCTATTAAGCAATATGTGTGATATCCCCTTAGTCGTATTAGTTGTCAAAAATTATGCCTTATTTTAATAATTAAATAACAATTTTTTTCAATAATAATTAAAAGTACAATTAAGAAATGTAACCACCAAGCACTTAAGTGATGGATTTATTTTCTTAGATTTTTAATCCTTTGTGATAGGGTAGGGTGTGAATAATGAATGAATACCATAGCAGGATGAGGTGTAAGATTACTTAAATTATTTTTTGAAAGCTTTTTTAAACTACTAATTAAAGCTTCATTATTATATGTGTTTTTTGCATAGTCATCAGCTTGGTATTCAAATGCTCTAGATACTACATTCATTATTAACCCAGTTATTTCAGAAATAGGACTATATAAAATTCCGAAGGCTATAAGACCTATATGAAATGAAGGAGTTGCGACTCCAAGAGCTTCAGAAAGAAGTGGATTTGCTATGAAAAGAGATAAAAACCATAATGTCAAACCAGTAAGCGCTATAGATAATAGTAAATTAACGATTACATGCCTTTTTTTATAATGACCTACCTCATGAGCAAGTACAGCAACGATTTCTTCATTATTTAAATCTTTAATTAATGTATCATAAAGAGTAATTCTTTTTTCACTACCAAAACCAGAAAAATAAGCATTTGCCTTGGTACTTCTCTTAGAACCATCAATCACAAAAATATCTTTTAATTGAAATCCCACTTTTTTTGAATAAGCTTCAATCGTATCTCTAAGTTCTCCCGGTTCTAAAGGAGTCTGTTTGTTAAATATAGGTACAATAAGTTTAGCGTAGAACATATTCATTGCTAATGTAAAAATAGATACTAATGTCCAGGCATATATCCAGAATGACCTTCCTGTTAATTCATAAAACCATATAATTAATGCTAGTAGTCCTCCACCCACAACAATCATCATGATCATGCTTTTTATCTTATCAATAAAAAAGGTTTTTATAGTTGTTTTATTAAAACCAAATTTTTCTTCAATTACAAAAATTTTATAATAGACAGCAGGTGTAGATAGAATGTCACTACCAATCATAATAATTCCAAAAAAAAGAAGTCCTATAATAATAGAGTTATTAGAAATGCTTCTTGATATAGTATCTACCCAAGCAAAACCGTCTAAGAAGAAAAATAAAAGCATTATAATTAAGGATACAGTAGAAGAAACTAGTTTGAATTTATAATTTGCTTTCTTGTATGCTATAGATTTTTCATATTCTTCTTCTGGGTATACGTCTAAAAGTTCTTTAGGGATTTCATTATTGTAATGTCTGGCATTAAGTATATCTAATAGAGAATCTATTAAGAAAACAATTACAATGATGGCTATCAGTAAGTAAAATAGGTAATAAGGGGTCATCGGTTTATAGCAAATTAGAGTTCAAACATTTGGGACATGTAAGAATTCGTAAGGTAATGAATTTTAATTTATTTTTAATATAATATTAAATCTTTTAGTTTGTAAAGCCCCGTTGACGTTTTGCTTCAAAAATCAAAATCCCGGCGGCTACAGAAACGTTCATTGAGTCTATTACACCATTCATAGGAATAATAATATTTTGAGTGGTATTTTCTAAAAACAGATCGCTCATGCCAGTAGCCTCAGTGCCAACAACAATTGCAGTGGGCTTGGTGTAATCTAATGTATTATAATTTACAGATGCTTGTAATGCTGCGCCATAGATATTCACTTGTTCTTTTTTTAGGAAATTTATGATATCAACTGTTGATCCTGTGGCAATTGTATTAGTAAACAGACATCCTACACTGGATCGTATGATATTAGGATTGTAAAGATCAGTTTTTGGATTGGCAATGAGAACAGCATCTAATTGAGCAGCGTCAGCAGTACGAAGCAGTGCTCCTATATTGCCTGGTTTTTCAGGAGCTTCTGCTACCAAAATAAGAGGGTTTTTAGAAGGTAAAGTCAATTTGTTTATATCTGTATTCTTGGATACTACAACGGCCAAGACCCCTTCTGTCGTTGCTCGGTAAGCTAGCTTTTGATATATTTCTGATGTAATCTCGAATAACTCAATTTGATTGCTATAAGTTTTGGCTAGCAATGAAACCTCTTTATAGGTAATAATAGAAGAACAATAATATAATTGGGTAATAGTATAGCCGCCTTGTATTGCTAGAGTAATTTCACGCTTACCTTCAATGATAAAAAGTTTTTCTCTCCGACGAACTCGTGCCTTTTCTTTAAGTTGATTGAGAAATTTTACTTTATCATTCTGCAAGCTTTTTATTTGATTTTGCATAAATGCAAAGATAGTAATAGGCAGGAAAAAATGTTTTCTTTTTTCAGGTATTTAAAGAAGTTGGATCGTTTATGTATTGCTGGACTTCCTTGATGATTTTTGGGTAGTATTCATCTAAATCCTGAAATAGTTTTAAAAGCAGAGAGAATTCTAATTTTTCTTTCGAAGAACGTTCTATGTCTTCTAGAATACTGGTTTCTTTTTGTAACCCAATAGTTTTAAAACTTGATTTAAGTTTATGAGCAATTCCTTTTATTACGTTTATATTTTTGTTTTCAATAGCCTCTTTTAATTTTTTATATTCTTCAGGAGTTTCTTCTATAAATATCTGAAGCACACTTTTGATAATTTCTTTATCGTCGTCAAAAGTTTTTTTCAGGAAAGATAAATCGCAGAACTTTTTGTTGTCAGCTATGGGATTAGCATCAGTATGAAAAGAAGTTTTATTTTTTATGTTGGATTGTAAGCTAAAGAGTATTTCTTCTAGAGCTTCCTCACTTAATGGTTTAGTTAAGTAAAAATTCATTCCAGATTCGATTGCTTTCTTTTTTGATTCTGGAAATACATCTGCAGAGCATGCCACTATTGGTAATTGGTTAATCCTGTTATTGCTTGATTTTCGTATGATTTCTGTTGTTTCGGGACCATCCATGACTGGCATATGCATGTCCATTAGTATAAGATCATAAATAGATTCTTCTAATTTTTCCAAAGCAATTTTTCCATTATCAGCAATATCTGCTTTGATGTTCCAGTTAGAAAATAATTGCCTCATAAAAAATTGATTCATTTTATTATCTTCGACTACAAGAACTTTCATTCCTGATAAACTGCGCTTATTTTCAGCTTGTGTGGTTAGTTTTTCGTTTTCTGAAGATCTATAACTGCTTTTAGCATAAGTAATAGAAAAATTAAAGGAAGAACCTTTTCCGGGTTGGCTTTCGGCCTTGAGAGTTCCCCCTTGTAGTTCTATAAGTTGTTTAGAAATTGATAAACCAAGACCAGTTCCTTCTATCTTGTTTTTGCCAGGTTTATGGACTTGATAAAAACTTTCAAAAATATTCTTTAGTTTGTTTTTTGGTATGCCTACTCCAGTATCTTTTACAGAAAAATTAATAGTAATATGAGTTTCAATAACTTCTTCTGTTTGTACTTGAATTATTATTTCTCCTTTTTGGGTAAATTTTATTGCGTTACCCAATAGGTTAATTAAAATTTGATTTAACCTAAGTTGATCTCCAATAATGAATTTAGGTACTGAAGAATCAATATGCATAATATACTTTAGTCCTTTTTCATCTGCTTTTATTCTAAAACCTCGAGAGATATTAGTAATGAGTTCTCGAACATTAAAATCGGTATTGTGTAATGTTAGTTTTCCTGCTTCAATTTTAGA
This sequence comes from Aquimarina sp. AU119, assembly GCF_900312735.1. NCBI lineage: Bacteria > Pseudomonadati > Bacteroidota > Flavobacteriia > Flavobacteriales > Flavobacteriaceae > Aquimarina > Aquimarina sp. AU119. Next base: position 5,949 of record NZ_OMPF01000021.1, on the reverse strand, counting down.
AAAATCAAGAATATCATTAATAAGAATCAAAAGATTTTCAGCAGAAAATTGTATGCCATCTAGGTTTTTTCTATCGATTTGTGGAGTACTAAAATTACTTTTTTGTAAAATACCTGTAAGTCCCAGAATCACATTAAGTGGTGTTCTGATTTCATGACTCATATTAGATAAAAATACAGATTTTGCTTTTGCAGATTTCTCTGCTATTACTTTTGCTTCTCTAATTTCATTATCTATAATTTTTCTATTGGTTATATCCCTAAAGAAAGCATTAAAAAGATAATCGTTTTTAGTTTTAATAGCAATAATAGTAAGTTCGATATAAACAATAGAGCCATCTCTTCTGTTAATAGAGGTCTCTACTCTTTTATTTATGAGTTCATCTTCTCCTGTTTGTATATAATTGCTAAAACTGGTTTTTAATTGGTGTCTTAATTTTCTGGGTACCAAAGAATACAAATTCTTACCTATAGTTTCTTCTTTTTTTAACTCTAAAATTATTTCAGCTTGTTTATTCCAGTTTAATACTGTTCCTATACTGTTTACTAGGATTACGGCATCCATAGCAGTTTCTAGAATAGTTGTTTTTAAGTGTTCACTGTATTTTAGTTCTTCTTCTACTTTTTTTCTTTCAACAATTTCTTTGGTCAGTCTCTCGTTTATTTCTTCTAAGCTGTATAGCTGCTTTTGCAGCATCTTATGCATTTGTTGTTTGCTTGGGAAATTAATAAGATCTTTTGAAAGAATTTCTTCTGGGATAACATTAAGAGTAGCGGTGAAGGATTCTAGTAAATGATAGGATTGAAAATGCTTTTTATAGATAATGAGGTAGATGTTTGTAATAGCATTTATCCCTAAACTATTTTTTATTCTAAAAAATATTTGATTGGAGTATTCTAGTAGCTTTTTTCTTTCTTTGATCAGATCAATAGAATTAAAATCATATTCGGTGTCTAGATATTGTTTTATTTGCTGGATTTTTTGATCATTATAGTTGCCGACCAGTTCTGAAGATTTCTTTAGTACGTTCGAGAGAAAAACTTTACATAATATTAATTCTTGTTCCTTTAGTGGATCAAATATTAATTTGAAATTTTTGTATTTAAATAGAGGAGCATGTTGCTCGGCAACCTGATTTCTTATAAAATGTTTACTGGCAAGTTTTATTGTGTTTTTTTCGGTAAGATGTTCTTCGAGAAATAAATATACCTCGGGTAGGGACTCAATCTTTTTGGTGAGAGATAGTCCTTTATAAGCTTTAACCTTTGTTTTTAAGTTAGAGGCGTTTGCATGTATATCAACCTCATTCCATAGAAAATCAATAAGATCTATAATTTTCTGTTCTTCTTGGTTTTTTGAAGGATAAGCTTTCTTGGGGCGAAATATTCTTTTAAACCAATTAGGGATCATCTAAGGTCATATTTTACTGGCTTTATATATTTTATAAAAACCCAATGCAGATAACCCCCATGTAAGAATAAGAGCAATAAACCAGATATAATTACCCGCCGTATCTCCAAATATATTTTTAAAAATATTATAATTAAAAATATGAGCTATTTGCATATGAAGATGTCCAAGAGCCATTACTACAAATCCCCATGCTAATAGTGTCATTCCTGATCCAAATTTTCCTCCCTTTAATCGTGTTGCTGTTAAGAAGCTAAAAACCAAAGCAATGGCAAGGAATGGCATTTCGAGAAGACCAAAAATCTGTTCTGCACCCATATCACTATCTGAGTGTCCAGTATGATCCTGTGCTAACAATTGTTGGCTACTAGAAAATAAAACGAATGTAAGTAAAAAGTAAGCTTTTTTCATATATGTCGAGTTTTCTTAAAAGTAATGAAAAAATACTGATTAGTATCCCTTTTTATAGTTAAAGTACTTGTTTTATCGACAAAATGCATTTTTGTAAAAACTAAATAGAACAAAAAACCCTGCTATATAGCAGGGTTTTTTTATAAGTGAGATTGTATTGTTTTTACTAAAAGAGTTATTTTACTTTTTCTACAATTGCTTGAAAAGCTTCAGGGTTGTTCATCGCTAAATCTGCAAGAACCTTACGGTTTAATTCGATATTATTAGCTTTTACTTGTCCCATAAATTGAGAATAAGACATTCCATGTAATCTAGCACCAGCATTAATACGGGTGATCCATAAAGCACGGAAAGTTCTCTTTTTGTTTCTACGGTCTCTATACGAATATTGCATCGCTTTGTCAACCGCATTTTTTGCTACAGTCCAGACATTCTTACGACGTCCGAAGTAACCTTTTGCTTGCTTAAGAACTTTTTTTCTTCTAGCTCTTTTTGCAACGGAATTTACTGATCTTGGCATAATTTAAATTTTTTAGTAGTAGGCGGTCGATATTCGACTCTTTTGTTTTATAGTAGTTACATCTGTATTAGAGAGTTTATTACTATTGGCCTAACTCCTTGGTTTATATTAATTTCAACCTTATTAAAAAGCGATTACTTCAATCGTAATTGCTCTTTAATACTATTTTCATCGCTTTTGTGCACTAATGTTGAGTGCGTCAAAGCAAGCTTACGTTTTTTAGATTTTTTTGTCAAGATATGACTCTTAAACGCATGCTTTCTTTTAATTTTACCAGTACCGGTAAGCTTAAATCGCTTTTTAGCACTGGATTTTGTTTTCATTTTAGGCATTGTATCCTTGTTTTAATAATCTCACTTAATATTATTACAATTTCCTTTTTGTTAGGAATTTGTTTATTTTTTTGGCGCAATGAACATTATCATTCGCTTACCTTCTAGTTTTGGCATTTGCTCAACCTTACCATATTCTTCTAATTCTTGTGCAAGCCTAAGAAGTAAGATTTGTCCTTGATCTTTATATATGATAGAACGTCCTTTGAAAAATACATAAGCCTTTAATTTAGCTCCTTCGCTTAGGAATTTAATGGCATGTTTTTTCTTGAACTCATAATCATGTTCATCTGTATTGGGGCCAAATCTAATTTCTTTAATAACAACTTTAGTGGCCTTTGATTTTAAGGCTTTGTCTCTTTTCTTTTGTTCATAAAGGAATTTTTTGTAATCCATTATTTTACAAACGGGGGGTACGGCTTTAGGTGAAATCTCTACAAGGTCGAGTTCTTGCTCTTCGGCAAGTTGTAAAGCTTTTTTTGTTGGGTATACACCAACTTCTATATTGTCACCTACAAGACGCACTTCATCAACACGAATTTTATGGTTGATTCTGTGAGCATCTTCTTTAATTACTCTTAGTGGTTTTTGAGACCTTCTTCTTCTAATTGCTATGACTTAATAATTTTAGTTAAACTTAATTTTTAGTATTCGTTATCCGTTAAACGGTTTTAAAGTTTTGTTAATTTCTTCGGTTACTAATTTAGAGAATTCTTCAATAGGTATTGCTCCTAAATCTTCTCCTCCATGTTTTCGAACAGAAATTGTATTATCTTTTTCTTCTTGTTCCCCTACGATTATAATATAAGGAAATTTATTCATTTCAGCTTCTCTGATCTTTTTGCCAATCGTTTCATTTCTATGATCCGAGAGGGCGCGAATTTCGTCATTTTCTAACAAATTTAAAACTTTTTCAGAGTATTTTTCATATTTCTCGCTGATAGAGAGTATAATAGCCTGTTCTGGCATGAGCCATAATGGGAAATTACCTCCCGTATGTTCTAATAAGATTGCGATAAATCTTTCCAGACTACCAAAAGGAGCTCTATGGATCATTATTGGTCTATGTAATTCGTTGTCGCTACCTTTATATGTAAGTTCAAAACGTTCTGGTAAGTTATAATCTACCTGAATAGTTCCAAGTTGCCAGCTTCTTCCTAAAGCATCTTTGACCATGAAGTCTAGTTTGGGACCATAGAAGGCTGCCTCACCACTTTCTATTATATAATTAAGACCTTTGTCTTTTGCAGCATTGATAATAGCATTTTCAGCTTTTTCCCAATTTGCTACATCACCAATATATTTATCGGGATTTTCTAAATCCCTAACAGATACTTGGGCTGTAAAATTTTCGAAACCTAAAGAACCAAAAACATATAAAACTAAATCAATTACTTTTTTAAATTCATTATCTAATTGGTCTGGAGTACAAAAGATATGAGCATCATCCTGGGTAAATCCTCTTACGCGAGTTAAACCATGAAGTTCACCACTTTGTTCATATCTATATACGGTGCCAAACTCGGCATATCGCTTAGGTAAATCTCTATATGACCACGGTTCGCTATTGTATATTTCACAATGGTGAGGGCAATTCATGGGTTTTAATAGAAATTCTTCACTTTCAGCAGGAGTATTTATAGGTTGAAAGCTATCTTCTCCATATTTAGCATAATGACCAGAAGTTACATATAGCTCTTTTTGACCAATGTGTGGAGTAACTACCATTTCATATCCAGCCTTTTTTTGAGCTTTTTTCAAAAATTGCTCTAAACGATCTCGTAAAGCAGCTCCTTTTGGAAGCCAAAGAGGTAGTCCTTGACCCACTTTTTGAGAAAAAGTGAAAAGCCCTAGTTCTTTACCTAATTTTCTATGATCACGTTTTTTTGCTTCTTCTAGTAATTCTAGATATTCTTTTAATTCCTTTTGTTTAGGAAAAGATGTTCCGTAAACTCGTGTTAGTTGTTTATTATTTTCATCTCCTCTCCAATATGCGCCGGCAACACTCATGATCTTTACGGCTTTGATAATTCCTGTGTTAGGAATATGGCCTCCTCGACATAAATCAGTAAAAGTATCATGATCACAAAATGTAATTGTTCCATCTTCAAGGTTTTCAATCAGTTCAACTTTATACTCATTTCCTTCCTCTTTGTATTTGGCTAAAGCATCAGCCTTTGAAACAGCTCTCATTTTGAAGTTATGCTTGCCTCTTGCGATTTCGAGCATTTTATCTTCAATAGTCTTGAAATCTTTTTCAGAGATTGTTTTATCCCCTAGATCAACGTCATAATAAAATCCATTATCAATTGCAGGACCAATAGATAGCTTAACTCCAGGGTATAGTTCTTCAAGGGCTTGGGCTAAAACATGAGATGTAGAGTGTCTAAACGCTGTCTTGCCTTCGTCATCTCTCCACGTAAATAATATAAGGTTACCATCTGTGGTTAATTGGGTAGTGGTTTCAATAGTAGTTCCGTTAAACTTTGCAGAAATTACATTTCTTGCAAAACCTTCACTAATATCTTTTGCGATATCCATAGCAGTAACACCGCTATTATATTCTCTAACCGAACCGTCTGGTAACGTAATCTTGATCATGTTTTTCTAATTAAAGGGGCAAAGATAATACGATAATAAAACTCATACAATATATAAGACATATTTAATTGATGAATTCTTTTGATTATGTGAGATGACTACTATAAAGAGGGGTGAAGGTTAAATTTGATCTGACTTCATTATATATACTAAAGCTGCCTATAATTATTTATGATATGGGATAAAGCTTTTTTTGTGCTCATAAGTTATAGTTTATCAGACTGTTAAAAAAAAGTTTTAAAATAGTTATGAAAATGTGTTGTCATAAAGAAAAAGGGTTCTATATTTGCACCCGCAAAACGGGGTATTGTTTTGTTTAGTTCATTGAGGTTTGGTTTATTTTTTTAGGGGGGTTTAAGATGTTTTAAATTTTCTTAATAAATTTCATGATATAATAAAAAAGGGTTGTATGTTTGCGCCCGCTCAGAGCGGTTATGTTTTTGGGTTTTTTTATTGGATTTAGGGTTTAGAAAAACTTTTCAAAAATAAATTAAAAAAAGCTTTGTAGAATAAAAAAGGGTTGTATATTTGCACCCGCTTACAGAAACAGAGCGAAGTTCATAAGTTTAGAGATAGTACAGGAGTAGGGTGTTTTTTACGACATTTATAAGGTTCGATTCCTTATGTATCCACAGGAATTACTAGCGATGAAGATTGCTTTAGTGATTACAAAAA
>NZ_OMPF01000002.1:0-1063 GCF_900312735.1 Aquimarina sp. AU119 | reverse complement strand
AACGTCTATTATAAGAAACGTAGGGTGGGTGATAAGCAATACGTTTTGGATTGGTACTAAGCCAAATATAAATATTTTACTTTTATATTTTTTCTCATAAACGCCAAATTTTATATTTGGCGATTTTACAAATAATTCAAGATCTTTTGGTTAAGTCTAAAACCCCTATGTTTTCTTATACATTGTTAGGCAACGTAATTTTCTTTCCAACCATTGGTTTTAGCAATCAATTCTGGATATATACAAGATGAGTTTCCGTCTTGTGAAACCAAAATTTTAATTGAATCTCCGATTGATTTGTTATTTGTCAAAGCCAAATTATTAGTCCTTGATTTCGCAACGTTATTTCCATATTCATAGTGCACATCCATTGACGAACCAAATTTCGAAAATGTAAAACCTTTATTATGGTTTATTGAAACTATTTTCCCCTCCATAATTCTACCTGTTTTATATAATGAGATTTCTTTATTTATTCGTGAGTATAAAAGATAGCAAAGAATTAGCCCAATTAAAAGAACAACTCCAGTTATGTAATACATAAAATCCACACTAAACGAATATTGCCCAAATTCTGTAGGTATTGATTCTCCGTTTAAATGTTTAATTGAGATTATATCTCCTGTTTTTAAATTATCAGTTTTTTCTGGCTCAAAAACACTAAATTTTGATTCTGTTTTCTGTCCGTTGTTATCAAATTCATAAGTCAAAACTTGTGGATTATTTCCATTGATAGTTATGTTATCAATTTCTTTAATTCCAGTTAGAGTGGCATTTACTTTTATTCCATCCGATTGAATTTTTTCAGCGTTTTCAACAAATGGGAAACTATTTCCTAATGAATTCATCATTAACCCCATCGGAAGAAAAAGAAGTAATGCAAATGCCATTCCTTGAAATGCAAAGAGTAGTAAAACTGGTCTTATTTTAGCTCTTTGCCAAATGGTTTTGAAATTAGTTTTTCTATTTGTCAATATCGTTTGTTTTTATGTTGCCTAACGTTTAATATATGTGTCGTAGCAGGACAAAATGTTACCGTGCTTTTCGATTTTTCTGCGCATTG